>UQZY01000015.1 GCA_900545655.1 uncultured Oscillospiraceae bacterium
CGCAGGGGGCTCTTTTTTTATTCAAAAATTTATTCAAAAAAAGGACGAAAAAGTATATAAATTGTCAAAAAAAAGACAAAGATTAAGCGCAAAAATAAGCGTATCAATATTGAAAAACACTTATAAAGAATATATAATAACGTGGTGATTGAAACAGCGGCGCATATTATATATGTAATTATTATAATAATAAATTATAATAAGACCGACGGATTACGACCGGCATGGTGTATAGAGTAACATCTTCCATACTTCCTTTGCCGCGTCTTATTACTACAACTATCAGTGTAACGGAGATGACTGCGGTGCTTTGCAAAATGAAAAAGACCTTTAAGCAGGCAGGAACGGCAGGCATTTCTGTTCTTCTTTGTTTGTCTTTTTTCGGTTGTACTTCTTCCGTGAATCAAAAGACAACAAAGTATGATCACTCCACCATACTTATGGGAACGGTAGTTTCCGAATCCGTATATCTAAGCGGTGAGGATAACTCATCAGACATTTTTTCGGACATTGATTCCGTAATCGACAAGCTTGAAAACGAAAACCTCTCGTGGCGCGTTAAGGGCTCGGATGTTTACAACATAAACACATCGGAAAATGAATCCGAGGGAACAGACCTCAGAAAAACGCAGGTTTCAAAGGTTACAGCCGACTGTATTCGCAGGGCTCTCGAGATAGGAAAAGCTTCGGACGGTGCGCTTGACATAAGCATAGGGGCCGTCTCTCATCTTTGGAACTTTGACGCTGATTCCGCTGCACACACTCCGCCGCCGGACTCCGCCATAAAAGAACAGCTTTCCCTTGTAGATTACAGCAGAGACTACCTCGGCGAAAACAACTTCGTTTTTACGGCAAAAGGTCACGAGCTGGATCTCGGAGCAGTCGGCAAGGGTCTCGCGTGTGACGAGGTGGCAAAATACCTCACCACAAAGAAGGATATATCCGGAGCCATAGTCTCCGTCGGCGGTTCCGTGCTTCTTTACGGAAAGAATCCCGAGAGAAAGGACGGCACATATAACGTCGCTGTCCGCGACCCCTTCGGCAGTTCAAACGACTATATGGGCGTTTTAAATCTTCCCGGTGGCACTTGTATCTCAACCTCGGGAGACTACGAAAAGACCTTTGCGTATGAAGGTAAAACCTATCATCATATACTGAATCCGAAAACAGGTTATCCGGCAGAGAGCAACATAACCGGAGTCACGGTTGTTTCAGGCTCGGGGATTGACACCGATGCGCTTTCAACAGCCGTATTTATCATGGGATACGGAGACAAAGCACTTGATCTTCTGAAAAAGTACGATGCCGAGGCCGTTTTCATAACACATGACAAAAAAGTATACGTCACCGACGGTCTTAAAGATAAATTCACACTTCCGGAATCCGCAGCAGGCTTTACGGTTGTCGATTGATTTACATACTGCATACAGATTTTCTTTTATTCCGTTTCGCACAGGAGTCTTTACATGAACAGGTTTATAAAAAAGGCTGACATTATTTTGATAGTATTGCTCCTTCTTGTGTGTGCCGTGCTCCTCATCCCCAAGCATTTCAGCAAGGCACAGGCAAAGGCTGTTATCTACAAAGACGGAAGAGTTGTAAAGGAAATCGATTTATCCTCGGTCAGGGAACCCTATGACTTTGACCTTGACTGTACCCCGAAGGCAACCTTGAGAGTTGAAAACGGCTGTATATACTACTCACACGCAGAGTGTCACGACAAGCTGTGCGTAAACTCCGGCAAGCTTTCAAAGCCGGGAGACACAGCCGCCTGTCTTCCCTCAAAAACCCTTGTGGTGATTGAAGGAGAAAAGGACGGCGAAGCACCCGACGTCATTACTTATTAAGCTTATTTTCATTAAAAACATACACCGGTGAGGTCGTGTAATGTCAAAAGAAAAAATAACCGGGAAAACCGGATACATCGCTCTTCTCGGAATATTGAGTGCGCAGGCACTTGTGCTTTCTCTTCTTGAAAACTTCATACCTGCCATACCGGGGCTTCCTCCCGGAGCAAAGCCCGGTTTTTCAAATATCGTCACCATGTTCACAGCAAGCACCATGGGACTTTTTCCGGCTCTCGGAATCACTCTCGTAAAAAGCGTATTCGCCGGCATAACACGGGGCGCAACGGCTTTTTTCATGAGTCTCTGCGGCGGCGTGCTGTCGACGCTTGTCATGGTTGCCGTTTTGAAGTTCCCGAAAAATCCGTTCGGTATCATCGGTGTTTCCATAGCGTCGGCAGCGGCGCACAACGCAGGACAGCTTCTTGTCGCATGCGTCATCTCCGGCACTCCCGCCCTCGTGTGGGGTTACGGCCCATTGCTTCTTTTATTCGCAATCATCACAGGCGCCGTAACCGGGACAATTCTGAGAATTGTCATGCCGGCACTTGAAAAGCAAAGCAACTTTTTTAAAATAAATTCAAAGTCAGACAAGCAAAAAAAGAGGTCTGATTAAATTCAAAAATGTCCAACCAGCAAAAAAGTCTGACTAAATTCAAAAATTTCCAACAAGCAAAAAAGCCTGGTTAAATTCAAAAATGACCAACCAACAAAAAAGTCTGACTAAATTCAAAACTGGCCGACAGGAAAAAATTCGATTGAATTTGGAGCAACTTCATGCAGAAGCAAATCCAATCATATCTAAAAACACAAATAATTTTCGGTTAATCAGTGGTACAGGGAGTACATATCTTAATAACATGAATTCTTTGTTCCGCTTATTAATATATTTTCAATAATAGGCTGTGTTGTCAAAAGCAACATGTAAGTCCATTGAGGAGTTGAATGAATGGCAAGCGAAAAAATTGAAGGCGTACTCAGCCCGGTGGCAAACGGACACGGCGGCGTTCGAGTTTCTCACAACAAGAACACCTCTGCTCTTGAAATCGTCCGTATTCCAACACCTGAGCGTGTAATCCTTCCCATGCAGCAGCATATCGGTGCTCCTTGCGAACCCACCGTTAAGGTTGGCGACGAAGTTAAGGTCGGCCAGGTTATCGGTGACTCAGATGCTTTTGTAAGTGCTCCGATTCACGCTTCTGTTTCTGGTAAGGTTACGGCTGTAGGTCCGGTTAAGCTCGCCAACGGAAACATGGTTCCGGCAGTTACCATTGAATCAGACGGTCTTATGACTCTCGACGAGAGCATAAAGGCTTCTGAGATCAATTCGCGCGAGGACTTCCTGAAGGCCGTAAGAGCTTCGGGACTTGTAGGACTCGGCGGTGCCGGCTTCCCCACACACGTTAAGCTCGGATTCAAAGAGGATAGCGGTGTGGACACTCTGATTATAAATGCCGCAGAGTGTGAACCTTTTATCACAGTTGACCACAGAGAGTGTATCGACAACTCATGGGATGTTCTTTCAGGTGTTTATACCATAAAAGAAATCCTCGGCTTCAAGAACGTTTACATCGCAATTGAGGACAACAAGAGCGATGCGTTCAAGGCTCTTATGAAGGTCGCTGCAGACGATGCCGACTTTGACGACAGCGTAAAGCTTGTTGTGCTTAAGTCGCGTTACCCGCAGGGTGCTGAAAAAGTTCTTATTCAGTCAGTAACCGGCAGATGTGTTCCTCCGGGAAAGCTTCCCTCAGACGTAGGCGTTGTTGTAATGAACGTCGCTTCTGTTTCCTTCCTCGGAAGATACTTAAAGACAGGCAAACCGCTTGTTAGCCGTTCCCTTACTGTTGACGGTTCGGCAATTGCAGAGCCGAAGAACATAAGAGTTCCTATCGGAACGGAGATCTCAAAGATCATCGAATTCTGCGGAGGCTTCAAGGCTGAGCCTTATAAGGTAATAAGCGGCGGTCCTATGATGGGTATGGCCCTTGCGGATATCGACGTACCTCTTCTTAAAAACAATAATGCTGTTCTTGCTTTTGCGGCAGACAACATCCGTGTTAAACCGACACGCGCTTGCATCCGTTGCGGACGCTGCGTAGATGCCTGTCCTATGAACCTCATGCCTACAAAGATAGAGACACGTGCTCATCTTGGAGATGCAGAGGCACTTATAGAAGCAAATGCAATGACATGTATGGAGTGCGGAAGCTGTGCTTACGCTTGCCCGTCAGGCAGACCGCTCGTTCAGTACATGCGTCTTGCAAAAGCAGTAATCAGAGAGGCAGGTGCGAAATAATGGAACTTAAAAATAAACTTACAGTCAGCGCATCGCCTCACGTGCGTTCCGCTGAAACAACCACGGGAATTATGCTCGACGTTATAATCGCTCTTCTTCCTGCAGGTGTTGCTTCAATATTTATTTTCGGCATAAAGGCACTTCTTGTTATTCTCACTGCTGTGGTTTCATGTGTGCTCGCTGAATTCTTATCACGCAAAGCAATGAAGAGAGAACAGACTATAGGCGACTTATCGGCTGTAGTTACGGGTCTTCTCCTTGCGTACAACCTCCCGTCAAACATTCCTCTTTGGATTGTTGTTCTCGGCTCGGTTATCGCAATCGTAGTAGTAAAGCAGATGTTCGGCGGAATCGGTCAGAACTTTGTAAACCCCGCTCTTCTTGCACGTATTGTTCTTATGTCAGCTTTCCCGGCAAGAATGTCCGCTTCTGCATTTGCAGGGCTTAACAGAATGGGCTGGGATATCGACGCTGCAACAGGTGCAACCCCCATGGGTCTCATCTCACTCAAGGGCGGAATCGCAGAAGGCGCTCCCACTCTCATGGATATGTTCCTCGGAACAACGAGCGGCTGTCTCGGCGAAGTTTCGGCTCTTGCTCTTATCCTCGGAGGTCTTTACCTTATCATCCGTAAGGTTATCTCCCCCATCATTCCGTGTATATATGTAGGATCCGTTGCCGTTATCATGGCAATCGCTTTCCGCTTTGACATGGGCGCTGTAGCTTATGAAATCCTCGGCGGCGGTCTTCTTATCGGTGCTATCTTCATGGCTACAGACTATACAACATCACCCATCACAAAGAAGGGTAAGGTTGTTTACGCTATCGGTTGTGCTCTCATAACCTGCGTAATCCGTCTCTTCGGAAGCCTTCCGGAAGGTGTTTCATTCTCAATCATCCTTATGAACATCCTTACACCTCAGATTGAGAAGCTCACAACTCCTAAGGTATTCGGCTACGTTAAAGAGAAAAAAGAGAAAAAGGAGGAAGCAAAATCATGAAAATGAATGCTAAAGATATTTTGACTCCTACCGTTTCTCTCTTCATTATCTGCCTTGTTGCCACACTCCTTCTTGCTGTTGTAAACAATGTTACATTTGCAAAAATTCAGGAACAGACAGCAAAAGCAGAGGCAGAAGCAAGAGTAGCAGTTCTTCCTGACGCAAAAGACTTCAAGGAAGTTAAAAAGGGCGGAAACGTTGACTACTATGAAGGTGTTGACGCAAACGGCGAAACAGTCGGCTACGTATTCAACACAGTAGGTGAATCAAAGGGCTACGGCGGAGCTGTTTCGGTTACAGTCGGTATTACTACTGACGGAAAAATCACCGGTATCGTTCCGGGCGACCTTTCAAACGAAACCCCGGGTCTCGGTCAGAATGCCGGAAAGGCAAAATGGCAGGCTCAGTTTGTCGGTGAATCCGGCATACTTCAGGTTGTAAAAGACGAGAAAGCAGCCGCAGATACATCCGACGGAAAGATAAACGCAATCACAAGTGCAACAATTACATCTAAGGCTGTTACAAGCGCAGTAAATGCTGCAGTTGAAAAATTTGAAGAGATTGGAGGCGCAAACTAATGGCTGAAAAGAAATCACTTGGTCATGAATTTACCAAAGGCCTTATAGCTGAGAACCCCGTTCTCCGCCTCGTACTCGGTACCTGCCCTACTCTTGCGGTTTCAACATCCATTGAAAATGCTATCGGTATGGGTATTGCTGCAACAATAGTTCTTGTATGCTCGAACATTGTTATTTCAGCTCTCAGAAAGGTAATTCCTTCAAAGGTAAGAATTCCTTGCTACGTTGTTATTATTGCCGCTTTCGTAACAATAGTACAGCTTCTGGTAAAGGCATTTGCGCCGTCACTTGACGCAAGCCTCGGAATTTACCTTCCTCTTATCGTTGTTAACTGTATCATCCTCGGCCGTGCCGAAGCTTTTGCAAACAAGAACCCTGTTCTTCCTGCTGCTGTCGACGGTATAGGCATGGGTGTAGGATTCACAATAGCCCTTACTCTTATGGCTGCAATCCGTGAATTCTTCGGTACAGGTAACCTTACACTCAAGGTTCTCGGCCACGGTACAACTCTTACTGAGATATTCCATCTCGGCGACGCAGACGTACTCACAGCACTTCATCTTGAACCGATTCTTATCTTCATCCTTGCTCCTGGCGGATTCTTCGTATTCGGTCTTCTCATTGCTTGTGCAAACAAGCTTGCAGAGAGCAAAGGAAAAGATAAAGCTGAACTCAACGGCTGTGACAGCTGTCCTATGGCTGCCTCATGTGCTGTTAAACTCAGCGGAGAGGAGTGTGCTAAATAATGAAAATGGTAGCTATTATCTTTACTGCTATTCTCACCAACAACTTTATTCTTTCTAAGTTCCTTGGTATTTGCCCATTCCTCGGTGTTTCAAAGAAAACAAATACCGCAGTCGGAATGAGTGCGGCAGTTATCTTCGTAATGGTGCTTTCTACGGCAGTTACATACCCGATTAACTTATTGCTCGTAAAGAACGGTCTTGACTACTTACAGACTATAGTATTCATCCTCGTTATTGCGGCTCTTGTTCAGTTCGTTGAGATAGTTCTCAAGAAGTATATGCCGGCTCTTTACAATTCACTCGGTATCTACCTCCCTCTTATCACAACAAACTGCGCAGTTCTTGGTGTTGTTACTCTTAACATCCAGGAATCATACAACTTCATCGAATCAATCGCAAACTCCTTCGGTGCAGGTCTCGGCTTCATGCTTGCCATGATCATGTTCTCAGGCGTTCGTGAGAGACTCGAAGGAAACGACTTCCCGAAATTCTGGCAGGGTCTTCCGATCACCCTTGTCGCAGCAGCAATCACCGCTTGCTCATTCCTTGGCTTCACCGGTGTTGTTGAAAATATTTTCGGTGCATAAGAAAGGTAGGAAACGAATATGAATCCAATTGTATTGGCGGTAATCATTGTTTCTGTTATCGGTCTTGTGCTCGGTATCATCCTTGCAATTGCATCAATTGTTATGGCTGTACCTGTTGACGAAAAAGCAGAGGCAATTCAGGAAGTTCTCGCAGGTGCCAACTGCGGCGCTTGCGGATTCTCAGGCTGTGCCGGTTATGCTTCGGCACTTTCTGAAGGAAAAACCACAGACTGCACACTTTGCTCACCCGGAGGTGCGGATTGTGCTGCAGCTATTGCAGACATCATGGGTCTTGCAGTCGGCGAAATGAAGCCGATGGCAGCAGTTGTTATGTGTAAGGGTACACCTGAGAACTGTGACTCCATAATGAACTACCACGGAGACATGAGCTGTAAAACAGCATCTCAGCTCTTCGGCGGTCCGAAGTCATGCAACTACGGCTGTCTCGGTCTCGGCGACTGCGTAAAGGCATGTCCCTATGACGCCATCCAGATCTGTGACGGTGTTGCAAGAGTAAACCCACTTAAGTGTAAGGCTTGTAAGCTCTGCATAAAGACTTGTCCGAAGTCAATCATCGACCTTGTTCCTCTTCACGAAGCAAACTCTGTTGTATTCTGTAAGAATAAGGACAAGGGCGCAGCTACACGTAAAGAGTGTAAGGTTGGTTGTATCGGATGTATGAAGTGTCAGAAGACATGTGAATTTGATGCTATTCACGTACAGAACAACTTTGCAACCGTTGACTATGACAAGTGTACAGGTTGCGGCAAGTGCGTTGAGGGTTGTCCTACACACTGCCTTGACCTCGTCGTTCTCGGCGGAAAAGCATAAGACTTGCTAACAGTTTAATAAACTGGTCATTCAACGAGGGCCGAAGGCGAATTGTTCGTCTTCGGTCTTTTGCTTTGCCTTATGCAGGAAGCTCATATTATCCTTTCTTATCACGTAATGCTGAAACAACGTAACTGCGTTGTTTTCTGGTTTTATGTTATTTTTTTAACGATATATTTTATTTAGATAAATTATTTTAAAGAAAATTTGTTAATTTTTTTAACAATCATATTGACATCTCCCCTGTTACAACATATAATGGAGAAGTCACGTGAGGTAAGAAAGCCGTTTTTAAAGCGGGATACATCGCCGTGACAGCATACTTTATTTACTATTATTTTTAGCGGAGGACTTAATCATGGCTAGAGTTTACAATTTTTCTGCGGGACCTTCTATGCTCCCTGAATCTGTTCTTAACAAAGCAGCTGCCGAGATGCTCGACTACGAAGGCACAGGCGAATCGGTTATGGAGATGTCACACAGAAGTAAAGAGTTTGACGCTATCATCAAAGGTGCGGAAGTTCTTCTTCGTAAGCTTATGAACATCCCTGACAACTACAAAGTTCTTTTCCTTCAGGGCGGCGCATCCACACAGTTTGCTGCCATCCCTATGAACTTCATGAACGGCTCGAAAAAGGCTGATTATATCATCTCCGGTCAGTGGTCAAACAAGGCTTACAAGGAAGCTGTTAAGTATGGCGACGTAAAAGTTGTCGCAACGTCAAAGGAGCAGAATTTCTCATGCGTTCCCGACGTTGACAGGAATGAGCTTCGCCCGGACGCAGACTACGTGTATATCTGCCTTAATGAGACAGTTCACGGAAACATCATGAGAAAGCTTCCCGAAACAGGTGACATTCCTCTTATAGCAGATATCTCATCCTGCTTCCTTTCTGAACCTCTCGACGTTACAAAGTTCGGCATGCTTTACGGCGGCGCTCAGAAAAACATCGCACCTGCGGGACTTACCATATGTATAATCCGCGAGGATCTTCTCGGTCATGCACGCGACTACACACCGTCTATGCTTGACTACAAGATAATGGCTGACAATGATTCCCTTTACAACACTCCGCCGTGCTATAACATCTATATGTGCAAGCTCGTTCTTGAGTGGATTGAAAAGATGGGCGGCCTTGAGAAAATGAAACAGCACAACGAGGCAAAGGCAAAGATTCTCTATGATTTCCTCGACGAGAGCAAGATGTTCCGCGGAACGGTTGTTAAGAAGGACCGTTCTCTCATGAATGTACCGTTTGTAACGGACAGTGACGAGCTCAACGCAGAGTTCGTAAAAGCTTGTACGGAAAACGGCTTCATTAACATCAAGGGACACAGATCCGTCGGCGGTATGCGTGCATCCATCTACAATGCAATGCCTATCGAGGGCGTTGAAAAGCTCGTTGAGTTTATGAAGGAATTCGAAGCAGAGCACACAAAATAAGATTTGACAAATTCAGAAAATTAATCAGGAGTAAATAACGATGTATAAGATCTTAACTTTAAATAAAATTTCTCCGTCGGGACTTGACCACTTTGACCGCAAACTTTACACATACGGTACCGAAATGGAAGCACCTGACGCAATCATGGTAAGAAGCGCAGCCATGCACGACATGGAATTCGATCAAAAAACCGTTGCAATCGCACGTGCCGGCGCAGGCGTAAACAATATTCCGCTTGATAAGTGCGCCGAGCAGGGAATTGTTGTTTTCAACACTCCCGGCGCAAACGCAAATGCAGTTAAGGAGCTTGTTCTCTGCGGTATCTTCCTCGCTTCACGTAAGATAGTTCCCGCAATAGAATTTGCAAAAACGCTCAAGGACACACCCGAGGCTGACGTTTCAAAGCAGGCCGAAAAAGAAAAAAGCGCATTTGCAGGTCCGGAGATCAAGGGCAAAAAACTCGGCGTTATAGGCCTCGGTGCCATAGGTGTGCTTGTAGCAAACTCGGCAAAGGGACTTGGCATGGAGGTTTACGGCTACGACCCCCACCTTTCTGTTGACGCGGCATGGAATCTTTCAAGCACGATTCACCACGCAAAATCCATGCAGGATATCTTCTCTACCTGTGATTACATCTCTATTCATGTTCCCCTCAATAATGAGACGCGCGACCTTATAAATGCAGCGTCAATCACAGGCATGAAGGACGGAATCCGCATCTTAAACTTTGCACGCGGAGAGCTTGTAAACACGGATGACATCATCGAGGCACTCGGCACGGGAAAGGTTGCGGCATATGTAACCGACTTTATAAGCGAAGAGCTTCTCGGAGTCCCCGGAGTTGTTGCAATTCCTCATCTCGGAGCATCTACCCCCGAGTCAGAGGACAACTGCGCGAGAATGGCTGTATTTGAGCTCGTTGATTATCTTGAAAACGGCAATATAAAGAATTCCGTAAACATGCCTGCGGCAGAGATGCACAGAGCGGCACAGAACAGAGTGTGCGTTATCCATAAAAATATCCCGAATATGCTTAACCAGATAACGACCCCGTTCACAAATGCTAACATCAATATCGTTGACCTTCTCAACCGCTCAAAAGGCGACTACGCTTATACCATGGTAGACGTTGACGACGAAATAACGGCAGACCTTATAAATGCCATAAAGGATATTGAAGGAACAATCCGTGTAAGAGTTCTCAAATAAGGTCTTTTTGATAAAAGTCAAAGTATAAAAATAAATCGGTACGGCCAATCATTGGCTGTACCGATTTTTCATATCATATAATCAGGGAATAAGGAGCCGTGCGAGCGTTACCACCAGAGGAATACTTATAAGCGAAATCAGGGTGGATACGGAAACCATCTGCGCTCCGAGTGATGCGTCCTTTCCGAATAAAGTGGCAAACATCGCGGTAATTGAGGCAGTCGGAGCGGCGCATGCTATAACACAGACAACGGCGATAATTGAATCAACCTTCAGAAGATACATCGCCAGTATGGCGGCGACCGGAACAACAAAAAGTCTCAGCGCAATAACAAGATACTGCTTCAGATTTTTTTTGAAGGCTCCAACGGTCAGGTTTCCGAGATAATAGCCTATTATTATCATCGGAAGAGGCGTGTTCAGGCAGGCAAGATATCTCACCGGAGCAGCCACCACTTCGGGAAGCCTTATCTCAAGAAGGAATATGATCATACCTATAGCTGTTCCGAGAATACCGGGATTCAGCACAAGTTTTTTCAGGCTTATCTCCTCTTTTTTGCCGCTCATCTCCCATATTCCGTAAGTCCAGACGATTACATTGAACACGGCGATGTAAACCGCGCCGAAGAAAGCTCCCACAGACCCGAGCAGCGCCTGTTGAAGAGGAAGTCCCATAAAACCGCAGTTTGAAAAAACGGTGGCGAATCTCAGCACACGGTTTTCTTCATTTTGATTTCCTCTGAAAACAAGGCTCGCGAGTATTATTGAAAATATCTGAATCCCAAAAGAGAGCAGAGCCGTCACCCAAAGGCCCCGCAGAAGTGTTCTGTCCATCTCTCGGTTAAAGGAATTGATAATTACGCATGGTGTCACAAAGTAAAGAACGATATTCGTGAGACTTTTTACGGCTTTCGAATCAAGCCAACCGATTTTGTTGCACAGCACACCTATAGACATAAGTATAAAGAGTATAACAACCTGCTGCGCAACCACAAAAAAGCTTTCAGCCACCCGTTATCGTCCCTTCCGTAAGATAAGTAAATAAACAAGAGATATCTTACCACAATGAGTACTTGCAAACAAGGTAAAAGTTCCGTATAATTATTATGTTAACGCAAAGTAAACAAACAGTGTATAGTTAATAAACAGGTTAGGAGTTAAAAAAATGGGAAAAAATAAGAAAAGAATCGTAGCGCTAACTATGGCAATCGTCATGGCACTCTCCCTTACGGGATGCGGTAGCCAAGGGTCTTTAATCAACTTCATCACCGAAGGATGGGACGGTGTAGTAAACGGGGTTAAGATTTGGCCGGAGGAAGAGGTAACCGAAACCGCAGAAGAAGCCTCCGAAGAAGAAGCATCAGAAGCAGAGGCTGAGACAGAGGTCGTAACGGAGGTTGTCACAGACAAAGAGGGACACACAAAGGTTGTAAAGAAAACCGTTACAAAAACCGCACCGAATTCACAGGGCAGTTCACAGCAGGGAACTGCAAAAGCACAGGGAAACAGCGGAAACACAGCTTCAGGCGGAACCTCTAATGCCGGCTCAAACACAGGAACTGCTACCGTACCGGCAAAGACAACATACACCGCCGCCGAGGCCGTTGAGCTTTACAAGGCAGCTGCAAACCCGATAAAAACCATGTCAGGTGTAACGGTTACGAGAACAAGAGAGGTGTACACCGAAGTCGGAGAGAAAAATCTTTCAGGTCTTTCAGGCACAATTATAGGAAAAGCATTTGCCCCGAAGGATGACACAAAGCAAAAGGTTCTTTCATCTCAATCAGACATAATCAAGGGCTTTGTGGTTGAAAAACAGAACTACGTATGCAACCTTACGGCAAACGATGTCAAATCCGCTACCGTTAAGCAAAGCGGAAGCAACCTTATCGTTACCATTTACGTAAAGGACGACACAACAGACAACCAGAATTATTCAAACAAAGCCGTATCCGCTACGGCAGTTGCGGATCTTGCTTCAACATTCAGCAGCGGTCTTGTTATGAAGTGCAGAGACGTAAGAGTAACGGCTACTATTGACGCAAACGGCAGACTTATAAACCTGAATACATATATGCCGAGTTATTTCACAAAGGGTGATCAGAAGTTTGGTGCCGCTATCGAGCAATGGTGGACTATAACATACTGATTTGAATTCAAGCAAACTTTCATAAAGGGTGGCATGTATGTCAAGGTTCAAAAGAATTATGGCTTTTTTCATGGTTCTTGTCATGGTATTCGCCTTTTCCGCATGTAAGAAAAAAGACGAAGACTCCGTGCTTACAACCAAGAAAAAAACCAAGGTCACAACGGAAAAGGCCGACAGTGACATAGATATCTGGGCTTTTTTGAATGGGGAAAACGGGGACACTCCGGGCACGGAGGAGCCGGCTACGATACCGGCAGGAAGCTCCGGTTCTCTCAGCAGCGGGAACTATTCATATGAAGATACCCCCGTAGGCTTTAACGGTTCAAATATTTTTTCTTCGGCGACCACGTCAAAGGGAGGATATCCAACCTTCCACTGGAATCCCGTAAGCGGAGCAATAAAGTATAACATCTACCGTTCAACATCTAAAAACGGTACATACTCGTATATCGACAGCACTAAGGCAACGTCATATACCGACAAAACGGCTGTTAGCGGAAAGCAGTATTATTATCAGGTCAAGGCAGTAAAAAAGGTTGCCGTTACAACAACCAAGAAGCATTCAACAATCTATACCACCACCAAGAAACCTGATACAACATCTGTTGCTCTCACCAAGAGAAATACCGCAAACGCTCCGACAAACGCTCCGGTGACATATTCTTCATACGCAGACATCGTTTCCTTTTACAATGCGGCTGCAAATCAGGTAAAATCAAAGGGTATCGCCGTTACAAGAAGTTATATCACCCTTAAGTACAATGAGGGAGAAAACTCTCAATCCATCAAAACTCTAATAGCACTGGCAGGTGTTAAAGAGGGCACAGATACTAACCCGAAGCAGTATGTCGGCACAGACCAGATAGTAAAGAATTTCCCGATTGAGGGAGCTCTTTACTCGAGTATCCTTTCAGCCGACATGGTAAAATACGCTTCCTGCAGTTATTCAAACGGATACTACACGGTGAAAATCATCCTCAAGGATGACCCTGACGGAACGGTTGCGTATTCAAAAACCTGTATGGATATAATTGACCTTTCGGCATACAGCCAATTGACCGGTGACCTCTCAACTCAAACCTACAGTGCAACCATAGACGCAAAGATTTACTATGACGGTCACCTCGATTTTCTGATACATACGGTCCCGACAAAAATGAGAGGCTCCTATAAGTCAGAGGACTCCAACATAAATATGTTTGCCGACTTCACTATCGAGGAGCTTTGGGCTATAAACTATTGACGTAAATTGAATACCGGCAACGGTATATGCCGACCTTCTACGGTGCTTTATGTCAGACAGTAAAATGTGTTAGATTAAAAGTCTAAACGCATAAGAAGAAAACACCATTTACAGTTATTCTGTAAATGGTGTTTTTATCTGTACCTATCGCAACGCCAATTATCACACAGACGGCTTTTCAAGCTCCGACGATGATTCTCCCGTAGGCATTTCCCCTGTCGTTGTTTCATCCGGAACTGTCGGTTTTTCCGTAGGCGTAACAGGGTCAGTCCCGGTGGGCTCCGTCACCTCATGATTATCCGTCGTTTTTTCTTCGGTTATTGTTTCCGATTTTTTCGTTGTGGTGGTTGAAGCCTTTTCGGAAGTGGTTTCCGCAGTTGTTTCCTCAGACGTAGGCTCAACCCAATCATCATAGACGTTCATGTATGTTGTTTCATCATTACTTTTTTTCGGCTTTGTTTTTTTCGTTGTTGAAGCAACACTTGACCGTGATTCTGTCGTCACGGGATTGTTTCTTTCATAATCCTTCTTTTCCTTTACGGAAATAAGACCGTAAGATAAAAGTGCCGCAATAAGAAGGTAGATAATGAGGAATTGTGGTCGAAGTCCCGTCTTTTTTGCCGGTGCCGGTTTGTTCTCAGCCGACGACTTGCTTTCGGACGGCGACTTGCTTTCGGACGGCGTCTCTTTTTCTTTGATTTTATCGACAATAACCTTAGAATTATCAATCGGTATGTTGATTATTTCAATATTCTTCTGTGAAGTCGGTTTTTTCTCGGCTTCTGGCTTTTTCTCAACTTCCGACTTCTTTTCGGTCGGTTTCTTTTCTGTTGCCGACTTCTTTTCTGTTGCCGACTTTTTTTCTGTTGCCGACTTTTTCTCTGTTGCCGACTTCTTCTCTACCGACTTCTTCTCTACCGACTTCTTCTCTGTCGGCTTCTTTTCTGTTGGCTTCTTTTCTGTTGCCGGCTTCTTTTCGGCTGCCGGCTTCTTCTCTGTCGGCTTCTTCTCTGCCGGTTTCTTTTCCGCCGCCGGCTTTTTCTGTGCCACTTTCAGTCTCACCTCCACAATAAGACTTATTTATGATACTTTCCTCCGCTGCTTATCTGAAATGCCCTGTATATCTGTTCAAGAAGCATGACCCTCGCAAGCTGATGAGGAAATGTCATTTCCGACATGGACAGCTTATAGTCCGCTCTTTTTTTTACCTCATCGGAAAGCCCGAAGGAGCCTCCTATAACAAAGGTCACAGTGCTGTGACCTCCAAGAGCAACATCCTGTATCTTTTTGCTGAATTCGGGTGATGAGATCTGTTTCCCCTCTATACACATTGCAACAACATATGCGCTGTCCGGGATTTTTGAAAGAATTAACTTTCCCTCTTGTCTGAGTCCCTCGTTAATCTCCGCCTCGGCGGGGTTCTGACTGAGTGCAAAGGGTTGCAGTTCAATTATATGTAGTTTGCAAAATGCCGTCAATCTTTTTGTATACTCGGCACACGCGTCTCTCAGGTATTTTTCCTTGAGCTTTCCGACACAAATAATATTTACCGTTATCATAATTTCACATCCGAAGGTCTGTGCCTTCCGGCAACAGAAAGCGTATAGTCAAGATCTATTCTTGCTCCCTCTCCGCAAAGAGCGGAAAAGGTCGTTTCAAACGCGAGCTCGGGAAGATTGTTTTCATGGCTGAGGTGTCCGAGAAGGATATGCTCGGTTCCGTTTTCTATAAGCTCAACAGCCATTTCAGCCGCGGCGTCATTGCAAAGATGTCCGGATTCGGAAAGAATTCTTCTCTTTAGCGGATACGGATACGGCCCGTTTGACAGCATCCCGATATCATGGTTTGATTCAAGAAGTACGGCGTTGCACCCTATGATTCCCGCTCGAACCTCATTGGTTATAACACCGAGGTCCGTGGCAACGGCCGCCTTGAAGCCGTTTTCAAGTTCAACGGTATATCCCATACTTTCAGCGGCGTCATGCATGGTATGAAAACACTCGATATGAAATTCACCGATATCTGCAAACTCACTCATCTCGTATACGGGAAAATCACCGTTCAGATGTCCCCCTTTGTCAAGAGCCTCCAGAGTTCCGCGGCTCGCATATACGGGAATTCCGTGTTTTTTACAAAAAACCCTAAGCGCACCGATATGGTCACTGTGCTCATGCGTTATAAAGATAGCCTCCACACAGTCGGGAGAAAGTCCCTCCTCAAGCAGAGACAGGGTTACCTGCTTTGCGTTCTTCCCGGCATCAATGAGAATACCGTGCTCATACGTACCGATATAAGTTGAGTTTCCGCTGCTGCCGGAAAACAATGTGCAAAATTTGTACATCTAATCCACCTAAAAATCAAGGGGTGCAGCAAGAAGTGCACCCCCATTCAATCAAACTTATTTAGCCTGCCGAACGATTTTCGTTTGAGGGCTCGTCTGAAAACTCAACACGTGAGATATCAGCACCGAGTGCCCGGAACTTTTCAATTACGTTCTCATAGCCTCTGTCGATGTATATGACGTTTTCTATCTCCGTCCTGCCCTTTGCCACAAGACCCGCAATTATCATCGCAGCGCCTGCGCGAAGGTCATCAGCCTTAACAGGAGCGCCCTTGAGATGATCCACTCCCGTTATAACGGCAACCTTACCGTTTACCTCTATCTCTGCGCCCATGCGCACAAGCTGATCGACATACTTGAAGCGGTTATCCCAAACGCCCTCGGAAATGATGCTTGTTCCTTGAGCGACACAGAGTGCAACCGCAAACTGGGGCTGCATGTCTGTCGGAAATCCCGGATGAGGCATGGTCTTTATGTTACACTTGTTAAGTCTGTGATCCACAACAACCCTTACGGAGTCATCGTACTCGGTGATTTCCGCACCGCACTCGGCAAGCTTTGCCGTGATGGACTCAAGGTGCTTCGGCACGACATTCTTTATGAGAACATCTCCGCCCGCAGCCGCAGCCGCAGCCATATACGTTCCCGCTTCAATCTGGTCCGGAATAATAGAGTATTCGCAGCCGTGAAGGAATGATACACCGCGTATCTTTATAACGTCGGTACCCGCGCCGCGTATGTCAGCGCCCATAGAGTTCAAAAAGTTTGCAAGGTCAACTATGTGAGGCTCCTTTGCGGCATTTTCGATAACCGTAAGGCCGCGCGCCTTGACTGCCGCAAGCATAACGTTTACCGTAGCTCCCACGGAAACAACGTCCATATACACAGAGCTTCCCGTAAGCTGGTCGGCACTTGCGTTTACGATAGCGTTTTCCTCCATGGTGACCGTTGCGCCAAGCATCTCAAAGCCCTTGAGGTGCTGGTCGATAGGTCGTACACCGCCAAAGTTACAGCCGCCGGGCATGGCAACTCTCGCACAGTTACAACGACCGAGAAGAGCGCCTATGAGATAATAAGAAGCACGAAGGTGTCTCGTAAGCTCATACGGAACTGTAAATGATGAAACGGTTCTGGTGTCTATTTCGTATGTGTTATTATTTATAAGCCTTATCTTAGCACCCATTGTTTTGAGTATCTTAAGCATGGCTGTTACGTCACTGATATCCGGGACATTTTCAATTGTACAAACACTCTGCGCAAGAAGAGTGGCAGGAAGAATCGCCACAACGGAATTCTTCGCACCGCTAATGTTTACTTCTCCGCAAAGTTTGTTTCCCCCGTTGATAACAAACTTCTCCAAAAGATTACACTCCCAATTTCCGATTAACTCTCAGGTAAAACCAAAGTAAAAACAGATTTTTTTAAGTGTTTGTTTAAGTGTCAATGTATAAAATCCGACTGTTACAAAGTCATAGTAAAAACCTGAATAAAACAATTATAATGTCTGACAAACCACAATCGTTCAAAACGAAAGCCTTGATTATGTCAAAAAAATAACCATTGGTTATAATAACATATCCGATTATAAAATTAAAGCCTTTTACGTATTATTTCTGAATTTTGTGTATGTTGTCCAAAATTTTTTGCATATCGTCCGGAATAGGTGCAGACAATGTAATTGTCTCACCCGTAAAAGGCTGTAAAAATGACGCACATCCGCAGTGCAAAGCCTGATGGGAAATGTCGTCGCGCGGCACTCCGTACATGGTATCTCCGAGGAGCGGAGTACCGATGGACGCAAAGTGCACGCGTATCTGGTGCGTTCTGCCGGTCTCTATGTTCACCTTGACGAATGAAGCTCTTGTACCGTCCGGCATTTCCCCCGCCTTTATAACGCGGAAGTGCGTCACGGCGCGGTCGCCTCGTTTGTCAACGGTTCTGTATGTTTTAATGGGGTCGGGTCTGTAAATGGGCGCGTCAATGGTTCCGTTGTCGGGGTATATACCGGACGGAATTGCAAAATATGTTTTTTCAATCTTACCCTGCAGCTTATTTGCCGCAAACGCATTGAGCGCGCAAATAACAATTCCGGACGTGCCCTTGTCAAGTCTTCCGACCGCGCGGAAAACCGCTTTTTTATTTTTACTTTTGAGATATCCTGCAAGAAGATTTGCAAGAGTGTCTCCCTGATGATTGTGCGACGGATGAATAGCAAGCATGGCAGGCTTGTTGAGGGCGATAAGGTCATCATCTTCATAGAGTATTTGAAGGCTTCCGAAGTCGGCACCGTCATATCTGCAAAGCTCTTCATCCATATCGTCCTCGGGTATGTTTACCGTAAGGATATCTCCCTCATGTAGTATGTCCACGGTACGGACATGTACTCCGTTTAAAAGCAATCCATTTTCATGCATTTTTAAAGCCCGTATAAGACGCGACGAGAGCCCCGCCTCTGATTTCAGAAAAGACAGGACTCTTTTTTCGTTGTATTCACATGGGATTTTATACTCAAGTGTTCTCATTTTAACTTTATAAAAATTATATTAAAATTACTTAAAATCTTTACCGCAGGCGAGAATAGACGCACGCGCGAGCACCAGAAGCGAATCGACAAATTCCGGGCCGAGATGAGTCTGCTTTTCAATAAGCGGAAGCTCCGTGCAGCCGAGAATAAGGGCCTGTGCTCCGCTCTCCTTCAGGTTGTTCACAACTCCGTAAAACGCCTGTATGTCAGCAGGTCTGCCCTCTTTTATCTGGTCATATATGATGTGCATAACTGTTTTCTGGTCGTCCGGATTCGGAACTATGCACTCTATACCGAATTTTTTGAGATACTTCTCGTAGGTATGACTGCAAACCGTACCGTCTGTCGCGAGAAGCCCGACGCGTTTTATTCCCTCGTCATTCAGGAATTTTGCGGTTTCTTCAACGATATTCAGTACGGGAATTGATACATTGTCGGCGATACTGTCATAGAAATAATGAGCGGTGTTGCATGGTATGGCGATGAAGTCGCAGCCCCACTCCTGAAGACGCTTTGCGTCCTCAATCATGAATTCACGCGGGTCGTCCTCGCTCTCGCCGAGTATAAACGCCGTTCTGTCCGGAGTGCTCGCATGGCTTGAAATGACGATATCTATGTGCTCGGAATCGGCATGAGCAACCGTATGCCCTGTCACAAGCTCGTAAAAATATGCCGTTGCCATAGGTCCGAGACCACCCAAAATACCGAGTACCGGCTTGTTGTTCAACATGTTTTTCACACTCACTTTGTAACCGGAGTTTCATCTATAAAGAATCGCTTATACCATACGAGGAAGGTATATACGGTCCATATCTTTCTTCCGTTATTTGCGTGTCCGCTGTAGTGCTTATCAAGAAGATCGAGAATCTTGTCCGTCTCAAAGAATTCGGCAGCATAATCGCTCGAGAAGATTTCACGTACCATTTTGTAGATCTCTTCGTCGCGGAGCCAATAGCGGATGGGAACAGGAAACCCCTTCTTCTTTCTGTTCGCCCACTCGTCGGGAAGCACGCGGTTTGCGGCATGGCGGAGAATTATCTTTGTATCATGCTCGTTTACCTTGTACTCCGTCGGAATCTGCTCTGACATCTGCATAACTTCCTTGTCAAGGAACGGAACACGGAGTTCGAGAGAGTGAGCCATACTCATTTTGTCGGCCTTAAGGAGGATATCTCCCGGCAGCCAAAGCTTCATATCAAGGTACTGCTTCTTTGTGAGCTCGTCCTTGTCCTTAACCTCTGCATAATGCTCGGCAACGACCTGATTTGCACTCTTTCCGCAGCGATACGGCTCCTTGAGAAAAGCAGCCGCTTCATTGCTCTCAAACACCATTGCCTGTCCCACAAAGTAGTCCTCCGGTCTGCCGGAAGAACGCAGGAGGAAGCTTCTCCCCTTGAAGTGAGGCAGAGGCTTTACCATGTCCGCAAGACCGTGACGGATACAAGCCGGAACAACCTTTTTAAACTTTGCAACCTCTTTCGTGTCCTGATACCACTCGTACCCTGCGAACAGCTCGTCCGCACCCTCACCCGAAAGAACAACGGTTACGTGTTCGCGGGCAAGCTTTGCGAGAAAATAGAGAGGAACCGAGGACGGGTTTGACTGCGGCTCATCCATGTGGTACTGGATAGTCGGAACAGCGTCCATGCATTCCTTTGCCGTAAGCATCTTTGTATAGTTCTTCACGCCGAGCTTTTCCGAAAGCTCTCTTGCGTAACAGCTCTCGTCAAAGTTCGGGTCCTCCTCATAGTGAAAGCCTACCGAGAAGGTCTCATCAGGCATAAGCTCTGCGGTGATATAACTCGAGTCAACGCCGCCCGACAAAAACGATCCGACCTTAACATCGCTTATCTTATGGGCCTTTACGGATTCGTCAACGGTCCTTGCAACCGTGTCGGTCCACTCCTCAAAGGAGCCCGCTACCTTTCCGTACTCAACGTCCCAATAGGGGCTTATGGTCATCTCGCCGTTCTCGTAAACGTAGTAATGAGCAGGCGGGAGTTTTTTTACGCCCTCGAAAAATGTATCCTCTCCGTATGAATACTGGAAGGTAAGATACGGTCTGAGCGCCTCTTTATTTACTGCCTTTTCAAAGGACGGATGCTCCAAAAAGCACTTTATCTCCGAGGCAAAAAGGAATGTTCCGTCCTTGCACTTTGTGTAATAGTAAGGCTTTATACCGAAGATATCTCTCGCCCCGATAAGACGTCCCTTTTCCTTGTCCCATATCGTAAAAGCGAACATACCGCGAAGCTTTTTAAGAAGCTCTACACCGTATTCCTCATACCCGTGAACAAGCACCTCCGAATCCGTGTGCGACACGAAGGTATGTCCGAGCCTCAAAAGCTCCTCGCGTATGGACTCAAAGTTATAAATCTCTCCGTTAAAAACAACGGCAACCGTGCCTGTCTCGTTATAAAGAGGCTGGTCAGCCGCGTCCGAAAGGTCGATGATGCTCAGGCGGCGAAAGCCGAGAGCCGTTCTGTCGTCGATATATGTTCCCGATGCGTCGGGTCCGCGGTGAACAATGCGGTCATTCATCCGACACAATACTTTTTTCATTTCCTCCGATTCACCGATGTAATCGGAAAATCCTGTAAATCCACACATGTGAATTCCTCCAAAGTAAAATTAATCAAGTAATTATACCACACGACGATACTGTTTTAAAGTCACTTTTATCACTTTTGAAGCCCCTGCGCAAGGCGGCGATGTAATTTGTGATAAACGGTACTTTTACTTGCAAATAAATCGCCTTAAATGTATACTATATAAGTTAAATAGGTCTATCATTTTAAGGAGGCACAAACATGCCAAAAGAACTGGCTACGAAATACAACCCCGCCGAAGTTGAGGACAGAATCTACAGCTCATGGATAGAGGGTAATTATTTTCACGCAAATCCGGACGAGAGCAAAAAGCCTTACACCATAGTTATTCCCCCGCCGAACATCACGGGGCAGCTTCATATGGGACATGCTCTTGACAATACTCTTCAGGATATCCTCATCCGTTATCACAGGATGAAGGGTTATGATACACTGTGGCTGCCGGGCACGGACCACGCATCCATAGCCACCGAGGCAAAAATCGTTGAAGCTCTCAAAAAAGAGGGCACTTCAAAAGAAGAACTCGGACGTGAAAAATTTCTGGAGCGCGCATGGGAGTGGAAGGAGCAGTACGGCGGACGTATCATCACACAGCTCAAAAAGCTCGGCTCGTCATGTGACTGGGAGCGCGAGCGCTTCACTCTCGATGAGGGCTGCTCAAAGGCCGTAAAGGAAGTATTCGTAAGACTTTATGAAAAGGATCTCATCTACAGAGGTGAGAGAATTATAAACTGGTGTCCTCATTGCAGGACCTCCATTTCGGACGCTGAGGTTGAGTATGAGGAAAAGGACGGCTTCTTCTGGCATGTCCGCTATCCGTTTGCGGACGGCTCGGGATATATCGAGCTTGCAACAACCCGTCCCGAAACCATGTTCGGAGACACCGCCGTTGCCGTTCACCCGGATGACGAGCGTTACAAGAAGCTTATCGGAAAAACCCTTATTCTCCCCGTGGTAAACAAGGAAATCCCCCTCATTGCGGACGAATACGTTGAGATGGATTTCGGAACAGGCGTTGTAAAGATAACTCCGGCTCACGACCCCAACGACTTTGAGGTTGGTCTTCGCCATAACCTTCCTATCATAAACGTCATGACAGACGACGGCTTTATGAATGAAAACGCAGGAGAAAAATACTGCGGCATGGACAGATACGACTGCCGCAAGGCTCTCGTAAAGCAGCTCGAGGAAGAGGGCTATCTCATAAAAACCGAGCCTATGAAGCATAACGTAGGCACCTGCTACCGCTGCGGAACCTCCGTTGAGCCGCGCGTTTCAAAGCAGTGGTTCGTACGCATGGAGCCTCTTGCAAAGCCGGCTATTGACATTGTTAAGAACGGCAGCACAAAATTTGTACCCGAGCGCTTTGACAAGGTTTATTTCCACTGGATGGAAAACATAAAGGACTGGTGTATCTCACGTCAGCTCTGGTGGGGCCACAGAATACCCGCTTGGTACTGTGACGAATGCGGAGAGATAACCGTTTCAAGAGACGAGCCGACAAAGTGTTCACATTGCGGAAGCGAAAAGCTTCATCAGGACCCTGACACTCTTGACACATGGTTCTCATCGGCACTCTGGCCCTTCTCAACACTCGGCTGGCCTGACGACACTCCGGAGCTGCGTCACTACTTCCCGACAAGCACGCTTGTAACGGGATACGATATCATATTCTTCTGGGTTGCCCGTATGATTTTCTCATCCTGCGAGCAGATGGGAACCTATCCGTTTGACACGGTTCTCATCCACGGTCTTGTACGTGATGCTCAGGGAAGAAAGATGTCAAAGTCACTCGGAAACGGAATAGACCCGCTCGAGATAATCGACAAGTACGGTGCGGACGCGCTCAGGTTTACACTTGCAACCGGAAACAGCCCCGGAAATGACATTCGTTTCTCGGACGAGAAGGTTGAGGCCTCCAGAAACTTTGCAAACAAGATCTGGAATGCCGCACGCTTTATCCTCATGAACCTTGACGGAACCGAGGAGGCTCCGCATATTCCGGAAAACCTCACCATGCCGGACAAGTGGATCATCTCAAAGCTCAACACTCTTGCAAAAGAGGTAAACCAAAACATCGACAATTATGAGCTCGGCATTTCAGTACAGAAGCTCTATGACTTCATCTGGGACTTCTTCTGCGACTGGTATATCGAGATTGCGAAAATAAGACTCCAGAAAGGCGGAGAGGAAGCAAAGACCGCAAAGGATGTTCTCATATATGTTCTTTCAAACGCTCTTAAGCTTCTTCATCCGTTCATGCCCTTCATCACGGAGGAAATCTGGCTTACCCTACCGCATGACGGAAAAACAATCATGCTCTCCTCTTATCCCGAGTATGATGAAAAGCTTAACTTTGCTTCCGACGAGGCGGAGTTTGAGCGTATAATGAAGGCTGTACGTGCGATACGTAACAGACGTGCCGAGATGAATGTTCCGCCGTCAAAGAAGGCGGAGGTATTTATAGACACACCGTTTGAGTCAACCTTCATAAGCAACACCGTGTACATGGAAAGACTTGCGTACGCCTCGGGCGTTACCGTATGTGCAGGTGTCGAAATTGACGGTGCCGTTCAGGTTGTAACCGAAGACGCAAAGATATACATCCCCATGAATGAGCTCGTTGACTTTGAAGCTGAAAAAGCACGTCTTTCAAAGGAACTTGAGGAAGCTGAAAAAGACCTTGAGTTCTTCAACAGAAAGCTTTCAAACCCGGGATTCCTTGCAAAGGCTCCCGCTGCCGTTGTCGAAAAGGACAAGGCATCCGCCGCAAAGATTTCGGAAAAGATTAAAATGCTTAAAACCAGTCTTGAAAAGCTCGGCTGATTTTAAACACCACGAGGTGTTCTCAAAATGAAACTTGAAAAGAAAAAGCGTGTTATTATTGTCGGCTGCGGACGTCTCGGCGGCAGACTTGCAACAATGCTTTCAAACAAAGGTTTTCAGGTTGTCGTAATGGACAACGACGAGGCCGCGTTCAACAAGCTCCCCGAGAGCTTCGGAGGCATTCAGATAAAGGCTGACGGTATTGACCTCGATTCGCTGAGATATGTTGACATAAGCGAGGCGTCCATGTTTGTTGCATGCACCGGAAATGACAACATAAACAGCCTGCTTGCCCAGATAGCGAGCAGGATTTTCGGCGTGCCGAACGTATACGTGAGGTTTGAAGACACGGACAAGGAAAAGCTCATAAAGGGATTCAACATAAAAGGCGTTTATCCCTTCAAGCTTACAATGGGTGTCTTCGAGGAAAACATCTTTGGTGAAGACATGGAGGCAGAGGAATGAGAATAGTAGTTGCCGGTGGCCGCACGCAGGCCGACTTCCTCATAGGAAGCCTTGTCAAGAAAAAGCATAAGCTTATAGTTATAAACGAGGATCGCGAGTATTGCGACTTCCTCACAACGACGCATAAAATCCCCGTATTCTACGGAGACCCGTCAAAGTATTTCGTCCTCGACGAGGCAGGAATAAAAGACTTTGACGTAATAGTTGCTCTGACGCACAAGGATGCCGACAACCTTGCCATATGCCAGTATGCCAAAAGGTGCTTCGGAGTAGAGAAAACCATTTGTACCGTCGGCAACCCTAAAAACGCCGAGCTGTTCAGAGAGCTCGGTGTAAATACGGTAATAAGCTCGACGCATATGGTAGCACAGTATATCGCCCAGGCGACCAATATTGAGAACCTTATAAAAACCATGTCAATTGAGGATGACCGGGTTATCATAACTGAGGTTTTGGTCGAGGACACGTACACCTGTGTAAATCGCACGCTTTCGGACATCGATCTTCCGGAAAACTCTATCATAGGATGCGTCATCAGAAAATCCGCCGACATGATAATTCCGACAGGTAACACGGAGATACACGCCGGAGATAAGCTTCTCATACTCTCTTCACCCGAAAAACAGAAGAAAGTAATGGCGGCAATCACAAAATAATCATCAGAGGTCTTTTTACTATGAAACTTACTGATAGCCGGGCATTTTCCGACACAAAAAACATATTCGGCGCACTCGCCTATGCCATAATCATGCTTGGTATCATAATGCTGATTCCCCTGCTTATTCTCCCGTTCTATCCTCTTGAGACATATCAGATACCGTGCTTTGCAGTTCCCGGTGTTCTGTCAATTTTCTGCGGGTATCTCATAAAGGTATTTACGGGAACGAATTACAGCATGACGCTCAAAAGGCATTCCGGATCGCTAATAGTTCTTCTCATATGGATAGTATCTATCCTCATAGGTGCGGTGCCGTTCGTCATGACGGGAAAATACACCTTCACGCAGGCGGTATTTGAAGCGACCAGCGGATTCACGACGACGGGCTTTACCGTAACGGCGGTTGAAGAGGCGTCGCATCTTATACTCCTTTACCGCTCTGTTTTACATCTTTTCGGTGGTGTGGGACTTATTCTTATTCTCTCGTCCCTGCTCTCTAATATTTACGGTATGCAAATCTTCAATGCGGAGGGACACACGGATAAGCTTACGCCGAGCCTTCTGCACTCTGCCAGAACCATAGTTCTTATCTATTTCGGATTTATCATCGGAGGAACCATCTCATACATCATTTTCGGCATGAATCCGTTTGACGCGATAAACCACTCCATTTCCGCAGTAGCTACCGGCGGCTTTTCAACAAAGAATGACAGCATAGGCTACTGGCACAGTGTTCCTATCGACATAACGACAATAATACTCATGATTCTCGGCAGTACAAACTTCATGGCAAGCCTTCTTCTTCTGCGCGGAAAATTCAGAGACTTCCTCTCAAACTGCGAAACGAAGGTAACCGCTTTCCTTATCGCGGTAGTCACACCGATAACGGTTGTAATGATGCTTACCGAGGGTATTTGTCCGAACACCCTAAGTGCGATTGACAATGCGCTGTTTCAGGTTGTTTCTATCATTTCAACAACCGGTCTTTCCACAATAAATGACTTCCTTCCGAGGGCAAGCTACGCACTTGTTCCGCTTATAATCCTCATGTTTGTCGGAGGGCACAGCGGCTCCACCGCAGGCGGAATAAAGGCAAACCGTGTGGCACTTGCCGCACGCAGTCTCTTCTATGACGCACGTGATCAGATTTCGCGTAAGCGCGTTATTTTCCCGCGTAAGATAAATCGTTTCGGAAAAGAAGAAACCATAACGGACAGTGAGCAAAGTCAAAACTATACATACATACTCATTTATATGCTCATAGGTTTTGCAGGTACCTTCGGGCTCATGCTTTGCGGAAACAATTTCACGGATTCCTTCGTTGAATTTTTCTCCGCACTGGGAACCGTAGGCCTTTCGATAGGCATAGCAAATCCCGAGATGAGTAATCCCGAAATGTGGATAATAATCATCGGAATGCTCATCGCAAGACTTGAAGTGTATATCATCATCTTCGCCGTGGCGAGAATAATCTCCGACATAAGAGAATTGTTTTCAGATATAAGACTTTCAAATAAAAGGAAGGGGAAAAAGAGCAGATGAATAAAAACAGAATCCGTACATTTGCGAAAAATTTTCTTCAGGTAATTGTCATATACGCGCTGACAACTCTTCTCGCATATGTTCTTGACGGCTACAGCATACACTCGGAGAACCTCTTAACCCTGTACCTGCTCGGAGTCCTCATAGTAATCATGCAGACAAAGAGCTTTCTCTCAACGGTTTTCGCCTCAGTTCTCTTTATTTTGACACATGACTTCCTGTTCCTTGAGCCGCGCTACAGGTGGATAACACACAGCAGAAGCTTTGCGCTCTCCGCGTCCATATTCCTCCTTGTGGCTCTCATAGTAAATACATTGGTTGTAAGACTGCAAAAGCAGATTGAAACCTCAAAATACAACGAAAACCTACACAAAAAGCTCTATGAGGCAAGCGAGGGACTTCTCTCCGTTCACGGAAAAGACCACGTTGTAAAATATGCCGATGAAGCCCTTACAAAGCTTACGGGCTGCGAGGTTGACTTTGATTTCAATATTTCCAAAAATGACGGCAACGAGGCGCGTAAATGGTGCTTCAAGAACTCGTCAAAGTGCGGACACGGCGAAACCGAATTCTCCGATGCCGGCTTCAAGTATATCCCGGTAAGAAGTAACAGTAAAACCGTGGGAGTCGTTTCCATAGACTGCTCCAAAAACGAGCTTTCTCGTGAGGCTGAGGAATGTCTTATAGCACTTCTCTCTCAGGTATCCATTGCCTTTGAACGAGAGGAGCTTGAGGATGAAAAGAGACAGGAAGCAAGGTCTCATGAACGTGAACAGCTCAAGGCTATGGTCATGAAGGGTATTTCACACGACATGTATCCGCGTATTTCCTTTATCCATAAAAGCTCCAAGAAAATGGTTGAAGGGCTCAACCTTATGACCGAGGAGGATGTTCGCGAAAAGCTTATAGTTATAGAGCAGGAATCCGACTACCTGACTCAGACAGTCGACAATCTTCTGGATATAACAAAGTAATGCGGCAGCTCGGGCAGTGCAATTTGCCGCACACTATACCGGCGGATTTATCAACAGGTTATACAGTACAATTTGTCAGCACTTAAACAGCATAACAATCGGTGCGGCAAACAGTACAAACAGAATTACATACAATGAGAACGGTCCACTTTCGTTATGAAGCGGACCGTTTTTGTATAAGCTGTGCTTTCATACAATTTAAAGAAAATCAGTGAATCTCAAATTAAAGCTCAGTCTTTCGGAAATTCATCAAGTGAACGGAATACGTAGCCTTGCTCCCTTGCATAGTCTATTACATCGCCCAGTATACGGGCGTTTGTGCTTGAAACGGAATGAAGGAGAATTACGGCTCCGGGATGAAGTCTTTCCGTTATTGTTTTGAATGCCGAGCTTTGGTCCGGCTGCTTTTCGGTATCGTAATCGAGGTAGGCAAGCGACCAGAAAACAGAGGTATAGCCTATGCTGTTTACAAGATTCAGCGCACATTCCGAATACTCGCCCGTCGGGAATCTGAAATACGGCGATGTATATCCGAATTCCTCTCTCAAAAAGTTATCACAGGTTTCTATCTCTTTTGCCATTTCGGTTCTTGATATCCTCGGGAAAATCGGATGAGTCGTCGAATGATTTCCGACGATATGTCCCTCTTTTATCATTCGCTCTGTCATATCCGAGCCCTCGTCACTCTTCAGATAATCAAGAGTGACGAAAAACGCGGCAGGGACTTTTTTCTCTTTCAGAGTGTCGAGTATAGGCTTTGTGTAACCGTTTTCATATCCGCAATCAAAGGTAAGATACAAAGCCTTCTCGTCACGTGCTTCAGATTTTCTGTCAAGACAAAAGGCGCCGAATTTATCAAAGTATATCTGATTGTCAACGGATATTCGATGCGGCTTGCCGCCCGAAGCCTTTCCGAATCCGTATCCTATGCCTTTTGTCGACAGGCCTGCCGCGTTTTCAGGGTCCGGGACGGCGAAATGCACAGGTGTCAGTGCATGCAGACCGGTCCTTGTAACTTTGCCGGCAGTGATATCATCAGCACTCGCGGCAACCTTTTCCTCACTGCCGGCAGACTCCGTCCCGGACCTGTTGCCGTTGTCGTCGGCTTTTTTCACAGAACATCCCGACGCAGTACACAAAAGTATTACGACAACGGCCGCACATAAGATGTGCTTCATCATATTCAAAGATATCCCTCCGTTTTTATGAAACTGTCCTTATATTGTGCAAAAAATATGGATTTATTCGGTTTATTATGCTATCCTAATTCTGTAAAACAGTTTTGTTTTAAAGACTTATCGGAGGTAATAAGCTTGGCATCTCTCAACATCGTTTTAGTTGAGCCCGAAATACCGCAGAACACCGGAAACATCGCAAGAACGTGCGCATGCACGGGAGCAAATCTCCATATCGTAAAACCCATGGGATTCACGGTAACAGACAGGCATCTTAAGCGTTCCGGACTCGACTACTGGCACTTTCTTAACATCACTTACTATGAAAGCCTTGATGAGTTTTTTGAAAAGAACAGGGACGGCAGTTTCTTTTACTTCACTACCAAAGCACAGAAAAGGCACTCGGACACCACCTACCCCGACAACGCCTTTCTCCTTTTCGGGAAAGAGACAAAGGGACTTCCGGAGGAGCTCCTTATAAAGCATCCGGAGCGGTGTGTGCGCATACCCATGATGGACGACTGCAGAAGCCTTAACCTGTCAAACTCGGTTGCCGTAGCAGTCTATGAAGCACTCAGGCAGTGGGACTATCCCGAGCTGCTTTGTTCGGGTGAACTGCACAACTACAAATGGAAAGATATAAACAACATTTAGTCAATTATACAAACAATATCAAAGTCCTTGTTAAAGTTTTGACAAAATAAATTTTTTTATTATAATATACTTGTATTAGGAGGATTATTTATGAGCAAAACTATGGTTATAACCGACACCTGTAGTGACCTTCCGCTCAATCTTGTTGACAATTATGACGTTGAGGTTCTCGCCACAACAATCAACATTGACGACAGATTTTTCAGCGAGGGCATAGATTTCTCACATGAGAACTTCTATGAGATACTCCCGGCTCCGAAGGGTAAAATCAAAAACTTTTACATCCCCGCTGCCGTTTTCCTTGATCGTTATAAGAGTGCAGCAAGCCGTGGCTTTGACAGTGTTGCGGTTATCCTTCCGGGAATGGCAGACCTCCCTATACACGAATCCGCAAGAGAAGCGGTAACGCTTTTCAATGCACAGAATCCGACAGCAGACCTTAAAATTGAGGTTATCGATACGGATACCTTCAGCATGGCCGCAGGATTCCTCGTAATAAAAGCCGCAAAACTAGCGGCAGACGGAACGGACTTTGACACGATTGTGGAAGCCGTAAAGAGCAGCAAGGACAATATGACTATCCTGGTTGACGCTTTCAACATTCCGTTTTCATACAATGACCCAACAAAGAGTTGGAGAAAATGGATTTCCTTCGGCGGAAGCTATCATCCGTATCCGGCACTCAAGATTACGACAAAAAAAGCAGATGAACTTCAAATCGTCAAAGGAGATCATTCCGCTTTTGATCAGTTCTACACATACTGCGTATCCGCTCTTTCGGAGAAAAAGCCGGATTACGCAATAGGATATGCGTCCCGCGTAAAGGAAGCAAGAGCTATTGCATTGCTCCTTGAAGAGGAACTCGGATATCCGCCGGTAGCACTCTATAAGCTTGGAGCTATTTCGGCTTACGGCGCAAGCAAGGCAGCCATCGCTCTTTGCTTCGAAGAATGACATTTATTCATGAAAGGATAGAAAAGAAATGACTCTTAACAAGAAAACCGTAGACGACATCAACGTAAAAGGCAAAAGAGTTCTGGTACGCTGCGACTTCAATGTACCTCTCAAGGACGGAAAAATCACCGATGAAAACAGACTCGTCGCTGCTCTTCCGACTATCAAAAAACTCGTAGCCGACGGCGGCAAGGTTATCCTTTGCTCACACCTCGGAAAGCCTAAGGGTGAACCGAAGCCGGAGCTTTCCCTTGCACCTGTTGCAAAGAGACTTTCGGAGCTTCTCAACATGGAAGTTAAGTTTGCCGCTGACGATAACGTTGTCGGTGAAAATGCAAAAGCCGCAGTAAGCGCAATGAAAGACGGAGATATCGTTCTTCTTCAAAACACACGTTACCGTGCAGAGGAGACAAAGAACGAAGAAGCATTTTCAAAGGAACTCGGTTCTCTTGCAGACATTTTTGTAAATGACGCGTTCGGAACGGCTCACAGGGCACATTGCTCCACAGTAGGCGTAGTAAAATACGTTGATGAAGCTGTTTGCGGATATCTTATTGAGAAGGAGCTCAGATACCTCGGAAACGCCGTTGAAAATCCGCAGCGCCCGTTCGTAACAATCCTCGGCGGCGCAAAGGTTGCCGACAAGCTCACCGTTATCGAGAATCTCCTTAACAAGGCTGACACTCTTATCATCGGCGGTGGTATGGCATTTACCTTCCTCGCTGCAAAGGGATACGGCACAGGCAAATCACTTCTTGATGAAACCAAGATTGACTACTGCAAGGAAATGATGAAGAAGGCTGAAGAAAAAGGTGTAAAGCTTCTTCTTCCCATAGATACGGTTATCGCAAAAAGCTTCCCGAATCCCATAGATGCTCCTATTGAAACCGAGGTTGTTGATTCGGATAAAATCCCCGATGATTATGAAGGTCTTGATATCGGACCGAAGACTGCCGCTCTCTTTGCAGAGGAGGTTAAGTCTGCAAAAACCGTTGTTTGGAACGGCCCCATGGGCGTATTCGAGAATCCGACACTCGCAAAGGGTACACTTGCAGTTGCACAGGCAATGGCTGACTCCGACGCTATAACGGTTATCGGCGGCGGTGACTCCGCAGCAGCCGTAAATACTCTCGGTCTCGGCGACAAGATGACCCATATCTCAACAGGCGGCGGCGCTTCTCTTGAATTCCTTGAGGGTAAAGAGCTTCCGGGCATTGCGGCAATGAACGACAGATAATCGTAAAAAAGCCGACTTGAATGGAAATAAATTGAATAAGAAAAATATAATTCAAATAAAAATTCAGTTAAAATAAATAAAAAGTAAACAAAAGAAGGTTTTCAAAATGAATAAAGAACTCCGTAAGGCAGTTATCGCAGGTAACTGGAAGATGAATAAAACACCGGTTGAAGCTGCAGAGCTTATCAATGAGATGAAGCCGCTTGTAGAAAACGCAGATTGTGACGTTGTTATCTGTGTACCGTATGTTGATTTACAGACCGCTCTCTACTGCACAGAGGGCACAAACATCAAGGTAGGTGCAGAGAACTGCCACTGGGAAGAAAAAGGAGCTTTCACAGGAGAGATTTCTCCTTCGATGCTCACCTCCATGGGTGTTGAGTACGTTGTTATCGGACACTCCGAAAGACGTCAGTATTTCGGTGAAACAGATGATACCGTTTCCAAGAGAGTTGACGCAGCTCTGAAAGCCGGACTTAAGGTTATTCTCTGTGTAGGCGAGACACTCGAGCAGCGCGAGAAGAACATCACCTTTGAAACCGTTTCGACACAGACAAAGATTGCTCTTCAGAACGTTACCGAGGAGCAGCTCAAGGACGTTATCATTGCCTATGAGCCTGTATGGGCTATAGGAACGGGCAAAACCGCTACGTCAGAGCAGGCAAACGAAGTAAACAACTATATACGCGGCCTTATTGCAGAGCTTTACAGCACAGACGCAGCCAATGCATTTGTAGTTCAGTACGGCGGTTCAATGAATGCCGGAAATGCCGCAGAGCTTCTCGCAATGGAGGATATCGACGGCGGACTTATAGGTGGAGCTTCACTCAAGGCTCCGGACTTTGCAACAATAGTAAAAGCCGCAAGCGTTTGATTACCTTTTGGGGCGGGCATATCTGCCTGCCCCTGATTTTTTACGATAAATACAAAAGTGATTTATAAAGCTATACACTAGAAAGGCGCATATACTATGAAAAAACCTGTTGTACTTTGTATCATGGACGGCTTCGGATGGGTTCCGGACGAAAAGTACGGAAACGCAATCGCCGCAGCAAAGACCCCGAGACTTGATGAGATAATGACAAAGTGCCCCCATACCACTATCGGCGCTTCCGGTCTCGACGTAGGTCTTCCCGACGGACAGATGGGAAACTCAGAAGTAGGACATACGAATATCGGTGCGGGCCGTGTTGTTTATCAGGAACTCACAAGAATAACCAAGTCCATAGAGGACGGAGACTTTTTTACAAATAAAGCCTTCATGGACGCCGTAAATAATTGCAAGGAGCACGATTCGGCTCTTCACCTTATGGGACTTCTCTCCGACGGCGGTGTTCACAGTCACATAAGACATCTTTTCGGACTTCTCGAGCTCGCAAAGAAAAACGGACTTACCAAGGTTTACGTGCACGGAATTCTCGACGGACGTGACGTACCTCCGACCTCAGGGGTAGAATACATCGCTCAGCTTCAGGAAGAAATGAAAAAGCTCGGTGTCGGAAAGCTTGCAACCGTTACAGGCCGTTTCTATGCAATGGACCGTGATAACAGATGGGAACGAGTAAGCAAGGCGTACAATGCATTTGTAAACGGCGAAGGAATTAAGGCGACAGATGCCATAGAGGCCGTTAAAGCCTCCTACAAGACCAAGGACGCCGACGGAAAGTATCTCACAGATGAATTCGTTATGCCAACCGTTCTCATGAATGAGGGGCGCGTAGAGAAAAATGACAGCATTATATTCTTTAACTTCCGTCCCGACCGTGCAAGAGAAATCACACGTACCTTCACAGATGATAAATTCACCGGCTTTGAACGCCCGTACTTCCCCGTTTACTATGTTTGCATGACACAATATGATGCAACCATGCCGAACGTAGAGGTTGCTTTTAAACCCGAGGAGCTTACAAATACACTCGGTGAATATCTTGCGGCAAACGGCAAAAAGCAGTTGCGCATTGCCGAGACCGAGAAATATGCTCACGTAACATTTTTCTTCAACGGCGGAGTTGAAACTGTCAATGAAGGCGAGGACAGAATTCTTGTCCCGAGCCCGAAGGTTACCACATATGACTTAAAGCCCGAGATGAGTGCTCCGGAGGTTACCGACAAGCTTGTTGAGGCTGTACTCTCGGACAAGTATGACGTTATCATCGTAAACTTTGCTAACTGCGACATGGTAGGTCATACCGGTGTGTTTGACGCGGCAGTAAAAGCCGTTGAGACCGTTGACACCTGCGTCGGCAGACTTGAGGACGCAGTTCTTAAAATGGGCGGCGCAATTCTCCTGACCGCAGACCACGGTAACGCAGACAAGATGTATGAGCCCGACGGCTCGGCGTTTACGGCACACACGACAAATCCCGTTCCGTTTGCGCTTATAGGCTGCGGAGATGTCAAGCTGCGTAATGACGGCAGGCTCTGTGACCTCTCACCGACAATTCTCAAAATAATGGATCTTCCTCAGCCAAAGGAAATGACGGGAAAATCCCTTATTATCGACTGACCTTACAACTGATCCGACAAAAAAGACACCGCGGAAAAATCCGCGGTGTCATCTTTTTTAAAAATCAGTCAAGAACCTTTTCGATAAGCTCCTTGAGTTCTCCGAGCTCATCCTTCGTAAGACCTATGCCCTTGCCCATCTTCTCATGCTCGGGAGCCCAGTCACGAATGTCGTACTTGGGATTTCCGCCGTTCCATGAAATGAGGTTAAGTTCTCTTGTCCATCCGCTTGCGTTTTCCGAAATAACTCCGAGTTCTTCAACTATCTCGTACTTGAATTCTGCCATTTTTGATATCTCCTTACCAAAGTATCTGCGGCAGCAGGTACTTTGGTTATTTGTAATTTATTTTTGTCCAATAAAATTGTCCAATAAGAGTATATTAAATGTTGTCGATTAAATCAATACCAAATTGGTATGAAACAAAGCGCCTGTACTCTTTGTTCGGTTTCAGAACCGTGCTTCCGAAGCCGCGGTGATTCACGGCATCAGGGAGAATCTGCGCCTCAAGACAGACGGCATTGTGCTTTTTCGGGAGTTGATTTCCCGAATAACACACAAAGCACGGATAGTCCGTTTCCATGGTAAGCTTACGCCCGGATTTTTCATCATAAAGAACCGCACTGTGCACAGGATTACGCGTGTAAAGGCTATAGTCTTTACAGTTGCCAAAAACAAGTGCATGGTCATATCCGTGACCGGCGATTATATTTTGCTCGTCTTCGGATTCCATTCCCACCCTTAAAGTGTGTCCGCCTGAAAAATCAAAGGTTGTTTCGCAGACATCTCTTATCCTTCCGTTCGGTGTAAGGTCGCTGTTTAGCGGTAAAAAACGCTCGGCATCACACTTTAAGATATGGTCTTCAACCGTTCGTTTAGCATCCCCCGATAAATTGAAATATGAGTGGTTTGTAAGGTTTAGAATCGTATCGGTATCGGTTGCGGCTCTGTACTCAATCATAAGCCTGTTCATATTGTCAAGGGTGTATGTCACCGTGATATTCACACATCCCGGATATCCGTTGCTTCCGTCGTGGCTCTCGTATGAAAACTCAATTCCTACAGCCTTGCCGACTCCGAAGCCCCGTCCCGTGAGCATATAATTCCATACGGCGTGGTCAAGTTCTCCGTTTCCGTGAAGATGATTTTCCCCTTCGTTTGACGGCAATGTATACACCTGATTTTTAAGCTTAAATCTTGACCCGGAAATCCTTCCGGTAACACGTCCGATAACAGCGCCGAAGTGCGGCGGATTTTTTTCATACTCCTTGAATGAGTCAAATCCGAGAACAACGTTTTCAAGCTTCCCGTCCTTATCGGGAGCAAGAATTTCGGTTATCGCACATCCGTAGTTTATCGCAGATACCCTCATCCCGTTATCATTCTCTATAACGAATTTGAAAATATCCGTATCCCCGTGCATGCCATACAACTCTTTAGTTACATTCATTATCTTTAAGTCTCCTCTTAACTGTTCTCCAGTCCGGCATGTACTCCGTCAGGATAGCTTTGAAGTCCGCTCCGTGATTGGGAACTCTCGTGTGCGCAAGCTCATGGAGAATAACATACTCAAGACACTCTGCAGGATGCTCAGCGAGCCTCACGTTCAACCATATCTTTTTTGTTTTCGTGTTACACGTGCCCCATCTTGTCTTCATAACCTTACTCTGCCATGATGAGCACTTAAGACCCGTATATGTCTCCCATTTCGGCAAAAGATAATTCACCCGCTCCGAAAGTTCTTTCCTGTACCACTCATTCATAAAGTGTATGCGCTGCTCGTCCGTACAGCCCGCTCTTACGCAAAGCCTTGCGATTTTCCTGCCTTCCTGCGAGATGTCCTCCGTCAGCGTCAGGGAATATCTCGTCCCCTGAAAAACCGACAGCTCGTAAAGCTCGCCCCATATCATTATAACGTCCTTATCTTTGTATACGGGGTCCGGAGTAACCTCCGTGTTTTTCATCTTTTCAACGTTTTCGGTTATCCAGTCTCTTTTTTGAAAGACAAACCTTTCTATCTCACCGTAAGGCACTCGCAGGGGAGCGGTTATAAGAACCTCGCCCTTCGGAGGCCGTATATACATATGCATGTTTTTTATTTTTTTACGGACAATTGTTATTTCGGTATCCTCAAGGTATATCTTCTCTTCCATATCTCACCCGCATATATAAAACGAGCCACCCGTCAGGGTGGCTTAAAATCTTCAGCCAAGAAGCTTTTTAGGAAGAACAATCAGGGCTTTAACGCCGTCCTTTACGCCCTCTTTTACTCCCTCCTTAACGCCTTCTTTTATACCGTCTTTAATTCCGTTTAAAAGACCGTCCTTTACTGCGCTGAGAAGATCCTTGATAAAAGTCATTTTTTTCACTCCCTGTTTTCTGCGTAAACAATACGCGTTTTTAAGCTGAATTAATTCTATCACTTTTCGCATACAATTAAAAGGGTTTTATCATAAATAAAAGAGGCGTAAGGTCATATGGTTATCGAAATCGGGAAAACTGCCGTGCATATATCATTTTGGTCTGCAACAGTACTCTGCACCATGCTTATCTTTGACAGACAAATGCTGTTCTTTAAACTGTTTTCCGCCGTGTGCATGCACGAGGCGGGGCATGTAATCATGCTCCGCATCATGCATAGGCGGGTGCGCGCAGTGCAACTGACAGCGTTTGGGATATGCCTTGATATCGGAACGGAGCAAACGCTGTCTTACAGAGAAGAAATACAAGCGGCCCTTTGCGGACCGCTTGTAAACCTTCTTCTCTGTGTTATTTTCGCACTGCGCCGTGACGTATCCGCCGCCGGTATAAACGCAGCGCTGTTTCTCATAAATATGTTACCAGTGAACACTCTTGACGGCGGCAGGATACTCTGCGCGCTCCTGTCCGAGCGCGCTTCTCCTGCTGTTTCATGCAAAGTCATAAAAGCCACGGGGCTTTTATGTGTACTGCTTTTAGCAGTCATTTCACTGGCAAGTTTTCATAGCGGCAGGCCGAATTTTACATTGCCCGTCATATGTGTTTATCTATATCTACTTACCTTTCCTCGCAGTGCCGCTTCCCTTACAGGGAAGAACAATTGAAAAGCATGTGCCTTTTTCGTTTGAATACTCAAGTGAGAGCTTACCCTTGTGGGCGGATATGATGTTTCCGGCAATAGAGAGACCCAAGCCGTATCCGCCTCTGTCTCTTGCGCGTGAATCATCCGCACGGAAAAACCTCTCAAATATATGCTTTTGCTTTTCTTTCGGAATCGCCGGGCCGGTATTTGCAACAAGGAGCTTTGCCTGCCTTCCGTTCTGTGCAAGAGTCAGGAAAATAGTTCCGTTGTCGTCTACGTATTTTATTGCATTGTCAAGGAGAATCATTATAACCTGCTTTATCTTTGCTTCATCCATGGTTACATATATGTCCTCCGGAACAACGGAGCGAAGGTAAACACCCTTTTCAAAAGCAACCGATTCAAAGGTCAGAACACAGTCCTCGGCAAGGCTGCTCAGGTTTGCGTTCATAAAGCTGTAGCCCTGCTCAACAGCGGCATCCGACTTTGCAAGGAACAACATATCATTTACAAGCTGCGTCATACGTTTTGCTTCCGACTTTGTGTTCTCTATCCACTTCATCTGTTCCTCAACGGTCGAGTCCGGATTCAGGGACATGATATCCATGTTCGCAAGTATAACGGTAAGCGGGGTTTTGAGCTCATGGCTTGCGTCCGCAACAAATCTGTTTTGCTTTTTCCATGACTTTTCAACCGGAGCCACGGCCCTGTGTGCCATGTAGTCGCTTATAAGGAACATGATAGAAAGAATAAAGAGCGAACTTACTCCGTAAAGCCTTACCATGAACCTGAGTGTTTCCTCCTCGGAGGTTCTGTCGGCAAAAACAATTTTGTAACCGCCGTACTCATTCGGCTCCTTCATATACCGCATATGCTTTGTCGGAATGAGTCCGACCTTGTTATCTGAGGACATTGCATGTGTTACAATGCTTTTTACCTCTTCTGCCGTGTATGATTTTCCGTCCGCAATATCGCTGACGATTACATTGCCGTCGTTGTCTGTAAGAGCAAAAAGTACAATGGTATTCATCTTTTCATTCGTGCCGTCACCGCGTCGTTTTTCCCTTTCCACGTCAGCGTCCGGGAAACTTTTTTCACTTGAGGGCTCCCCGAAAAGAAGTACATTTTCACTCGAAAACATGAAAAGATCCAAGTCTCCGTTAAGCGCCATCTTTAAGACCGCTTTCGACTGAGAAGCCTCATAGTTGTAGGTTATTATCGTAAGTGCCGAGAACAGACCGAAAATAACTATTCCAACCATTATCATGTTACTGAGTATGAACTGTGAACGTAACTTTTTCAGCAAGCAGCGCCCACCTCCAGCCTGTAGCCTATCTTTCTGACAGTCGTTATCTGTACGGCTGACTTAAGATGTGTAAGCTTTTTTCTGAGGAAAGATATATACACTTCAACGTTGTTATCCTCGGCGTCGGACTCCGTGCCCCACACCTTGATAAGGATATCCTCCTTGGGAACAATCACGTTCGGATTTGACATGAGGATTTTAAGGATGTCAAACTCCTTAGGCCCGAGATTGATTGAGCGTCCGTCACAGGACAATGTATAATTAGACAGACTAAGCGTGATATCCTCCACCTTAATCTCATCCATAACGACCTCACCCTGACGTCTTGAGATAGCTCTTATACGCGCAAGAAGCTCACCCGGTACAAACGGTTTTGTAAGGTAATCATCCGCACCGCAGTCAAGACCTTTTATTTTGTCCGATGTATCATCCTTTGCCGTGAGCATGATGACTGGGGTCTGATTTTTTTCCTCGCGCATCTTCCGAACGATATCAAATCCGTTCATTTTCGGGAGCATAACATCCATGACTATAACGTCGTATATGTCACTCATCGCATAATCAAGTCCGTCTTCACCGTCATTGACGATATCCGCCGTATAACGCTGGGATTTCATTATTTCCCCGAGTGCCTCGGCAAGTCTAATCTCATCTTCAACAATCAAAACTCTCATGTTCTCTACCGTCCCTAAACTTTCATAATAGACCTTAGGTAAATTATACTAAAAATACTGTTCAAAGTATAGACATACATACTTAAAAATATCTTAAAACAGCAAAAAGTCATTGACACTAAAAATCAAATATGTTACTATAAATCTCGCGTCAGCACGGAGAGGTATCGAAGTGGTCATAACGAGGCGGTCTTGAAAACCGTTTGGGGGCAACCCCACATGGGTTCGAATCCCATCCTCTCCGCCAAAAAAGGCCCTGCCCAAAAGGGCGGGGCTTTTATGAAAATAAAACAAAGCTTATTTTGTTTTGGCTATTCGGAGAAGTACCCAAGAGGCCGAAGGGGCTCCCCTGCTAAGGGAGTAGGTGCAGTAATGCACGCGGGTGTTCAAATCACCTCTTCTCCGCCAACAACCGCTTAACTACGTTAGTTATGCGGTTGTTTTATTTTTGGCTTTAAGGCGTTCATCAATCTTTAATTTCTACCAAATGCACCTACATTATCAGTGTCAGATTTGACATTTTTTAATGAACTGTATATACTGTTAACAGAAACAGACGCACTTGTTATGAGGCTTCCTGACTTTGTCACAGCCTCTTGTGCAGTCTGCTTCTTTATTTTTATATTTGATTTGACATTTATGAGCGAATGTAGTATGTTTCTAACAGAAGGTGTTTTGCCGCTGAACATAGGTTCAGTCTTGAACGGCATTTCGCCTTCTTTTATTATGCCAACCTCGTGTAAGTAAAAAGCATTTTTTGTAGTACTTTCTTTAACCACGCAAGACTCAAAATATTTTTGTATTCCCATTCCATGAGAAATAGAAGATTTTATTCCGCTTTTCTTGATACTTATCATTCCATATTTTCTTTCAAGCTCAAAGTTATATGACCTAAAATATTCGAAAACTTGGTCAACAAGAGAAATATCCGACTTTTTAAAAGTACCCTCTTCAACAGTTGATATCGTATCCATATCGTACACGATTAAGAAAGCTTGCGTTACACAGATTCACTCATTCACCCTCTCTCTTAAATAAAATTCACGCACAGCAAGTACATAATTGTGTGCTGATTTTATTATACCTGACACAACTAAAAAAAATCAATTAAAAATTAAATGCATTTTTTGAAATGTGTGCGTAAAATTAAAACACATCTTATACTTCTTCCATTCTTCGGAGGTCAACGCTCTTGATAATGTATACTCACTGCAAGAAAATCTTATATCATTCTTTTCGTCATTGAATCTTTTTGGAAGAGTGATAACATCTCCGCTGTTATCATATGTTATAGGGTCAGCAGATTTAACAGTGCTGCGCTTGTTTTATTTTTTGCTTGGCAAGAGAGTTTTCCTCCTGTATTGCAGGGATTGTGTAACATCTGAAATTTTCATGTTGATTTTTTCGTTGAAGGTGCGTATAATGGGGTTAGAAGCCATCGCTTTTTGAATTCGTATGGGGAATTGGACCCCAGCGGGTATCAAATTGAGGGCTTCTTTTTTTGCGTAATAAAGGCATTCCTGTTATAACGGGAGGGGATTAGTCCCTTCGGTTCACTGACTTGAATGCTTTTCTTTTTCATCTTAAGCCTTGAAATTTTACTTTACATATGTTATCCTACAAATGAGACCAGTTGGTTTCACCCCCACCGGCAATTGGAGCCTATTAAGGGTGAGCCAATCATTGGTCTCTTTTTATATGCTTTTTTTGCGATTTTTTAATAACTTTTAACTCCTTCAGAAACTCCTTCTCCGGAAGTTCCTTGTTTATCAACTTCTCCATTTCGGGAAGTGTTTCGTCTTGTTCTATAAAAGGTAGAAGTTTCACTACTGTACTTCCCGAGTAACGCCCCGTAACGTTTGCTAATGCTTTTAAGTATCTCTTTTTCATATCGTCCGGCATAATGTGTCTCCTCCAACTTATACAAATATTCCGCAATTTCTCTTGTTGTTCATTGCAAACTATAGACTTGGTATACTTATACTTTTACTTCTCTTGCAAATCGATCTCTTCGAGAATACTTAACTCCTTCAGGAACTCCTTCTCCGGAAGTTCCTTCTCCATTAACTTCTCCAATGCCAGTATTCCATCTTCGTGACCTAACAAATCGAGAGTTTTTACTATCGTATTTACCGAGTAATGCTCCGTAATTTCGCCCAATACGGTTATAAATCTCTTTTGCCATTCTCTCGTTAACATATCCGTGTTCCTCCAAATCATATAAATACTCTGCAATTTCTCTTGTTGTTGCTCTGTCGTAGTTTGTCCGTATACCGTAAACTGCAAGTATCCGTTTGTCTTCTACTTCGTTGTCGTAGATCACATACTTGTACTCACGCTTTAAGTCTCTTGCAAAACGGTCTTTTCGAGAAGCCTTTGTATTGACGTTTTCTGAAAATCCGAATACACCGGAAGTGATAGATGTTGTGTCTGACTTGACGGACCCTTCTGCCTTTTTTGATATTATAACACCATATTAAAAAACGTGTGTACGATTAACCGTACACACGTCTTTTTTATTCTTCGTTTACTCTGAGAAGAAAGTTTTTAAGTCTTTCTGTCTGTGGATTGTTTATGAGTTCTGTTGCCTTACCCTGCTCCTCTATAACGCCATCATCCATGAAGATGATGTTGTCCGCAACGTCGCGGGCAAAAGCCATTTCGTGAGTGACGATTATCATGGTTACATGGTCATCCGCAAGCTCACGAATCACCTTAAGCACTTCACCTGTAAGTTCAGGGTCAAGCGCCGATGTCGGCTCGTCGAAGCAAAGAATATCCGGATGAAGTGCCAGCGCACGAGCGATAGCCACGCGCTGCTGCTGCCCGCCGGAGAGCTGATGAGGGTAATGCGAAGCCCTGTCGGACAAATTCATCTTTTTAAGAAGCTCTTGTGCCTCTTCCTCAATATCCGCATAAATCTGCTTCTTGTTTTTCTTGAAATCCGGGTCCTCTTTTGCGAGAAGTTGGCGGCTGAGCATTACATTCTGAAGCGCCGTGTACTGCGGAAAAAGGTTAAAGTTCTGAAAAACAAGTCCGAAATGAAGTCTTTTTTTACGTACATCCTTTTCAAGCTGAGTCGACGGGTCGGCCGCATCAAATACCAGCTGATCCTTTACGTAAATCCTTCCCCCACTCGGCTTTTCAAGGAAGTTCAGACAGCGAAGAAGTGTGGTCTTACCCGAGCCTGATGAGCCTATTATGGCAAGCGCTTCTCCCTCTGACAGGCTAAAGCTTATGTCTTTGAGAACTGCGGTGTTATCAAAGTTTTTTTCAATATTTTCAACTCTCAGAATTTCCATACAGCAGTCCTCCCTTATCTGAAATATGTAAGTTTTTTCTCAAGTTTTCCGAGGAGAACAGTGAGAACGCCGGTGAAAATAAGGTAATAAAGCGCGGTGAAAAAGAGAGGCCACATCGCACCGGAAATACCGTGTGAGCCTTTCATGAACGCCTGCCCTGCCCAAATAATTTCCTGAAGCGCGATGATACGGGCGAGCGATGTATCCTTTACGAGAGTAATTATCTCATTTGAAATAGGCGGTACGATATTCTTTATCATCTGGAGAAGCTTAACCTTAAAGAAAATCTGCGACTTAGTCATTCCGAGAACGAGTCCTGCCTCTGTCTGACCCTTGGGTATACTCACTATTCCGCCCCTGTATATCTCAGAGAAATAGCAAGCATAGTTAAAGATAAAAGCAACCGATGCAGCCGCGAATCTCCCCGTCTCACCGCCGCCCCAGATGGGGTTGTGAAACACAAGTCCCGGAACGTAAAAAATGATAAGAAGCTGGATCATGAGCGGAGTTCCCCGAACAACCCATACGATAAACCTCGTGAAAAGCTGAACCGGCTTAAACTTTGTCATTGAGCCCAGTGAAATAATAAGACCCAAAGGCAGCGCACCGAGCAATGTAACAAAAAACAAACGCAGCGTCTGTGCAAAGCCCTCATTCAGAGCCGATAAAACTATCGGCAGCTGTTCTACAAAACGTTCCATTTAAAACTTCCCTTCAAAACCGCAATGACAGAGGGCGCGCTTTCACGCCCTCTGTCGCAATATATGTACTGTAATGTTTTACGACAAATGATTACTTCTGCTCCGCAAGTATGTCGGAAATGCCGTATTTTTCAGCAGTCTTCTTCATGTTCTCGTAATCTGTTTTGAAGAATTCATTGAGAACGACAACAAGGTCAGAGCCTTTTCTGAAGCCGACACCGTAATCCTCAGAGGTGAGCTCGACTGTGCTTACAACATTTGCGTAGTCTGTTCCCTCACCCGTCATTGCCTTTGCCATAGTAAGGTCTATAACAGCTGCGTCAGATGTACCTGCAGCAATCTCAGAAAGAGCCGTTGCCTGATCCTTTACCTCTGTTATCTTTGTAAAGCCTGCTTCCTTTGCAGCCGATGCACCGGCAGAGCCTGCCTCAACCGCAAAAGTAAGGTCTTTACAAGCCTCAACCGTTGTGTACTTATCGGCAACATCCTTTTTCACAACAACAACCTGTCTGTTTGAGCAATAAGGCTTTGTACAATCCATTGCGGATGTAACCTCATCTGAAAGAGTCATTCCATTCCATACACAGTCGATAGCTTTACCGTCAAGCTCTGCAACCTTATTATCCCAGTCAATCTCAACGAACTCAACGTCAACACCGATGCTCTTTGCAAAAGCCTTTGCCATGTCGGCGTCAAAGCCTATCCAGTTACCGTCAGCATCTTTGTAGTCCATAGGCTTAAACTCTGTGATTCCCACAACAAGCTTTCCCTTGTCCTGGATGTACTGTAAATCTGTCATATTCTTTGTTTCTTTATCCTGTTTTCCACAAGCACTAAGTGCAAAGATAAGCACAAGAGCAAGTGCGAGAGCTAAAAATCTTTTCATGATTATTTCTCCTTTTGTAAATACGTTTTCTTTAATGTGATAGCATAGTAACACATTAGCACGTTAAAGTAAAGACTTTTTTTAAATTTTCCTCGATAATTTTTTGGATTCCGAAAAAGCAAGTAACCACAGCCATAGTAAAGTAACCGGATTTTGCTGAAATAAAGAAACCAGATATTGCCCAACAAAGAAATCGAATGCCGTGTAAATAAAGAACTCATATACTGCCGTAACGAAGAAACCGAATACTGACCAACAAAGAAACCGAATACTGCTGTAACGAAGGCAAAATACTGCCTAAAAAACAGGCGCAATTATAAAAAAAGACAAAATAAAAGCCATAAGGCTCCGCTGTTGCGGAGCCTTACGGTTTTTGAGGAGATAATTATTCAAAATAAAGGAGATATTAAAATGAAAAAACTATCTAATAATGAAAGAAAGAAAGGAGATAAAACCAAAATGGAGTATAAGAGAGACTTTTAAGATGCAGGAGAAGCTACCTTTTCCGTAGAAGTATAACCTCTCCGCCTCTTCGTTTTATAAGGGTTATCCCTCTTAC
>UQZY01000016.1 GCA_900545655.1 uncultured Oscillospiraceae bacterium
ATTCGTTGGATTAGTGTCATTTTCGTCCGATGAGAATCCAGTATTTATGCGGGGTCACGCAGTTCGAAAAACCGAATATTTTGCTGTTCTTTCCGTCAGTTCTTTCCAAAAGTTTTTTCTTTGCAAAAAACATCAGGAAAATGGCGGGCTGACATATACGGAAGCGTATCGAAGTGGTCATAACGGGCCTGACTCGAAATCAGGTAGCCTTCACGGGCTCGTGGGTTCGAATCCCACCGCTTCCGCCATCGAAAAATCCAGTAACCATGCGGGTTTCTGGATTTTTTCTTTTTTATGCCCACACCAAAAATCATCCGATTTTCAGCTGTTCTTTCCATAGTTTTGGAAAGAACAGCTTTTCTCTTTATTTCCTGCATTTTTTCGCTGCTGTCTCCCACTTACTGCCGAAATCCACAGTCTCAGGCAACGCCATTCCGCTGACCATTGCCTGCGCCGAGGACAGTTTTGAAGTGTAGTCAAGGTGGGCATAGATGTTAGCGGTGGTGGAAAAATCGCTGTGCCCGAGCCACTCCTGAATTTGTTTCAGCGGAACGCCGTTTGCAAGCAAGAGTGATGCACAGCTGTGCCTTAAATCGTGAAAACGCATTCTTTTACAACCGTGCTTTTGGATATACTGTGGGAAATAACTTGTCAGATATTCCGGTCGCATTAAATCACCAAGCTCGTCTACAAAGACATAACCGTCATATTCGTAGTTGTAGCAGTTGCCGCAGACCTTTTTGTTGACTTCCTGTGCCGCTTTTACTTCTTTGAAATACTCCGCAAAGCTGCCGACAAGCGGAAGTGTACGCATACTGGATTTTGTTTTTGCAGAGTCCTGTGCGTACATTTTTGTTTTTCCGTCCACTTGCAGCGATGTGACCGTGTGCCGTATGGTGATTGTGCCACGCTCAAAGTCTATTGCATCCCATTTCAGCCCGCAGACCTCGCCACGACGCAAGCCGTAGAAAGCGGCGACTAAAACTGGAAGTTCCAGCTTTGTCCCTTTAACTGCTTCAAATAAATGCTGCAGTTCTTCTGCATCAAGGAATACAGGCTGATAATCGTTCTTTTTCGGGCGATCCACTTTCATTGCCACATTCTGCGTAACAAGGTCGGTTTTCATTGCGTATTTCAGCGCCTGATGAATAACAGCGTGATAGTGAATAACCGAGTTTGGCTTGACCGTTTTCAGCTTTTCGGAATAGAATTGCTGAATGTGTCTTGCCTCTAATCCCTGAAGCGTTACCGCCTTCTTACGAAAATACGGCTCAATCACCGATTTCACCATTTGCTCGTAAGAGCTGAATGTGGTTGCCTTAACACGCACCTTGACGATGTCCAGCCATTCGAGCAGATAGTCTGCAAACGGCATATCGGAAGCAAGCTCGCCGACTTCCTGCGGCGGCACGAATTCACTTCTGATTCGTGCAAGTTCGGCTTCGGCTTTGCGCTTGTTGCCCTTTTCGGGCAGTCCCGTGGAAAAGTATTTCACACGGCGTTTTCCGTTGTTGTTATAGTAGCTTAGCACTACATAATAAAAACCTTTTTTAACTTGTAGGTGTCCTGATACCATTATTTTTAACTCCTTTCATTATACATCACAGGAAAGACCTACACCGACAAGCCTATTATAGCTTGCCGGCATAGTTCTTTCCATTCTGCAAAAGTCACCCGCTGTACACTTTAGTTCGAATTAACGGTCGTCTCTGTTGCGTTCTCGTTGGCGTTTCAAAAGCTCCAATCCTTTCAGAATATCTCGCTTGATTTGCTCATCGCTGTAATTTTGCGGAAAGTATTTGCGAAGCTCGTCACGAGGCAGCTTGATTTGTTCCTTTTGATTTGGTTTTTCTTCCGACAAAATAGCGTAAATAGCGTCGGCGGTAAGCAAGCCGTCCTGTGACATTTTCTTCAGCCTGATACTCTGTGCGTGGGACGGCGTGCAGTCATTCATATTGATTGCGTCAAGCAAAGTGAGCTGTTCATCACGGTCAAGGTAGGAGATTTCTACCGCAGGGTTGAAAGCGATTTTGTTTTCGTCTACCATTGAAAGCAGTTCGGAAATTAAGTAAGTTAAGCGGATATATCTTCGCACTTGGTCTTTGCTTTCACCGGCTTCTTCGGCAACCTTTTCTACACTAAGCAACTTCTCTGCAACTTGCACAGAAGTTTTACCTTGGTGCTTTATGGCGTCCAGCTTCATCTTATACGCAAAGGCTTTTTCGCTTGGCAGTATTGTTTCTCTTTGCAGATTTGCGTCCACCATTGCGATTACCGCTTCGTCGTCTGACATCTCACGGACGATTACAGGCATTGTTTCAATCCCCAGCACCTGACACGCCGCAAGCCTTCTGTGTCCTGAAATAAGCTCGTAGCCGCCGTCAGGCAGAGGTCTAGCAAGTGCCGGAGTTATCGTTCCCACCTTGCGTATACTCTCAATCATTCGCTCCATTTCCTCGTTATTCAATATCTTAAAGGGGTGATTCTTAAAAGGGTGAAGTTCGTCAAGAGGTATGTTCTGCACACGCTCCAGCTTTGCGTCGTCACGCTCCGCCTGCGTTGTAAACAGGTCGTCCAGCGTCGGTAAAGTAAAATCTGTTTTTCGTTTTGTCATCGTTCGTATCCTCTCTTTCTTGATTTATTAAGTCCGAAATATCGGCTTCGCATATTCTCCTCAATGAGAATGTTTTCTTTGATTTTAGGGTTATCCTCTATAATCCTTGCCGCTGTTTTCCTGTCCTTTCGGAGCTGAGCCAGAGCCTTTGTGCAGTCATCTCGCTTGGCAACAAGCTTTGTTTTTTCGTCGGGATTGTGGCAAGAATCAATATCTCGGTAGAGCATTTTGCGATAATCCGATATGAGTTTAATTTCTGAGTCTGTGTTTTTTATAAATACTTCCACAGAAGAAATATCGGTCAGGTGATTGTCGTAAATGAGCTGTACCTGTGCGGTGTGGCGGTCAAGCCAACGGCAGGCTTCACGCATTTCGGGCGATAACGGCTTGTGTTTTTTATCCTTAGGAAGCACGCCGAGCAGATATAAATATCTGAAATACAACGCTTTAAGACCCGTAATCTTTTTGGCGGTTTTTAAGTTGCCTTTAACAAAGTGCGCCTTTTGAATTGTTACACCAAAGCTCTTTTTTTCGGTAAACTCATAGTATAAGCGGTAAGCTTCCTGTGGGTTGTTTTTCAGTGTATCTCTCATTCGCTCATAGATTGCATCACGGTCATAGGCTTCTCCTAAGCGGTACAAACGAGTCGCTTTTTTGCTGTTGACAGAGCGAATGGTGGCGTACTTATGATATGGGTTAAGGTCGATTACATATCCGAGCTGTTTCATAACATAGGTAAAAGCTTTGGGATTTGTACTCATCGTAAGCGCTTTATCTATCGCCTCACGCATTAAATTGTATCGGGTAGGCTCGCCATTCTTTTCTGCAAAGTACAGCTTGCGTGGCGTCTTTCCTTTAGGATTTTTAATAACCGTCAAACCGTTTTCTTTGCAAAGCTCATCGGAAATACTGCGCAGTTTCCAGTATGCTCCCTCGTTGCAGTTAAACTTCTTACCGTTCCACATATTCACCGAATTAATGACCAAATGATTGTGATATGTGCCGGTGTTAAAGTGCGTAGCGACCAGCACTTGGTACTGATCGCCCCACATTCTTTTGGCAAGTTCAACGCCCAGCTTGTGAGCAAGTTGCGGCGTGACTTCGCCTGTTTTGAAGCTCTGATATGCGTGATAAGCCACATTGCCTACCGTCTTATCGAAGCGTTCTTGTACCGCTTTCATCTCGGCAAAAGCTGTCTCTGCGGTGCAGTTTACGCCCGTCACATACATTGCTTTTTCTTCACCGATTACGGTTTTTCTCTCGTCGCTTGCGTAGTGAAGTGCCTTGCAAATATCGCTGTAAATCGTCTTGTCCGGGTTCGCCGCATAACTTAAAACACGGCTGACGCTGTCGGTTACAGCCCATATTTTTGTTACTGCCACGGCGAATCACTTGCGCTTTCCGGCTCGCCGATTGAGTGATAAGCCTTCAATAATTTGCTCACAACATCGTTGAAGTTTGCATTTACATTGGCTTCTGAAAGCGACTTCCAATTGTCACGAAGTGAGGTCAAACCTCGGTAAGCTTCGTAAAATTCCTGTGGCAAAGTTGCCTGAACCTCCTTGCCCAATCCGAGTTTTCTAAGGTATGCAGAGAGCGAAAGACCGCATTTTTTAGCGGCAGCTTCCATTTTTCTTTTTTCTCCCTCAGTCACTCGGATATTGATTGCAGTTGTTCTTTGTCTCATATATTTTCATTCCTTTCTCCTAAAAATCGGGGTTACAGGGGCGGCAAGTCCCTTTCGGCAATTTGCCGCCGGTTTTGTGGGTTTCAAAGGCAACACAAAACCTATGCTCGCTATCCTTACGGATTGGCATTACCTGTATAGCCTTATATCCACTTTCTCAAAAAGTGACGATAGTGACGGCTGTGACGGCTTTTCCTATATAGCGGATTTATTGTCATCGCCGTCATTGCCGTCATTCTTTTTTAAGTAAATCAGTCGGCTTGTACCGGTGCGTTTTGTTTTGTATTCGATGCCTTGCGGCTGAAAAACTTCCGAAGAAAATCGGGCAAGCATTTTGGTCACGACATTCGGTGTAACCTCGGTTTCGTTCATCTGCGTTATAAGTTGGGTTGCAGTGCCTCGCCATTCTTTTACTTCCGAAATATAATCAACCAGCCGGAAAATAAACTTCGGAATTTCTTCACGGTGAATATCCTCCATATCCTTTCGCTCGACTAATTCCCACAAGTGACTGCGGTTGTCAAACTTCAAGGTCAGCTCCTGATATGCAATATCTCGACCGGTGGCAAGCAGCGTTCCGGTTTCGTTAGCACGGCTGCGCTTCAAAACAAAATTCGTATCTGCCGCACCTGTGATACCGGTGGAGCCTGATACCTCGTTGAATGGGTCGCTGACATCTTTCAGCTTCCTAACATGGTGAACAACCACAACAGCAATGCCGTACTTGTCCGAAATATTTTTCAGCGCCGATACATCGTCGTAGTCGCCTGCATACATTCCGTTTTTTCCGCCGGTGCTTTTTGAATCTCGAACCTTTTGAAAGGTGTCGATAATGACAAGCTTTGTTTTCGGAAAGTCGGAAAGATACTGTTCGATTTGCTGTTCCAAACCGGTGCCGATTTGAAAACTCGTTGTGGCAATGCGAAGTTCAGGCGGCGCTTCATCGGTGATTTGATACAGGCGGCTTTGTATTCTTGCGTAAGTATCCTCCAAACAGAGATAAAGTACATCGCTCTTGTGGGTTTCAAATTCCCACACAGGCTGTCCTCTCGCCACTTGAATACCGAGCCAAAGCATCAGCCAGCTCTTACCGATTTTACTTGAACCCGAAAGCACACTTAGTCCTTGCGGTATCAAGCCGTTCACCACAAATAAGGTTTTTCTCATCGGCGTTGACAGCAGCGTGTCCGCATCGATTGTTTTCAGCTTTTCAACTTGCATTCTTCACACCTTCTTCCATAACATAATTGATGACATTGACCTTCGGAATCTTAAAAGCGTTTCCGATTTTAACGCCGGAGATATATCCGTTGTTAATCAAGTCGTATGCCAAGTGTCGGCTTACGCCGAGCATTTGTTGAAGCTGAGCTACCGTAACAATGTCCGGATAGTCCGGGAACATCATCTTGTAAAGCTCTTTCAATTCTGTTTTTCTCATCTTCTTAACCTCCTTTGTGAGAAAAAAGCTGCACGGTATGTACAGCTATGTAAGAGGCAACAGATAGAATGGAGGTTTCTTTCTGTTGCCGTTTCGCCGTTTTACCCGAATGTCGTTTTTGTTATCCCTGCCCCCATCTCAGCGGCGTTGCTTCGCTTTCGTCGTCTCCGACTGTCATCGCAAAGTCATATCCCATTCGGACGGTCATTCGATTTTAGAAAATCAATTCTATTGCAATTTTAATTTGCAAATTTATTATAGCTGTGTATTGACACGAAGGCAATACTTTTGTATAATGTTATTTGTAGTGATATGGATTTGATAATTATTCAAAAATTCTCATTTTCTAAAACGGAGGTCTTAGCAATGAGCGAAAACCTACTCCAAACAGAAGATAAATACAGTGCCGTGTACTTTGGATTTGTTCCAAATAGATGGCACGTAACGGACGACGAAAAATCTTGCGTTCTTTCCGTGAACGGCGAGTACAATTACTCAAAACTGCTTGAGTTGTATAACGCTATCGAGGTCGATAGACGAGAAACGATTGCTTTGGCTGTTACCGGCAAAAAAGAATTTGCTTTATCGGATGGTGAACTTACTCAAATCAAGCAGGATACTGCCGATACGCTTGCTCGTTTGCGGGCCGTTACACAAAAAATAAATTCTGCATTTGACCTTCTTCCTATGGGCGACAGCAGAGCTTATATCTCACCGATGAACACCGCTTCTGTCTTTTTTTCACCGGGCGAAGGAATTTTGAATTTTCTCTATGCTGATTTTGATTCGGCGTATAATGAAGGCCTGAATCGCACAAAAAAAGACTTGCCTGATGAGACAAGTCTTGATATTTCTTTACTGACCGAAAAAGAAAAGAAATTTTATTATTATTTGGCTTTAACCGAAACGCAAAAACGCTTTAAGCCATTGATAGAAGCTTCGCTGTTTACAGCGGAATTTCCGCCGATTCTGCTTCATTGCTCAAAGCAGGAGTTGACGGACTATTACCAGTACCTTAAAAAAATGCAAAATAATCTATTGCACTTAATTGAAGCGACATTTGACGAGAATTTTTGCGACGGATTTTTCAATCGCCTAACCCACAAAACGAGATTTGCAGGCTACTGCCGTAAGCAAGGATTGCCGACAGAGCAAAAGCGAACGATTGTGCATAGCATCAGCATTGTTGATGCAGAACATCAGGTGGAAAATGTACTTGAGGGCTGTGTAGAGAGTGATTTTGATTTGGATATCAAAATGGCTGCTGTTTCGGAGGTTTCTCCGAGCGTTCAAAATAATTTGGATAAACTCGGCTTTACTATGCCGGAAATGATTGCCTTGTCTGCAATGCAAGCCGATGAGTACGAAACCTGTATTTGTGAAAGTATTGAACAGCAAATTGAGTTTGAACTGATACAGTTGTTGAAGTCCGACATCGGAATTCGTAAATGCAAACGCTGCGGTAAATATTTTATTATGAAGGGCAATTACGATACTAATTACTGCGACCGCATTTCCGAAGGCGAAACCCGCAACTGCCAGGACTTAGCCGCACAGGAAAACTATAAAAAGAAAATGGCGAACAATGCCGCCATTGGGTTGTATCAAAAGTATTATAAGCGCTATGCCGCCCGTGTGCGTGTAAGGCAGATTAAAGAGCCCGATTTTAAGAAATGGAAATATCAAGCGATGACAAAGCGCGACGAATGCTCCGACGGCAAAATCACCCTTGCGGAGTTTGAGGAGTGGTTGGAAGCCAGCTTCCCGAATAGAAGAAAGAAAGTCGATATATAACAAATGAGGAGCATTTTCGTTGCTCCTCATTTTCTAATGTTTATTTATTTGGGTATTCTTTATAATATTTACCTTGCAATTCGCTGCCGTTTGATTTTTTATTGAATCCGCCCCATTGCTTAAAGAAAAACGGAACGTTATTCTTTATTGCAAGATCTCTGAGTTCAATGACCCAACTCTCGTCCATTGGCCTACTTTTCACTCCGGATTCCCCGCCGACAATTAGCCAATCAATACCTAAAAGGTTAATATCAGATATAGATTCCAGCAAAGGCTCTGCCGATATAAATTTAACTTTTGCTCCTGTTTGTTTTAAGTCTTCACAACGATATATTGCTTTTTGATTTTCAACTGATACTCCCATCCAAATATTATCTGTCCAGTTAATTTGGGATGAAAGCGCTAAAAGGCGTTTTGAACGTTTTGTAAGGACTTGAAAGGTATGCCAGCTCGCTTCATTCATAGTCTTAAATATTGCAAGTATATCTTCATCAGAAATATCGTCATGAAATAAATCGGACATTGAATCCACAAAAATTCTACGTGGCTTTACCCATTTTAAAGGCTTTTGAAATAAATCCCTATGAACTGTCACCTTAAATCCATTTACATATCTTGCATTACCCATAGCCTTTAATCTTTTCGCAAACGAAGCCGCATAGCAATGTTCGCATCCTTCAGAATACTTTGTGCAGCCAGTGGTAGGATTCCAAGTTTCTTCCGTCCATTCTATTTTAGTTGGCATATTAATCTCCTTTTGCAGTCGAAAATTTCACAGTGCCATCTCTATGAAATTCGGCTCCATATGTACTTCTCAACGCATCCTTAATATCATTTTTATAGCCATCACTTGGGAAAACAGGATGTTCGTCTAAGTCTGCATATATTGTTTTGAGATAAAGCGGATTGTCGTGTTTATACTTGTTGTAGATGTATTTGGCAATATCTTTTATAAAATAACAATCTTCATCTGTTGGGGAATCAACAACCCCGTCACCGTTTAAATCAAGTTGGAGTTGAAGCTCATTGCCGTGGGTATTTTTTAAAGAGGATTTATCGCCAAAAGTTTTCCAAGCAACTTTTTTCATCAAAACAAAACCTTTAATATTTGTACAGCAATGAATTAAATCATACAACAGACCATTTGTTTGAGTATAGAATGAAAATGACGCAATATACTGATTGTTAGTTTTAAAGTGAGTGCTACTTTGTATAATTGATATTATAGAAGCTCTAAGTTGTTCTTTATCCTTAGCCATTTCAATTACTTCGTGTATGTCATTTTTTTGATATGATTTCTGATATCTTTGTATAACAGCAGATTTTTTTGCTTGCGCAACGCCACGTTTAGTATCAGATATCATATGATTAATAATAACCTCACCCCATCGATTCAAGAACGGAGATATTGTTTCCCAATTCAAAGAAACATTGTACGGGTCATAGACAAGCAGGGTGTTATGCTGTGCAGTGAAGGATTTATAATCAAGATGACTTAAAAATGCATCACAATCTTCCTGACTATATGAAACAATCATGTTGCTTTCAAGATTAATTTCCGCAATCTTATCTTTTAACAATTGAATTCGATCTTGATTAATATCATTAAAAATTACAACAGCTTCTTTAGAAGGATAATTTTTGATTATTTCGTTTAACTTTTTAACAACTCGAAGTGCTGTTCCATCAATAATTTCACCACTTAACGAATCACGATAAACCCCACTATTGCACATGCAATCAATATAGATGACTCCTTTTGAGCCATTACGACCGTCTTTCCCATTATAACCGAGAATTTTTCGAGCCCATTCATCGACATATCTTTCAATAAGCTCAAACTTTTTTATAGTGTGTGGTTTAGCTTCTGTAATAATGTCTGTATCCATCTGTTTTGACACATAGCTCACCTCCAGTTATTTCTTACTCGAATGTTCCATCCGTATCAAAAATATGGTCGAACTCATCGCTGTTCTGTGCTTTTAGCACTTTATCTCTGATAGCACCTTTGGCAAGATCCAGTCTCTTAAAACGAGTTTTACCTGCCGAATTCTTGCCCTGACGGATTATTTGTATACGACCGATGCGGATTTCTTCTGCCGCATACTTGGCAAATCCCTTTGCCTTTGCGAGGTTGTCCTTAAAGTCAGGATTGTGTGGTTCTAAAATGTCAATTACATATCCAAGTATAGAATCTTTGCGAACAATAATAAAATCAGGATATGCTGGTTTAATTTCATTTTCTATTTCATATGGAATGCATAGTGACCAAGAACTTCTTGGAGGATTTCTGATCCAACATACAAAATCGTCAGATTTCATCTCTTCCTTTAACACTCCTTGTTCCCATCCATTAAGTTTGATTTTTGCAAGACCATTTTCGTCAGCGAACAGATGATTATCATATTCCTCGCCGCCATCTTCCAATCGTACACTAATAGTTTCAGGTAATGAGAAATTGTGCTTACTTACAGTGTCGGAATCCGAAACAATACTATCATATTGCTTTTTGCAGCGATCATCTTTGGAAACAACATACTTACGATAGCGATCGTTTAGTTCATGAAATTTCTTTTCTGCATAGCGATTAAGTTTTGAAACGCAATCATCATCTGCGGCAAATAGAATACAATCGACCTTATATTGTGATGGATTTTCCAAATCGGCATATTTTCGACCGTATTTATACGGAAAACCATATGCACCAAGTCTGGCGTCTGCAGCACGAAGTTGACGATCCAAATCACTATCAGATGCAGTAAATAAACTATGTACAAGTCCATTGTCAAGAGATTCACCAAAAACATCGAAAATGCGAACAGACAGCTTGAATGACAGTACGTTTTTTGCAAGTTGATCATATTCGCCTCTTTTGTGAAGATCTTCGATGTAACTATGCATCATTGCGATAACTTCAGAATCCATTTCTTCCTTAGCATTCGGACAAATATTGTATTGTGTTAGCAAAGTTGTGAGATTTAGCAACGATTTAAGATAATTGTTAATTCTTACATTTCGTACAATATAGGTTAAATAACCTTGTTCGTTAATAAACTTAGTAATACCCTCACGGTCAATCTCTATTGATATTTCCGTTTGTTTGACATCATCAATCTGTTCATCTAAATTCACTGATGTTGAAGTTTGATGTATAGCAGGAACTGTATCAGCAGGTTGTTGAGGACAGCTTTCCTGTGCTTCTTTCGGATCAGAATTCGTTGTATATCCTGCCGAAGAATCTTTAGATATTGTAGGCTGTTCAGCCGTAGGTAGTGTAAAAATATTAAGTTGATCAGGATTTTCTTCAGTATTTCTTTTTGATCTTGAAGCCGTATGTACGGTCCAAGGTACATAGACCTGGTTTTCTAATGACTCATCGTCTATGACAGTAGGTATTTCTCCTCCTTCTGTGCTTTGTAGTTCATCAATTACTTGTTTAACGGTATCAACATTGAAATAAGGCAAATACAAACGAACATCATTGAGTGAATCATCTACCATAATGTGGCACTGAAGCGGTGTACGCACCATTCGACCGAGCAGTTGTGCAATATAGGTAGCATCCTCTGCGTGACGGAAAGACATCATAGTTTCTGCTCTTGGACAATCCCAACCAGTAGAAAGATTTTCTTTAAATAGAACAACCTTGATACGCCTGTCGTCCGTAATATCGGCAGGGTCAATATGTGGAACATTCAATCCATTAATTGTCAGTGTTCCTGTAGATCCAAATGTATGCACTACTTCGTTCTCACTGAATTTTGTATTAAGGCGTTCCTCAATTTTCGCAATCACATCGTCTAAATTTGTATCCGAAACAGCCTTGCCGGTACCTGCCAGTACTTGAATGACAAAAACGGGATTTACATTTGCATAATGCTGTTCATAAGTATATTGATACCAATGCTCGCACTTGTTTTTCCATTCATCTGTTGCCGCTTGCAAAACAGCCATATCATTATGCTTTTCGGGATCATCGGGATATGTGATAACAATTCTATCTTTTAACAAACCTGACGCACGTACTTCATTGGCTGAAATAATACATTTCTGAAGTGTTGAGTTTGTATCACCGACCAAAGCATTAAATCTTGCTGCAGTCGCGCTAATACCGATAACTAATGGCATTGGAGGTAGTTTTATGTCGGTGCTGCCTTTCAAAAATCGTTGCATAATAGAAGTAGCTCTACCAGCTTCACGACCTTGCATGCCACGATGCGCCTCATCAATAATAAAATACAAGCGGTCAGACTTTTCCCGTACAGTATTTGCGAGTGTTTCCCAAATCGTATACTGGCGTGTATCAGAATGATGAACAAGATTAGCCGCCTTACCAAGTTTTTGCGTGTTCAAAAAGTAAATATGTCCATCATCTAACATTTCTTGATCAAAAGAAGAATCATCAATTGTTACACACTGTCCGAAGCGGATTTTATCGGCTTTGAGATCAATTTTCTGCTTGGATTGCTCGTTCAAAGCTGGGGAATCTGAGAGCCATACAAAGATGGCTTCAGGCTGTTCGGCATACTGATCAGTACCGTAATACACATCTTCAATAAAAGAGGCCATAATAATTGTCTTTCCTGCACCGGTAGGTGCTTGCAAAGAAATTACCTGCGGAGTATGCGTTCTACGATAACTCCCCAACGCCTCTGCTGTTTTCATACGAAGTTCTGCTGTAGCTCTTTTTTGAAAGGGAAATAATTCAACTTTCATTTCTTGTCCCTCCCTGTATTGATTCTAAAATTATCTAAGTAATCTCTGTATAACTGATATGTACGTTCAACTTTAAGCGATTTTGCCATTGCGCAATAACCAGCCTCATAGTCTGTAACAATAAATACGGTCTGCACTTCCGGATGTTCGGAAAGCATAGTCTCTAACTCGCCGAATGCACTTTCTTCGGTCAGTACAGCAAAATGGTTATCCGGCAAGAATAAAATACTCGGAATTTTGCTTTCAATAACCGGACATTTTCCTATAGCACCGGCTTTCATCCAAAGTGTTGGAAGCATTTCTTTAAACTGTCGACCAAGAGCAACAGCATTTTTATCGAGAAAACCAAGTTTGAAGAATGCGGCATTTGCTTTGAAGCCATCTGACATCGGAATATCGCTGCCGATATAATTGCCTTTGAGTGGCTCGCCGTTTACATCGTGTCCTTCAATGGAGCAAACAGTACGAGGCCAAGTGACATATCGAGCAATGCCGAGCTTGTCCCATTCTTCATCACCAGGATGATAACCTTGTTCGGTAAGTGCTTTTGCTTCATCAGCAGAAACTTCGTTATTAGTAACCATAATGCAACGTCGGTGACCACCATCCTCTGCGTTAAGAAGATTAACAGCGTGAAGTGTTGTGCCTGAGCCAGCAAAGAAGTCTACAATCAAAGCATTGGGCTTATTTGAAACAAAAAACCAGAGTGTATCTTGGGTTGCGTATAGAGATTTTGGAAATGAAAACCTTTTTTCATGGAATATACCATTTATCAATGAAGAACCTTGATCACTTGCGCTGTGACACGACTTGTTCCATACGGAAAGAGGTTTTACTTGTGAGTCTCCACTTATAATAGCTGAACCATCTTTATCATACCCTGTGATTTGTAATTTTCCACTTTCAATCTGCTTTATTATCCCACTTGAAAGATATGAAATTGTTCTTTTTTCATTAGACTGCCAGTTTCCGAATTTTACATAACCTTTATTCAATAAAGATAGAAATGTGTCCTGTGATAGTTGCCATGTCCTTTCATCATCTTTTTGTCCGAGAGGGAAGGCAACCATTTGCCCATCCGGGACTATGATTGTATTCCTGTCTTGTTCAAGATTCAACGAAGCGCCAGTTGAAATAAATTTACCAGTGTTTTTATCAAAAAATATCGGATAAAAAAGATTAGGGCGTTCAAATCTTCTGCTGTTAGAGCCTGAACGTTGTAAACTTGCCCACCTTATGCATTCTGATTTTGAGCTATCAGATCGCAACATATCACTTTTTCCAAGATTAATTGTAGCTTTACCGATGAACACATAATAAATGTACTCCTCAGCACGAGAAAAGAGTGAGCCTCGTGAAACACCTTTTGGGTTTATTATATCAGTAACCATTTGAATGTTTGCACTAGGAAACATTTCTTCAAGCAGGCACCCTAAGTGTAAATATTCTTTTTCATCAATGGTGACAATCAATACGGAATCTTTCGGGTTAAGCAGCTTCTTGGCAAGTTTCAAGCGCTTCTGCATCATAGAAAGCCACTTGCTGTGACGGTAAGTATCTGAGCTGTCAACATAGTCATTATTATATTTCCAGTCTTTTGCTCCGGTGTTGTAGGGGGGGTCAATATAGATACAATCAACCTTACCGGCATATAGGTATTCTAAAAGTTGAAGAGCGTGATAATTATCAGCTTCAATCAGCGTGTGCCATAGATCACTATCTGGAGCATTGCATACACTATCCAATGGCTTTAAATAGGGGTAAATTGGTTCGCCGAATTCGGCTATGCACACTAACTCGTCCACGGGAACACTAATAACTTCTGCATCTTCTCTGTGTAGGCAGGAAGCTACACCATCTGTGATAGACAAAACTTTATAGATATCATTGACTTTTCCAGTGCGTTTTGCTACCGTTGCTCCGACCTTTACAGGAACATCATAAAGTGGTGTACATTCTGGCAGATGTTCTTCAAATACGAGCCCGAATTTCTTCTGCTTTGCCATTTTATCTACTTCGTGCTGTATACGTTCACGTAGTTCTTTATCTTGTATTTGACTGATTAAATCATTAATTGCAGCCATTATGTTTCCTCCAAATTCAAACTTTTTATTGGACCGATATGCGGCATTAATCCATCCTTTGTATAATCAATTTTTTGAAGATTATACAAAAGTTCATTAAGATAGGAAAGAATAATAATGTTGTCATAGCACAAATATGCAAGATCCAACAGATACATTTCAACATTATTTTCTTTTCCATTGTATTTGTCTCTAAACGTAATTTTTTGTGATGTTACATCATATTCATAATCGAAATGATCAATAGCATTTCGCACATTACGATCAATGTGAATCGGCTTTGTAAATACCTCTCCGTCACACAAAGCTTTCGCTTTTTTACCTTTTGGCAGATTCCTAAAACTTTTAAGGTCTTTAAATTCGGAATTATCAGAAAATTCGTCTATGTTTCCACGGTGCTGTAAATTGTTTAGAGCAACAGGAATATCAATCAGCTCTAAAATCAATTCATAAGTATTTGCATAGAATGTTTTTAATTTCGAAAAGCTTACCGTAGATATTCCATAAGTATTCTTATCGATACTATCTCGTTTATCACTCAAACACAACATTACTACCGGAATAAAAGCTTCAAACATATCACAGAGGTCTGAAGTGATATTTAAGATTTTTTTAGTCTCCCTATTAAAGTATTCTTTCCCGCCTAATAACATGATCAAATTATCGACTGATGAAAAAGAACCGCTTCGCACCATTCTCAAGATTGCCTGACTACAATCAGTAAACTCTTTAAATGATACATCTGGCAAAATAGTATTTAGATGGATCACTAACAGTTGATGCAAAGACATTGATGCATCAAGAGGATTTTTAATAACATACGCTTCAGAAATCTTCAATAATGGTGATTGGAGATATTCAATGTTCCCATTGAAATACATTGAATAAAACGCAGATATTCTGGGGAATAATTTGCTTTTGAATCCAATAAATCGTCCTATTTGCTGCGTGTACTTTTCATAATCATCATGTCCCATTATCTGCATAGCCATCATAAATGGACTGAACCCGCTACTAATCAATGAGTTTATTGATTCATACTTCGTAATTTTTCGATGCGGCAATTCAACTGAAAAGTCTGCAAAAAAATCAATATCCTCGGTCCTGCATTCCTGATCTTTAGCGCCATTTATTTCAAATTTATGTTCGTCTACAATTTTACGAATACCATTTATTCTACCTTTGCATTTGGGACAGCAAATATCAAATGGAATATCAAAATATCCCATCTGAAAACGCAATAAAATCTTTGTGCCACAATAATTACATTTCACCAAACGTCCATCTACCATAAAATCATCTCGCTTAAATTTGGTAAAGGTCAGCTAATATTTGCTACTGCTGTTACTCAACCATATCTGTTTAAATTTATTAGGTTTAACTTTTACGTTGTTTTTAATGCCTTTTCGCTTTCCAAACTATTCAGCTGCAATATTTTCTATTGCGTACAGCGGCAGATTCAAAAGCCAATCTTCCTTCTTATAATCAGCCATTGAAGTACGAACAGACAATTCAGGTTCAAACCTCTCTCGATAGGTTTTAAGACTCTTTGCTCTCAGGTTTGTTTCGGCTTTTACTTCAATAGGAACAATCTGTTCACCGGTATCAACGACAAAATCAATTTCGCAAGAGCCTCTGTCATTGGTGTAATAGTAAATGCCTAAATCTTCAATCGTTTTTAATTGCTGGCAAACATATTGCTCGGTCAAAGCTCCTTTGAATTCAACGAAAAGGTCATCACCGTCAAGCAGTGTACGCTGACGAAGACCTGTCATACATCCGAGGAGTCCCACATCGACTATGAAAAGTTTGAATGCTTTCAAATCCTCATAAGCTTTCAACGGAATGCCTGCCGCATTCACACGACTGACTTTGTGCACAAGTCCGCAATCGGAAAGCCACATAATCGCAGTTTCATATTCTCTTGCTCTGCCGCCTTCACGGACAAGACCATAAATAAACTTCTTATTTTCTCTTGCGAGCTGCGACGGAATACTGTTCCAAAGCATACGGATTTTCGGGACAATCTCGTTCGGTGCGTGTTTTGAAAAGTCTTGTTCGTATGCTGCAAGTATTCTTTTCTGAATCGCACGAACCTCATTGAAATCTTTACTTTCGGCAAAACTTTGAACTGCTTCCGGCATACCGCCGACAAAATAGTAGTGTTTCAATGCGTCAATATATGTTTGCTTAAAGCTTGTGATCATTTCATAATCCTGCTTTTTCAAAAGCTCTGCAAAGCGTTCATTGCCTGTTGCCATTAAAAACTCACTGAAAGAGAGAGGATAGAGCTTTAAGAAATCAACCTTGCCGACAGGAAATGAGGTGCCCTGATGTAAAGCAATTCCCAAAAGAGAACCGGCGCATACAATGTGATACTGCGGGGCGTTCTCATAAAAATATTTAAGAGAAGCAAGTGCTCTCGGAACTTCTTGAACCTCGTCAAAAATCAGCAGGGTGTTTTCAGGATTGATTTTGCGTCCGGCATACAATTCCAGTCCCATAATCAGGCGGTCTGTATCCAAGTCTGCTGAAAACAAATCCGCCATTCTTGAATTGGAATCGAAGTTGATATATACAGTATCCGCGTAAGCTTGTTCACCGAACTCCTTCATCAGCCAAGTCTTGCCGACCTGTCTTGCACCTTCAATAATCAACGGCTTGCGGCGCTTACTGTTTTTCCATTTATATAATTTTTCAATCGCAATTCGGTACATACTGCACCTCCATATTATAAATCAGTATTAGTATATCACTATATGCCAAAAAATGCAACGATTATTTGAGCAATAAGTCCGGTTTTTACAGCGAACTTAGTGAAAATGCTCTTGCTTTATTAATTATGTTATTCTAAAGTATCATCTCAAAGTTCCAAAGTATCAATTTGATACTTTGGGATAGCTATGAAAAATAAAAAATCAGTGCCAACGATGAATCAAGTTCAAAGTAAGCACTGATTTTAACTATATAAGCAGATAATATGGCTTATTCGTTATAATTGCCTATATATGACTTCGTTATTTACTATCTCCGTTGCTCGATTACGAATATTGTTCATTTGCCGCACCCACAACATTGCATTTTCAGCTTTGAGTTGTTCAGTTACACCTTCCTTTTCGGCGAGTTCTTTTACCAGCCGGAGAAAAAGTTGTTGCGCCTGTTCTTCGGTATCGGCAAGGTGGGAATGGAGTTTGCCGGAAGTAAGCAGATTGTAGTAAATCACTTTATGGTACTGCTTTAAGTATCGCAATCTACGCTGTCCCCATATACCAATGGGACGGTCATCTTTTTCCGCCGGTAATGACAAGTCCGGCAAGAGATAGTCACCAATCTGTGTATAAGTACCGCCGAGTTGTTCAAATAATGTATCAGTCATAGTAAAAACCTCCTTTGATACTTAAATTGTATCAAAAGAGGTTTTCTTTTTCGAATGTGCGATTTATAAAAAAGAAAGAGCGAGACTTCAAATCTCGCTCAGTCTGGTAGAGCTATTTACTTTTTCTGCCAACCATTTCCGGGTTTCTGCGTAGGTGGTAACCTATCCCCTGAATCAATATGAACAATTCTCGGATCATTCACTTGTCCACCACGAGGACCAACCTCGATATAAGTCCCAGGCCGCTGATTGTCAGTGCCAGGTTTAATAGGCTTTGGCATTTGGTGACCTCCTTTCCTTAAAGATGTATATATTATACCATATATGTGGTATTAAATCAATGCTCATATCACAATATATAGTGTTTTTAATGCTATTCTATTTTTACAAACTTTCAAAATAAGCTTATTTCTGCAATATAGCATCATAAATATCAACGATCGTTTTCTGATACTTTCATACTATAAATCACTTGCCAACGGGGGAATTCTTGAAGCGCCCGGATATGCCAATCAGATTTTCGGGTGATAGTGCGAAAGTATTTCGAACTGCAGAATTCGATTAAATAGACTTTCGGAATGTGATTCACATTGTTTCTCTTGAAGGCTTTAAGATGTCCTTTCTTGCACCAATCATTTATTGACGTTGTGCCGTATCCGATTACTTTTGAAATGTCGGTCGCAGTCAGCACATCGGGGTATTGCGCAAAAAGTTCCGTGTAATACAGCCTCATATTTTCAAGAGTCTGTTCGGGTACTTCGGCGTTCATTTTGACGGCATAGTTCCCCTTGTACCAACCTGCCGGTGCGGAATAGGATTCGGGGAATACTTTTCTCTTTTCAAGATATGTAATAACATCAGCCTTTTTGATTTTGTAACAGCGAGTTTTCTTGCCCGTGTATTCGCACGGAATCTTTCCGCTTCGCAGCAGATACAAAGCCGTTGATTTGCTGATGTGACAGATTTGATAGAGTTGGTCTTTGGTAATAATATCGGGAATCGAATCCCAGTTGATTGCGGTTTCATTCATAGCAATACACCTCGTAAATATTTTTGTCGGTGTGGGTTTTTCCCGTGTATTGCCGTTGTTGATGTGTTTATTCTGTTCTTTCCGCAGTTCTTTCCAAAATAGTGCCTGTTCTTTCCAAAAACAGCGAAAATGCCGTTATTCGAACTTTCCCTATTTATCGGGATTTCTGCGGTGAAACCGCCAAAAAAGCCTTAAATATCAAGCTTTTCGGCAAATACAAAGCCGCCCGAAACCACCTTCAAAAATCACTAAACAGCCATTGACCTATAAAACTCGAAATCAGTTAGCGCTCACGCGCCCGCGAGTTCGAATCTCGCCGTCTCCGCCATAAGACTCTGAAAGCCCGAATGACTCGGGCTTTCAGAGTCTTTGTTTTATTCTCATTTTTGCCTGTAAATCTGCCTTGGTATTTTCGCAACACTTTAGTTCGTGCTAACTACAATAATCTGCAAAAAGGTGTTCATCCTACGACTAAATTTTTGAAAATGTTCTTTTCAAAGCTTTTGTCAGATACTCATTACAAATTGAAAAACAGATATGCACATTGATTATGTGGACAAAAACAAATCCCAAAGTGCCAAAAGCGAATCGCCAAAGTGCCAAATTGACACTTTGAAATGCACATTAGAAGAGCTTGCTGTGTTAGATATAATAAAAGAGAACCCGTCTGTTAAGCAAACCGAACTTGCAGAACAAACAAGAAAGTCAGTAAGAAGCATAAAGCGCATTATAGACTCTCTAAAAGAGAAACAATATATCCGTAGGGTTGACGGAAAGAGATACGATTAGTTGGAAGTTTCAGTTTAAAATGTCCCAATACTCCGATATAACCGTTTTCTTCTTCCGCCGGTAAAGTTAAATTAGGCAAAAGATAATCGCCCTGCTGGGTATATGTACCGCCGAATTGTTCAAATAATGTGTTATTCATAGTGAAACCTCCTTTGATGCTCAAATTGTACCAAAGGAGGTTCTCTTTTGCGAATGTGCGATTTATGAATTTGTAAATTTCATTCGTGCCAAAAATTACAACGAATATTTACAAGCTGTGCCACTTTTTACGACGAATATAGCAAATATTCAGTAAAAATTCGCTTCAAAGTGAAAATTCAGTGAATATTCACTTTTTCGTTTTTTCATTTACTACTCGCCGAACGGATAATTGTTGCAGTGCTCTGATATACCACTTAGATTTCCAAAAAATTTCTCAGCACCGTGAAAAAATGAAACCCCTGCATTTATTCTTCCACAAGTTGTCCGTCCACCGTCACGGTGACAACCTGCCATGGAATAAATTTTCCGCTATCCTGAAGCGCCTTTTTCGCCGCTGCCTCCAATCCGCCGCAGCATGGTACCTCCATGCGCACGACGGTCACGCTTTTGATGTCGTTGTTGCGAATAATTTCAGTGAGCTTTTCGGAATAGTCCACACCGTCCAGCTTGGGGCAGCCTACAAGAGTGACATGTCCTTTGATGAACCTCTCATGAAAAGCGGCATAAGCATAGGCGGTACAGTCAGCGGCAATGAGCAGCTTTGCATCGTCAAAATACGGTGCATTTTCAGGAACGAGCTTTATCTGAACGGGCCATTGCGACAATCTGCTGACAGGCTTCACATATACCTCTTCCTTATCGGCACAGGTCGTATGCTCAATTTTTCTTGACTGACTTCCGGGACATCCGCAGGGCAATGTCATTCCCTCTTTCTTCATCTTTTCCTGCATAATTTTTCGCTTGTTTTCCATAACGGATTTTTCGTCATAGGCAGCCGCTTCGCGCTCAACAAAGGTGATGGCTCCCGTGGGACATGTGGGTAAGCAATCACCCAGTCCGTCGCAGTAATCGTCCCGTATGAGCTGTGCTTTGCCGTCAATCATGGAAATTGCTCCTTCGTGACAGGCAGCGGCACAGGCACCGCAGCCGTTACATTTATCCTTATCAATCTCAATAATTCTTCTTTTCATCGCAAAACCTCCTTGCTTTTTTACATATTTTTTTATGTATATTATATTATAACAAAAACAACATGTCAGTTGAAAATTCAATAAAAGAGGTCTTTCATGAAAAAATTTTTCCGTTCTTTGATCATCTTCATTTTTTCGGATATTTACGAGAATGAGTTTGCAGCTATAATGTAACATCTATAAATAATACTGTTGTAAAATGATCCGTTCCTGCTCTCGGGAAACAGAATAAAAATCAAACCTCGTTTTATGTCTTTGCGAGCGCCCATTCCTGACTCTCGGTCTGAAGCTGTACCATGTGAGCGAAGATACCGCCCAATTGCAGCAATTCTGCAGGAGAGCCCTGTTCAGCTACCGTACCGTCCTTCAACACCACAATCTTGTCTGCACCGGAAACGGTACGCATTCTGTGGGCGATGATAAGGACGGTTTTGTTTTTTATGAGGCGGGAAAGTGCCTCCTGAATGGCAGTTTCGTTTTCCACATCCAGACTGGCGGTTGCCTCATCCAGCAGAATGATAGGTGCGTCCTTCAAAAAAGCACGGGCAACTGAGATACGCTGCCGCTCTCCACCGGAAAGCTCACAGCCATTTTCACCGATGTTGGTATTCCAACTATTAGGAAGCTTTTCGGCAAACTTGTCCACATTGGCGAGTTTTGCCGCCGCAATCACTTCTTCGTCTGTGGCATCCTTGCGTCCGATGCGGATATTTTCCAAAATTGTATTGTCAAATAGCGTTACATCCTGAAACACAATAGAATAGAGGCTCATCAACTTTTCCGGATCAATCTTTGACACATCCATGCCTCCTATGGTAATCCGGCCTCTATCAATGTCCCAAAACCGCGCCGCCAGACGTGAAACTGTTGTCTTTCCGCCGCCGGAGGGACCGACAAGAGCTGTAACCTGTCCCTGCTTTGCCGTGAAGGACACTTCTTTCAACACTGTTTCACCACTCTGATAGGAAAATCCTACATGGTCGAATAAAATATCACAGCCACGATTGGTCAGCTTTTTGCTGCCTGCCTGTTCGGGGCAATCTAAAATCTCATTCATGCGCTCAATATTGCTGCCGGTACCGATGATTGCGGCAAGATTTTGCAGCGTACCCTCCAATGGATCATATAGGCGTGATGCAACTAACAAAAACATAAAAAATACCAAAATATCAATTTCGCCATTTACCAGCAAAGACGCACCCACGAGAACAGTGGTAGCAATACCCAACCGGAGAACAAGTCCTGCGGAAACAACAAAGACAGCTGTTCCCAGTTCACTCTTGACGAGGCGGTTCTCTACCGCACAGATTTTCCTTTCCAACCCGTCAAGATAACATTTTTCGGCATTATTTGCTCGCAAGTCAGACATAGCTTCCATACATTCCTGAATGCCGTCTTCGCAAATAACTTTCGCCGTCGTTGCCTTACGGGAAAGATTTTTCTGCACGCCTGATGCCAGCGCAACAATGGAAAAAGCCACAGGCAGCGGCCAAATAGCAGCGAGTGCCATGCGCCAGTTAAAAAAGAGCATCGACATGGCAATTATCGTAGTGGAAAGGATTGCTCCGTACAGCGGCGCAACGAAGTGAGACTGACTCTGCTCCAGCACGGCACAGTCGTTCATTATGGAAGAGGTCAGATCGGCAAGATCTTTCTTTCCAAAGAAGGAAAGTGGAATTTTACGCAGTTTCTCTGCCAGTCCCACTCGACGTACACCTGACTCTATATATGTAACAAGGAAAGTATTGTCATATTCAAGCCGCGTACAAACCACAATGAACAGTGCCGCCGCAATGCAACCAATAACATAGAACAGGATTCGTTCCGCCGTAAGTGTACCGTTCATGATTTCACCTACCAACAGGTATAGAAGTCCTACAGGCAGCATGAAAGAGATATTTTGCAGAGAACAGCATAAAATTCCTTTTATATTGTCAATGGCTCCTTTACGGGAAAGTGCATAGCGTCTTTGCAAATACTTGATCATCATTTAACCCTCCTTTGCCATTTTCCATTGAACAGATTGTTGATAGTCCCGCCACATCGCCCCGAACAGACTACCCTTTTGCCCGGAAAGTTCCGCAAAACTGCCGCTCTCCACTATATGTCCCTCCTTCAGTACAAATATGGTATCGGCGTTCACAATGGTAGACAGTCTATGGGCAATCATAATGACGGTTCGCCTTTTTGCAAGTTCGTTAAAAGCTATCTGTACTTTTGTTTCATTATCCGGATCTGCAAAGGCTGTGGCCTCGTCCAAAATCACCACAGGTGCGTTTTTCAGTATGGCACGGGCAATAACAATCCGTTGTGTCTCGCCCCCGGAGAGATAGATACCCTGCGAGCCAATAACCGTATTCACACCGTTCGGGAATTTTTCAATGATATCCATGCACTGTGCTGCCTTTAACGCCGCCATGACTTCCTCGTCCGTGGCTTCTGGCTTGCCCATACGCACATTATCTAAAATGGTGCCTTTGATAAGATGGCTGTTCTGAAATACAAAGGAAACTGTGTCCATCAGCTCATTTTTGTCAATGTCCTTCACATCTACTCCGCCGACCGAAATGGTGCCGCTCTGCGGATCAAAAAACCGGGCAATGAGTGCCGCAAGTGTGGATTTTCCGCCACCGGATGGACCAACAAACGCCACCGTCTGACCATTACCGATGGTGAGGGAAATATCTTCCAATGCATTTTTTATACCGTCATAACTGAAAGTAACATTATCAAGCGTGACAGAATTGTTTCTGGGATGCTGCGGAAAGTTTGCCTGAGAAAGTGACGGGCTTTGCAGCACACTATCAATACGGGTGATAGCGTCCTGCACGATCATGCCGTTTTCGCTCATGAACATCAGTTTAGTGAGGGTCAAAGAGATGACCGGTGTGATGATGATGTAAAAAAGCAGATTCAGCAACACACTGCTATCTGCACTGCCGTGAGAGAAAAGGAAACCGCCTGCGATCAGGAACACAAACACGCTATTAACCGCCAGCGTATAGAAAGTCATAGGCCAACGCATCCGCTTTGTATAGGCAATAACCCATCGCTCATAATTATCAATAGTATCTTTAAACTTTTTGAATGAAAACACCGTCTGCCCGAAGGTTTTAACAACCGGAATACCCCGCACATACTCCACCGCTTCATTGGACATATCCGCCAACGCGTTCTGGTATTGAGTCATATCGTCCTGCATTTCCTTTCCGGTCATGCGGGTCATCACTAGAAAAGCAAGAAACACCGGTAAGAGGCTCAGAAGACCCAACCGCCAATCAAAGATCAGCAGCAACGTCAGAAGTCCCGCAATGGTCGCCATAGCCCTTGCTTTGTCGGGCAGTTGATGAGCAAGATAGGTTTCCATCGCCCCGGAAGTTTCAAAAATTGTGCGGCGCAGCTTACCGCTGCCGAACTGCTCTATAACACCCAGAGGAAGAGTAGCAATGTGCCTTGTCATTGTGATACGCATGTTCGTGGCGATGCGAAATGCCGCAAGGTGCGAACACATAAGTCCGGTGATATATGTAAGTACACCGGCAACAGCAAATACTACCGCCATCCAGCCATAATACGTCACATGGACGGCATTTTCGTACTGCGGTGCGACCACGATTACCTCCTTGAGTATATACCAGATATACCAAAACGGCACAAGTGCCAGCAGCGCACCGGCTGCGGACAGTACCCACGAAAGGTAAGTCAAAATTCGATACTTCCCCGCATAGTCTAACAGCCGGGATAAATTGGTTTTTTCTTCAAAACAATACCTCCTTTTTGTTACAAAATACTATCCAAGTGCTACATCAAGCGTCATCATGACACTGAAGCCTGCCGCAAAGAAAATCGTTCCGATGTTGGAATGCTTCCCCTGCGATATTTCGGGAATCAACTCCTCCACCACAACATAGAGCATTGCACCGGCGGCAAAGCTCAAAAGATATGGTAGCGCCGGAATCACAAGTTGAGCGGCAATAAGTGTCAATATCGCGCCGACAGGCTCTACCGCGCCGGAAAGAACGCCGCCGAGAAATGCTTTGCCTTTACTCTCTCCCTCAGCCCGGAGAGGCATGGAGATTATAGCTCCTTCCGGAAAGTTCTGAATGGCAATACCAATTGACAAGGCAAGTGCACTTGCCGCTGTGATCTGCGTGTTTCCTGCAAGAAAACCAGCATACATCACGCCCACTGCCATTCCCTCCGGGATATTATGCAAGGTCACTGCCAACACCATCATTGTGGTGCGCCCAAGCTTACTTTTCAGTCCCTCTGCCTGATCACTCCCCAAATGAAGATGGGGAATCAGACTATCAAGCATGAGTAAAAACAGCACACCAATCCAAAAGCCAATAAATGCAGGGAGGAAAGACAGCTTTCCCTTTCCCTCCGACTGCTCAATAGCGGGAATCAATAAGCTCCATATGGATGCCGCAACCATAACACCGGCGGCAAAGCCTGCAAGTGCACGCTGCAACGAAACACCGAGCGCTTTTTTCATAAAGAACACACAAGCCGAGCCAAGTGTTGTGCCGATAAAGGGGATTAGTATTCCGAGAAAAATTTTCATTTGCTTCACCACTTTTATGTCGTTATCATTTTTTCGTTAGACCTATCTAATAAACACCTGCATATCTGCGAGTTAGCCAAGGCTAACTGTACTGTTTTAAAAAAGCCGCAATACTGCGGCCTTTCGCCTTATTCAAACAAAGTCCTGCAATTCCAGTGCACCGGCCTTTTCAGCACAACATCCGGCTTTTTTCAGCAAAGCCTTATGAAGTTAAACAGTTTCGTAACCGATAAAACAAATATTGTGCTCCCTCGAATACGACCATTTCGGTCACATTGTATCATTCTCCTTTCTCTTTTTCAAGAGGTAGAAGAAGAAATAATACACCCCTAATCAATAAACCGGCCTCTTTGGAAAATTTTATTAATTTTTTCTATCGCATACAACGGTAAATTAAAAAGTCCATCTTCTTTTTTAAAATCAGCCATCGAAGTACGAACAGAAATCTTCGGTTTGAATTTTTCCTGATAAGTTTTAAGTTTTTTCGCTTTTAGATTTATTTCTGCCTTAACTTCTACGGGAATGATTTTTTCGCCGGTATCAACAATAAAATCAATCTCACAAGAGCTTCTGTCGTTGGTGTAATAATAAACGCCTAAATCATCGATAGTCTTAAGTTGCTGGCATACGTATTGTTCGGTGAGTGCGCCCTTAAATTCAACAAAAAGATCATTCCCATCGAGCAATGTGCGTTGGCGAAGTCCTGCCATACATCCAAGCAACCCCACATCAAGAACAAATAACTTAAAGCCCTTTTCTCTATAACTATTCGGTACATACACACACCTCTATACAGTATTTACACTTATATATGCCACATCAAAACAAAAATTACACCGAAAAATTGTGGTTGCACTACACTTTTTACACCGAAAAACTGTGACTTCACCACACTTTTTACACCGAATAATTGTAAAAAGGTATAAGTATACAGCTTTTTCCTTCAATCTTTATAATCGTTGCTTAAAAAGGTAAAATACATTATTATATAAATGACAACTACATAAATGAATGACGGTGAAATAAAGCATGGAATTCATAAATTCATACAAAAAACTCGAAAAGCTGTGTGGAGAAATATATGGGAGTAACCATGGTATCTCATCATATATTGACGAAATGATATGTACGCCTTCGGCTTCTCAATATATCCTGGGATGGAATGAAGATTTAAAGATGCTTAAACACTATCGCTGGGTCAGAAATAAAATTGTTCACGAACCGGATTGTAGTGAAGATAATATGTGCGAGCAGGATGATGCCGAATGGCTCGATAACTTTTATTCCAGAATTATGAGTCAAACAGACCCTCTTACTTTATATCGCACAGCAACAAATCAGAAAAAGGCACATAAATCGTTTGATATGCATGATGATTTACAGTTGCGTGCAAGGGATAAATCAAACCGTAAATTTACGGGGTTCATGATTTTCATTGCGTGTGTTTTGGTTATTATTGCAGCGGTGTTAATTCTGAGATTTTTAACTCTTACAATTTTGTGACATTTTTCAATCGGTTTTTCGGTGAATAGGGTGCCCTTTTTTGATATTCTTGTGTTGCGGAAAGGAAATCCGCAAATAAAATTCAAAGGAGCACTTATTATGAAACACAGAAAAAATATTTTCGCAACATTATTCGCACTCATCCTTGTAGTGAGCATCATTGCCACGTCGGCAGCAGCTTCGGCAAAAGATAAAGACAATTCCCCTGTCGAGACAATGCCCGAAATTGTTTCAGTTGACTCTCCCGCCGATTGCGATGTACCGTCTCTCGAAGAGTTCGTCAGAAACCTTGACTCTCTGACCGAGCAGGAAAAATCAGCACTTCTCGCAGACCTTGCAGAGCTTGCGAAATTTGAAAAGCAAATTGACGATATCTATGCTCGCATGACTGACGAAAATGCAAACAAGCTCTATGATGAGATTTCCGACATTGATGACAAAATCACTGATGTACTCGAAAGAAACTCTGCACTTTGGGAGCGTGTTAACGACAAGTATGATGAAAACATTGCTGCAAATGAAGCAGATATGGCCTTTTAAACTTACGTGAATATTTAACTTCACTCCGCAGGAAAAGGCACAGGTAGGCCCATAACAAAAAGAGCCGTGTCCGTGCGGCACGGCTCTTACTCTTTACGGAGGTGCTATGAAACAACTTATCTATGTCGCAGAGGATGAAAAAAATATAAGAGAAACTCTTAAGCGGTTTCTCGAAAATGACGGATACGAGGTTTGCGCGTTTGAAACAGGAGACGCGCTTTTAGGTGCGTTTTTCAAAAGGCGCGCCGATCTTGTTATTTTAGACATAATGATGCCCGGCACCGACGGACTGACCTGCTGTCACCATATACGAGAAAAAGACAAGGTTCCGATCATTCTGCTTACGGCGAAGGATACCGAATACGATTACGTCAATGGTATATTGCAGGGCGGAGACGATTACCTGACCAAGCCTTTTCGCCCGACTGTACTTTTGATGCGCGTAAAGTCGCTTCTTCGTCGTGTGGAAATGGAGCGCGGAAACGACCCGATGGATAAGGATATCACTGTCGGAGATTTACATTTTTCAGGTGATGAAAAACAATTTTTCTGCAAGGGAAAGCCTCTGGCTCTTTCCCCAAACGAGATGAAAATGCTCCTGTTTTTGATGCGTGGTGAAGGCAAAGCCTTTTCGCGTGATGAGTTGCTCAATCAAATCTGGGGCTATAACGACGAGGTTGAAACCAGAGTTACGGATGAAACTCTGCGCCGTATACGCAGCAAGCTTTCATCAGCTGACAGTGATGTACTCATTGAAACAGTTTGGGGCTACGGCTACAAGCTACGTTCAAAGGGAGGCGACGCATGAAGCACATAAGAAGAAAAATTACTCTTTCCGTTCTCGGCACCATGCTGGTGGTCTTTGCGGCGCTTCTTGCTACCGTCAATATATTTGTTCCGAAATATCTGACGGCAGAAGCACAAAAAGCAATACTCTTAGAAGATGAACAAAAAAATCCCGTACCTTACGCGGACACAGGTGATAATGAGGATACTCAGGAGCATTTCCTTACTTCGAGTGTCAGATACCTTGAAATTGAGGGTGAACTGTTTGAGCCGGAATACCTTTCAAAATCCGAGCAGCAGCTACGAGAATACTGTCGTACCGAAAAACTGTCCGCTGATGAATTTCACACCTTTAAAACCGACAACAGCCGCTTTGTTTTTCGTTTAACTCAGGTTGAAGCCGACGGAGACGAGGATGCGTATTCTTATATCCTTTATGTGGATATCGGAGCGGTTATGCAATATGCCGTTTATCTGAATATCGCCTTTTTTGCAGTACTGGCTGCTTTAACCGTATTGGTCTGCCTTTTCGGCTGGAAGCTCGGAGGCTACGTTGAAAAAGCGCAGGAATCACAAAAATGGTTTTTCCAAAATGTATCCCATGAATTAAAAACACCGATGATGGCAATTCAAGGCTGTGCAGACGGTATTCACACCGGCGTTCTCGAGCCGATTGAAGCGTCAAAAGTTATTCTTGAAGAAAATGAACAGATGTCTCATCTGGTAGAGGAGCTTCTCGCACTCTCAAGGCTGGAATCGGGCCAATTTAAAGCAGACCTTCATTCGACAGATGTACGCGAGCTTCTTTATGATTGTCTTCGCAGCACGGAACACATTGCAAAGCAAAAAGGGCTTCACATAATCCCCTGCTTTGACGATTCTCCGATAACGGTAGTCTGTGATGAAATACAGCTTCGCCGTGCCTTTATGAATATAATCACCAATGCACTGCGTTATGCAAAAGAAGAAATAAAAATCGACTGTACACAAGAAAAAGGAAAAGCCGTCATCCGTATTCGCGACGACGGAGAAGGCATCTCACCGGAGCTTCTTCCGCATATTTTTGACCGTTTCTTCAGCAACCGTAAAAGCGGAACCGGAATTGGTCTTGCCTTTGCAAAGGAAATTGTAACCCTACACAAGGGCTCCATACGCGCATCAAACGACAACGGAGCAGTATTTGAAATTATTTTACCCATAGGCTAGGGATTGCTTATCACAGCAATCCCCGGTTTCATAGGTCAAATTGAATTTTAATCTTGTCACATACACAAAAATGACATATAATAGTAGACGTTCTTCGCGGACATAGTTCATCGGTAGAACATCAGCTTCCCAAGCTGAGGAGGCGGGTTCGACTCCCGTTGTCCGCTCCATTTGAATACAACTTACGAACCTATTACGGTGTCGTAAGTTTTTTAATGTCTAAAATCTAACCAACTGTTAGTTTGGAAGACATATATAGATGTTCTCTTTCTAAGAAGGAGGACATTTTTTAATACTTAATTTTAAAACAATAGAAACATTAAAACCTAACTCAGCTATTATTGATATTACTAAATTGTAATTTATGATTATTTATATATTCTAATAACCTGATATTCATAATGATCATTGGCATTTGAGATTCCTACTGAAATGCCTTTACCATTATTAGCTGTTTCTTTAGCAGAAGATTTTTCTTTGGCTTCTTTTAACAATTCATCAATTTCAGAATCAGTAATTTCTTCATTGTTGGCTTTAATCAAAAGTTTTGTATACTTTATAGCAGTAGCTTCATCATACTTGTCATTATCCATATAAATAGCACTCATATAAAGAATATCTTTTTCTTTATTTCCGGATGATTCAACCGGTTTTAGGTAGAATGCAACATCATCAGTTAGTGCAAACCAATATTTACCGTTATCCACAACCATATAATCATCACTAGCAGGTGTATTTAATCCACCATCCATTATTTCAGTATTAAATTTAGCAAGAATAGTATTTACAGTTTCTTTCTCAACCCATCCATATTTTTTATAAGTTTCTTCTAAATCATTTTTAGCATCTTCTAATTCTTTTTTAGAATCACTAACTGGATTGCTACATCCGGCAAGTCCTAAAACCATAACTCCACAAAGTAAAATCGCAAATAATTTCTTTTTCATTTTCATTTTTCCTCCTATATTACTCAAACATTATTGAGTCCACAATAAATTTACTAACTTCTTGTCATTCACTCATTTGTTCTTTAGTACAATTAAAATTAACTAGTCTTAATTTACAATTATTTCAACACTTCATTTAATTCTTCAAGTGATAGTCCTTTAATCAGTATATTGTTATCTTTTTCATCAACAACGAACTTCATAAGTTTGTTTATTGCCTCATAATAATCCATATCGCCTAAAACTCCATTATTCGTTGTACTTACGAGCATTAATTTCCATTCATCAACTTCTGTATTATCTACTTTATACAATAGTTTTGGATTTTTAGGAAAAGAAGTTAAAGTACATTCTGTTAGTGCAAATGCACCAAATGGCTTACCATCTTTGCCATTATAAAAATTTGGATTCACTACATAAGCATTTTCCCAATCATTGTTTTCTTTTTTCTTAAACTTATCAAATAATCCCATAATCAATCTCCTCCATAAATTACTATTTATCTGTCACTCATATATGATTATAACATGAAAACGGATTTTAATTATTAAAATTTGTTATTTAAGGGAAAATGATGTATAATCATATATAGAAAGAGAGCAAGTTCGTAAGATGTATTTAAACCGCTCCAAGAAAGTAGCAAGGCAACGCCTTGCTGCTTTATTTTTTATGAGGTCATTTCCGCCTCTGTATGAATTATCTCTTCCTCTACCCTGTGTGTCTCGGCAACGATATCTATAGCATCCTCATAGCCGGTCAGAGCGGAGAACGGTGCAAACTGTGCGGCACGATCATAGAGTGACATATGCTTATGCGTTTTTGAAATATGGTGAGGCATATCTATGATGTCGTCATACGGTCCCTTATAATCATATGCCATTAAAATTCTCCTTTCTCTCAAAAAAACAGTTATCTACGCCTTGTGACCGCCTATACTGGAATTTCTCTCTGCACCGGTTGCTCCATCCTCAAGGTTCATACCCTTGAGTATGGCATTCTTTCCGTACCTTTTCTTTATGCTGAGTATGGCCTCCTGTGCACGTCTTTCACGCTCAAGCTCACGACTTTCTTCTTCACGCTTTTTATCCTCCGCTTCAAAATCCACGAAGAAACTTAACTGTTCAACGTCTTCTCCCTTTGAAACCGTTTCCTCTTTTACAACGTGGTTTGCAACAACATACATACGACGGACAAACAACTCTTTATTCACCGTGCGGTCAAAAATCTCCGTGACCGCTTTTGTTATAAGCTTTGTTGAGGATGTCTGTCTGCCGAGGTCCTGCGTACCGTGAGCAGCTTTCGGAAGCCTTCTTCCGTAGCGATCCTCCTCCACCGATCCCTTATAACGAGAGGAAAGCTCCGGAATTTCAAGGCATATGCGGTCATATCCCACAGTCAATTCAACACTGTCCGTAACAAGACGTTTTCTGACAAGGTCAAGTGACAATGCATCTGCCATCTCACGCACAACCAGGCGTGCTTTTTCAAAGGTGTACGGTTCTTTTAAAACCTGCCCCGAGCTAATACTGTTTTCAGACGGCTTATAGGCTCTGATATCCGCAATCGTACACGGCTCATAGCCCCAGGCATGGTCTATAAGAAGTTCCGCATTGATACCGAACAATTTATAAAGAAGCTCCTCATTATAGGTGGACTTACGGGCAACGTCTCCCATAGTGAACATACCGTTTTCCTCGAGTTTTTTTGCGGTTCCTCTACCGACTCTCCAAAAATCAGTAAGCGGCTTATGGCTCCAAAGAGTCTCTCTGTAGGTTCGCTCATCAAGTTCACATATGCGCACACCGTTTTCATCCGGCTGTACATGCTTTGCTCCGATATCCATCGCAACCTTGCAAAGATAAAGGTTCGTACCCACTCCCGCCGTCGCCGTAATTCCCGTTTGCTTCAAAACGTCCTTTATGATATGCATGGCGAACTCACGAGCGGTCATTTTGTACGTGGCGAGGTAGTTTGTAACATCCATAAACACCTCGTCAACAGAGTAGACATGTATATCCTCTTTTGCAACATACTTAAGATATATGTCAAATATCTGTGTACTTACCTCAACATATCTTCCCATTCGCGGCGGAGCGACGATATATTCTATTTTCTCCCCCGTCATCCGCTGAATTTCGCGTGTTTTCCGTACAACCTCAAAAAGACGCGGGCGTCCCGGTATTCCGTACTTTTTAAGAGCCGGAGACACGGCAAGACATATGGTTTTTTCTGTTCTTGATTCATCAGCCACAACCAGCTTTGCCTTAAGCGGATCAAGGCCGCGGTCCATACACTCGACGGAGGCATAAAAGGACTTTAAGTCTATGGCGATATATGATCGGTTCAAGTCGCACCTTCTTTATCATCATTATACATTATTTTTACGACCGCTCATGATGTTCAGGAGAACATACAATGCGGTAAAAAGAAGACCAGCACCGGCTAAAATTATATACATCGACGGAATCCCGACCTTTGAGCCGGAGAAATAAATGTTACAGTCAATTGAGTCTTTTATGGCTTCTACAACCTCTGTCGGAAAGCCCTTTTCATACATCTCCCTGTACACCCCTCTCAGAGCGTGGTTCCTTATAAGGCTTGTTCCGTATGTTCCCGGAAGAAATGAAAGGAGCTTTTGAAGTCCCTCGGAAAAGCTGGATATGGGCATATACGCACCGCAGATGAATCCGTATCCTGCGCTGACTATAGTTCCCACCGCAGACGCCTGTCCGTTAGTTGAAAGAAAAAAGTTCACACAAGAGGAAAGTGAAACTCCGAAAAGTGTTAGAAGCACAACGTCGAGAATAAGAAGAAATACATCCGAAGCAGACAGATACCAGCCCGTTTTCGAAAGGTAAAGGAGACATATAAAAAGACCCGTAAAGCTTATTATCATAGTCGTTGCGGCGGATGCCAGAAAATAACTAAGCGCAAGCGTGGATCTCTTAACGGGTGTTACGGTTATATCTTTTCTTGCACCGGTTACTTTATCCTGAATCATGAGAAGATTTGAACAAAATGAAACTGTCACACAGCACACGGCAAGAATAGAGGAAACAAGTTCTCCTCCAACGGTTGCATTTATGAGTGAATCCGCAACCTTTAGACCCTTCGGGAGTGCGGATACAAAGCTGTCTCTGAAAACATCCGCAAGAAAGGTCACATACAAAACAAGCAAAATAACCGGAGTAATCAGCGAAGAAAAGAACATACCCTTATCCTTGAAAAAGAGCTTTATGTTTCGTTCCGTTAAGTTTAAAAGGCCTGTCATCATTCTTCACCTCCGCCGAGTTTTTTGCCGGTTACACTTAAAAAAACGTCATCCATTTTTCCCTTTGTTATCTCATAATCCTTAAACAGTTCGGGCTTTTCAAGTATGAGTTTTGTTGCGGCCTGTGTATCCGGTACAGAGATACGAACGGCGTCCCTGATTATTTCAACCGGTTCTCCGTTCATTGCCTTAAGGTCGTCTATCTCCTTTTCACCGAGACCGTAAAAGGTTATAAAGTCACCGGTATATTTGTTTTTAAGTTCAAGTGGAGTACCCTCTGCCGAAATTTTTCCGTGGTCAAGAATTATAACGTAGTCGGCATCGGCGGCTTCTTCCATATAATGAGTCGTCAGGAACACCGTAAGATTTTCATTCTTACGAAGGCTCATAACGACATCCCAGAGAAGTCTCCTTGTCTGAGGGTCAAGTCCCGTTGTGGGTTCATCCAAAATAAGAATCTCCGGTCTGTGCAGAAGTGCACGGGCAATATCTATACGTCTTCTCTGCCCGCCCGAAAGCTTTCCGACCGTTCGCTTTAAAAGATCTTTAAAGTCAAGAAGCTCGGAGAGCTCATTCATTCTTTCCTTAAACTCTTTCCCCGTAATTCCGTAGAGGGCGGCACGGCTTTTAAGATTTTCTTCAACCGTCATCATCTGATCAAGCACGGAATTTTGAAAAACCACGCCGAGCTTTCGTGAGATATCATGCACCCCGGAATCAATATCACTTTCGCATATAATTACGCTTCCGCTGTCTTTTAAAGTCTGTCCGCACATAATTGAAATGGTAGTAGACTTTCCGGCTCCGTTTACACCTAGAAAGGCAAAAAGTTCTCCCGGATTCACATGAAAAGAAAGATCCTGAACTGCTCTTATTTCACCAAAGGATTTACACAGTTTGTTTATTTCAATGATATGTTCTGGTGTTATGTTTTCCATAAGTAAGCTCCTAAAAAATTTACGGTATAAGAAAAAACAGACAAATTAAATAATAAAATCAGGTTTCCTGCAACAAAATCGCTGCAAAACATATGTTTTGCAACGATTTTATTATAAATTTTCAATTCTCCGCCGTCAAGCGAACATAAAATTACATCTTTCTTTCAAACTCTCTGAGAATACCGAGTTGGTAGTCGTCAAGGTATGCTTCGGCTTTCATGCGTATCTCATAAGGAACACCGTAATAAGCTTCGGCAATCCCGCCTGCCATGGCGGCAATCGTGTCACTGTCACCGCCGATTGATATGGCGTTTCTTATAGTATCCTCAAAGCTGTCGGATTCAAGAAAAGCTTTGATTGCCTGCGGTACAGAGCCCTGACACGTAACGTCAAACTTATAATCATCACGTATTTCGTCAAGAGTGAAGTCCAGGTTGTAGTAGTGCTCACAGCTCTTTCGTATCTTTTCTTTTGATAGTCCGAGTCTCGCATCAAAAATGGCTTTTGTTATCGCCTCGGCACCCTTAAGTCCCTCCGGATGTGAATGCGTAACCTTAGTTACATACCCTGAGAGCAAAAGAGCCTCCGAAGGAGAAGTCGCCGCAAAACCGCAGGGACTGACTCTCATACCAGCTCCGTTCCCGAGACTGTTGTAATCTCCCATGCTGTCAGACTTAAGCCACTCCGAAAACATACCGCCGTAGCCACAGTTCGGATACCTTCTGCCGACTTCACGCATACACTTTGCGGTCTTTTCACTCAAAAGGCTGTAATCACCCTCACACTCGAGAATAGCCTTTGCGACAGCCAGGGTCATATTCGTGTCATCCGTCGGCTTGCACTTGTCGGAAAAGAGCAAAAACTCCTTACTTTTTTTGTTGTTCCATTCAAAACGTGAACCGACGATATCTCCTACAATAGCACCTATCATTTGTTATTCCTCCTTTTCTTTTTATATAACGTAAGCATATCGAACCTCCAACAAGGGGTTAACCTGCTTCTAACCGAATGCACTCATTGCTAAAAAAGAAGCTATGGATTGCAATTCTTACAGGGCGAGTATCCCCTGCTAATCAGCGAATCTCTGCTGCCCGAATAACTTTCCTTATTTGACTCCTTCATTCTCTTCACAGAAGAGCAATTCGGCCTGTGAAATTTTTTTGTGTTTGTGTTGAGTATGTAAGTTCCTGATACATCGTTATTTACATACGGCGCAGAGGTTGATGTATATGTTTTAGACGTTGCGGGCTGTGTGGATTGCGTAACCGTCGCCGTTTCCGCCAAACGGCTTTCACCCGTTGCATAGTCTATAACTATACCCGGCTGTATGTTGTAACAAAATATATTGAAGGAGATACCGTCTCCATTGTCCTCAACGGAATAAGCCTCTATCTTGACTCCCGTTGCAAGAAGATTGTCACCTTCAAATACCGGTGTTACCCTGTACATGACATGGTTGTTTGTTTCCTTTACGTAGTCAGCCACCATGTTTTCAAAAGGAAGCATTCCTTTGATGTTCAGATATCTTGTCCCTGTTATAAGGTTCCGCTCGTTCGCGTTCTCACCGCTGAGCTGATAGCCTATAAGATGACATCTGTTGTAAAGGTACTTACCGTCCACGCAGTCATACTTTACCGTGTGCCAGCCGGTCGGCTTTATCTGCCCTATTGCACCCCGCTCTTCGGTCGGCATGAGATCTTTTCCCACGCACGCCACAGCCGGTCCGCATCTCCCGAGTCTGTCAAGCGGACTGTAGTACTCATAAGACTTAACCGACAGCTCGTTTTCCTTAAAACTTGGGGTATTGTCGCTCAGGGTGATGTAAGTTGAATTTGAATACGCGGGTATATCTTCACTTTTTACGGCACCCGCCCCGGCAACATCCGACACCGGAATTGTTTCATCGGGGGTTTCTTCTTTAGTTTTACTGCTGTCCGGTTCTTTTGACACCGATGACTTTGCGGCCTGCTCGTTTTTGCCGTCATCAAGATCACAGCCGCTCATTCCGCCTATTCCGAAAACGGCAATACATATAACAAGAAATACAGACAACAGTGTTTTTATCTTGGCTCTCATCTTACGTACACCTCTTTCGTTATTTTCTCATGTGAATTGCCTTTGAAATCAGTGGTTGACTTAAGATGAAAGCCCTCAAGAAGAGACACATCAAGCTTAAAGTCTGATGGGTATGAACGGTTCCATTTATAAATGATAAGCTGTTCGATTTTCTGTATATACGGTTTTATTTCTTTATCTTCAACAAAGCAAAAATCTCCGTCAGCCGCATCACTTAACAAGTTTTCCGACACCACAAGGTTTTTACAGACACTCTCGCAAAGTGGCATACCGTCACCCGAAAAGCTGCCGTCCGTTTGAGCGGTACCGTCGCCTTGAGCAGAATCATGTAAAAAAAGCGTTTTTGAAAACTTATCAATTAACAGCCTTTTATCCCCAACTGTCTTTAAGATATCCTCTGTGAGTATGCAGTCCCTGCTTTGCCTTCTTTTATTGAAAAGCATACCGAATTCATCATCTATACATACGATAACTATCATGGCAGTAATTTATCCTTTCTTGTCCTCATACGGCTCGGAATTAAATCCTTTTTCGTGCAGAAAACAAACAAACGGATCAAGTATTTTTCTAAAGAAATTTCTCACAGCTTTTATACCGCCGAAATACTTTACAAAAGAGGGGCTCACGGCATAATAAGTCCTTACAAAAAGTCTTCCGAAAAAGTTTTGCTTCAGACAGTTATCACGGAATCTGCGCAATGTCCAGACCTGCGGACAATCATATGAGCCGTACACACACGTTGCGACGTAACAACCGTCTTCGCCGCCCTCGTTATGTTTGTACCCGCCGAAAAGGTATGGGTCTGACGAGCCCGTCCTGTTTCCGCTGGAATCTCTGTGGGTATACCCGCCAAACAAACCCGGTGAACTGCTTCCGACTTTATTGCCGTACTCATCATAATGTGTGTAGCTGCCGAATAATCCCGGCTCACTTCTTCTGATGTTTCCCATACGAATATCCCCCTATCTTTGCACAAATTATTTGAAACAACGTATACACCCTACGAATTTCAATTTCATTATAACATACTTTTCGTCCCATTTATCGGACCTTTTTCAATAAATAAGCACCGTGAAAAGAAATACTCTTTTCACGGTGCCTTTTCCGTAAGCAATATACGGCTTTTCAGCTGTTATCTTATTCCCTTTGACAACAAATAAAGGCAATACTGATTCATGCTTATGCCTTCATTATTTGATTTCTTCGCAAGAAATTTAGCAAAGCCAAAGTTTGTGAAAGGTGAAATCTATGTAGCAATAGTGTCATACTTTTTTATGAGTGCTTCAACAACCTTTATATCCGCCGGCAACCATGGAACAGAATAAAGCTCGTCACAATTCAGCCATTTAGCATTTTCATGTTCAATAAGCGTCAGCGAACCTGAAATAACGGAGCACAAATAACACTTCATAGAAAGGTGAAACGTCGGATAATCATGTTCAACAGTTGTGAGAAATTCATCGACGCGGATTTCCGTATCAAGTTCCTCACTTATTTCACGTATAATAGCGTTTTCCGGTGTTTCACCGGGCTCAACCTTGCCTCCGGGGAACTCCCATCCGTCCTTAAATTCGCCGTAACCCCGTTGAGTTGCAAACACCTTATTGTCCCTTACAATAATCGCCGCAACGACATTCACTGTTTTCATATCTTATCCTCACACTCAAAATACTCATAGATATCTTCACGCACCGGTGTCTCAAGGTCCCAACCTATTTCAACCGCGCTTTTATCTGTCCCGGGCATAATAAACTCTTTTGTAAAACCGTTATGATACATCTGACCGAGATAATAAAATTCCTTTGAACCGTTGTCATTTTTATTCTTTCTGACAAATAAGAATACTTTCGGAGGCGGAGAATTTTTATCACACCCATATGCATCCCTTGTACAGGAAATAAAACGCTGTACATCGCCGGAGGAAAGCGTTCTCTGCGACTTTGAAATGGCAATGAGCCTTGACGGCGAGTTATCAAATCTGTCACGGTATGCGATGGTGGCGGATATATCGGCATCCTTCTCATAATTTATAAACACCGGAAATGTATTGGTGTCCTGCTTATACTTATAACCGCCTATATTGGTTGAAACCTCGTTGTGCTTCCAATTGAGCAATCGGCACACATCCTCATATGTGTATTTTTTAAACAAAACGAGATCTGTGTCCTTGTGGCGATTTATATAATCCCTTTCATATCGACTAATTCCAAAATTAATAAGATCTTTATAAAGTGAAACAAAGCCCTGATTTTTAAGTGCACTTTTTACAAGTTCGGTCGCTCTGTAGTCATCATTATCTCGCTCAATAAATACACATTTTTTATATGTATCCTTACCCGAGCCCACCGCAAATTCGTTTGTAAGAACATTTACGATACTTGTCACGATTTCCTCGGTTATAACCAGCCCGTATTTTTCTTTTACAAATCCGCTCATTTTTTCAATAAGTCCGTCATACTCGGTAAGTAGGAGCTTTAAAAGTATAAGTTCATATACTCTTTTACCGTTCGACAATTTATCGGAAATGAATCTTATAAGCAATTCTTCATCATCGGTAAGTCTGATTTTAAACTCCGGCTCATGCTTAACAAGAAATTTGTAGTATGAACCGAGAGATGAATTATCAGAAAACCTGAGCGGATCCATCTCACCGTATACATCAAAATCGATAAGAGTAGGAATCCTGCCGAGTTTATCTTTCAGAGTTAAATAATTTTCTTTTAAAAGTTTAATCTCACTGAAATTTTTCGAGTCAATCGCCTTAAAAATTTTTTGCTTTGAAACCCTGTCAAAATGGATAGTTGATGCGTCCGGAATAATGCGTTCACCTTCAAGAACATATCTGCGAATATTGTCCTTATTATAACTTCTGTCACCCGAAAGAGCTATTGGAATCATAAAATTATTATTGTAATTTCCTATAAAATCAAGTACTACAACAAATTCCTTACCGTCACATTTTCTAAGACCTCTGCCGAGCTGCTGCACAAATACTATAGGAGAAGTCGTCGGTCGAAGCATGATAACCTGATTGATTTCACGAATATCAACACCCTCGGAAAAAATATCTACTGAGAATATATAATCAAGACAATCCTCACCATTGCTCTTTGTAAGCCTGTTTATAGCATTTTGACGTTCTTCCTGAGTATTTGAGCCCGTAAGCACCAGCGTTTTCCATCCGCGCTCATTAAATTTTTCGGAAAGTTCCCTCGCCTCATCAATTTTTCTGCAAAAAATCAGACCTTTAACACGTTCCCCGCTGTAACCATAAAGCATGGCCTTTTCCATAACATGTTTTACACGCTCATCAGATGTAAGGTTTGAAAATGAAATATCATCATCAACGCCCTCAATATCAGATATTCCGAAATAATGAAACGGGCACAAAAGGTCATTTTCAAGTGCATCATTCAACCTGATTTCACATGCTATCTCATAATTGAACAACTCATATATACTCATTCCGCCTTGCATATCGTCTCTTTTATCAGGTGTAGCGGTCATTCCGAGATAGAGTCTCGGTTTAAAGTATTTCATTATTTTTTCATAGCTTTGAGCCCCGCTGTGATGAGCTTCATCTATAACCACAACATCAAAATATGCCGGATTAAACTGCTGTAAAGTTTCATCCCTTGACATAGTCTGCACGGTTGCAAAGATATAGTCACATTCAACGTCGTTATGGCCTCCGCCGAGTAACCCCATTTTTATTGTTTTGCCGAAAACATTGACAAAGGACTTTTTCGCCTGATCTGTGATTTGTGTACGATGAACAAGAAACAGTGCGCGCTTAAATCCAAGCTCACGGAGTGCAAAGGCACTGGCATAGGTTTTACCTGTTCCCGTTGCAGAAATAAGCAATGCACGACTACCGTTTTCGTCAAGCACCTTACGAAGATTTGCAATAAACGCAAGCTGCATCTTGTTGGGAGTCAATGTATATTGCTCAATAGGAATGATATCTTGACTACGGGCAATTTCTTTTTGGTGCCTTATAACAGAACTGTAAAGGACCGCATAATCATCAAAGTACTCATCATATGATTTAGCCTTGTCAGAATTCCAAAGGATGTCAAATTCATCCACAACGTGTCTGGTATAATCTCCGTCTTCAGTGGAGATTATTTTTGTATTCCACTCTTTGTTTTTTGTAAGTGCATTGAGAGTCAAATTTGAACTGCCTGTAAGAATACGATAAATGCCATTTTTCTTAAATATGTAGCCCTTTGTGTGAAAACCATAACTGCACTCTTCATTTTCAACCTTATATATCTTCAGTTCAATATTTTCAAATTTTGCCAACCTTAAAAGTGCCTTCGGCTGTGTAAACACCCTATAATCCGTGGTAAGTATCTTACCATTTACTCCCCTTTCGGCAAGCTCTTCGAGCGTTTGCATAAGAGGTGCTATTCCACCTTCAGTTATAAATGCAACACTTATAAAAAAGGCGTCACAAGACCTGAGCTCTTCCTCAACAGTTGAAAGAACCTTGCGACCTTCCTTATAATTGTTCGACACAAATTGAGGCTTATATGCAAGATTTGACGAAACCTTTCCATCAACAAATGCCGCTTTAAGTCCTTGCTCAATTTGTGCAATATCCGACTCTATCATACGCACCTCTTCAAAGTATAAACGATTATATTGTGCAATATTATACCATATTAAGCAGTATATTTGAACAGAAATCATTCCATTTCTCTGCCGCTTCGGTCACTAAGTACGTTAAAACGGACTGAACGGCACGAAAGTCCGGTTTTTTTTGTCAAAATTTCTTTACATTGCGACACAAAACACGTCCTATTTTACCTTTCATACTCCTACTTGTTTTTCCCATACCTACGGCGTTATCATATACTTGTAACAACTTTTTTTGGAGGAAAAACATTTGACTATGAATACCGAAAAAGAAGAATTAAAAATTAAAAAATCCAGATATGATACGGTCTGCAAAAAGGTCTTATCCAGAAAACCCGTGCTTGCAAAAATACTGAAGTCTTGTGTAGATGAGTATAAGGAGTATGATATGAAATTCATTGAAGAACAGTGTATAGAGGGAGATACCATTTCATTCAGTATGGGTGTGAACCCGGATGAGAGTTATCCGCATATCATAGGAGATGATACCGTAGACAAGTTGGAGCGTGAGGGCACGGTTTACTATGACATACGCTTTAATACCCTTGTCCCGGGTACTGATGAGTACATAAAGCTTATCATCAATATTGAGG
>UQZY01000017.1 GCA_900545655.1 uncultured Oscillospiraceae bacterium
TTGCATGTGTTAGGCACGCCGCCAGCGTTCGTCCTGAGCCAGGATCAAACTCTCTGATTAATTGTATAATTACGTCTGTGGAATTTACAGACGAAACTATCTCAGTTAGCTTTTAGCTCATTACTTTTGCTGACATTTCTCAATGTCTTTTTCAAACTCATTGTTCGAAATTCTGTACGAAATCTCAATTGAAATTTCAGGGTCCATTTCTAGTTTGTCGTTGTTTAATTTTCAAGGTACATATGCGCTCGGGCTTTCCAAAGCGCTCGATTAATATACCACGCCTAAGCCCGTAATGTCAACAACTATTTTTGGATTTTTTCAAAATTTTTGAGAAAACTAATAAAAATGATAACAGCACAATTTAAAAGGTTAAATATTTACCAAATAAATACAGCCTCTGAATCGGTTGCTTTTATCCGAGAAGGTTGTGTGAAAAATCGTGTAAAAGCTCGCGTTACAGGTTTATTAGTGTGCAACATCAATTCATTGTCACTAAACAAGTACAAGTCATTATCACCGAACAAGATAAACGAAAGGAATAATACCCTATGATAAGCAAAATAACAGAAAGAAAATCAAAAATAAAACCGCAAAACAAAATCATAGTCGGTGAATTTCCGACAAAAAGTTCAACTGAAAAGGTTCCCGGCGATGGATCCCTTAGCGTAAAATCGTCGAATTACACTTCTTCATTCGGAATTTTACCTACTCACTTCAGAGTAATATTTTCCGTTCTCGCGGCGTTTACATTGCTCTTACTGATAGTATCTCTCGTTGCAAACAAGCTTCCTGATTCCCTGTCGCAAAAAGCATCCGACGTGAATGCCGTGCAGGTTCTTTCGAAATACGGCTCAACCGGCGAAGAGGTCAGGAGGATACAAAAAAAGCTAAAGGAACTCGGATATAATCCCGGCACCGTGGACGGAGTATACGGCAGCAGGACAAAAAATGCGGTGATTGCATTTCAGAAGCATTGCGGACTCACTGCGGACGGAATCGCAGGGCCGAAGACCCTTTTGTATCTCGGCCTCGGTTCGGGGACAGGTTCATCGTCCGGAAAATATACTGCTGCCGACCTGAATTTGCTGGCGCGCCTTATTTCTGCGGAGGCTCGCGGCGAATCGTACACCGGGCAGGTGGCTGTCGGGGCGGTTGTGCTTAACAGGGTTGCGCACTCGTCGTTCCCCGACACCATCTCCGGTGTCATATATCAAAACGGAGCCTTTTCATGCGTGAGAGATTCAAACTGGTACGCCGCGGTAACAGACTCCGCAAAGCGCGCAGCAAGGGATGCCATAAACGGATGGGATCCCACAGGAGGAGCAATATACTATTACAATCCGTCCACGGCAAAGAGCGCTTGGATAAGGAAACGCCCGATAACAACGTATATAGGTAACCATGTGTTTTGCAAATAAAAATCTCTAAGTATTTTGCAAGTGAAAACTCTAAGTATTTTGCAAGTGAAAGCTTAGAGACCGTTTGATAAGCAGGAGCAAATTTCTAAAGGTCGAAATTTCAAGGGTCTTTTTTCATTGAACACACTCTTAAAGGATGAAATTTCAAGGCGGATTAAATTGTGAAAAATATATTATTTTGAAGTGTGTTGCAATTTCAAAGCTATAAAAAATTTTTATGCCGAAGCCGGGAAATAAAGCAAAGCCGGGCTGTCACTTTGCGAGGCTTTTTGACAAAAGCATATTGGACTTTTAAGCGAGAAACCAATTCTTCCTTATGAACACTCATCCAAATACCGTAAGTTGTTAAAAAAGTATCATAGTTTGTATCAAAGTATATCAAAGTTATACACTTTTTTCGTACCTTTTGTATAATGAAAAGCTCCGTATTTTTGGTAAATTGCCGAAATAGTCTCCCTCTCTCCTTTTTCGCTTTAAATTTTAGTCCCCATGCTTTATACTATAGGGGATCTTTAAAAACAAAAAGAAAGGTTATGGAGGTAGAAATTATGGATTTAAAGTGGACTCTGAAAAAAGCAGGCTGGAGAGGAATTGAAGTAATCTTCACAGGCGCCATGTACGCTTGGGGATGGTTCTTCCCGGATCCCATCATCATCGACGGACCGGGCAGCGTTAAAAAGCTTCCTTCAGTTATCAAGCAGAGAGGTATAGACAAGGTTCTCGTAGTAACAGACCCCGGTCTCATGAGCCTCAATCTTCTTGGTTCGCTTTTTGAAGAACTCAAAAATGCAAACGTGCAGTACGCTCTCTACGATCAGACACAGCCGAACCCGACTGTTCAGAATATTGAAGACGCACTGAAGATCTACAACGAAAACGGTTGTCAGGCTGTTATCGCTTTCGGCGGCGGTTCACCTATGGACTGTGCAAAGGCAACAATCGCCAGAGTTGCAAGACCTAATCGTCCCGTAAAGAAAATGAGCGGTACTTTCATGGTTGTTCTTCCCGCACTCAAGATGAACGGACTTATTCCGCCGCCGCTCTTTGCTGTACCGACAACAGCAGGTACAGGCTCAGAGACAACAATCGCAGCAGTTGTAACAGACCCGGATACACACGACAAGTTCCCCATCATGGACCCGTTTATCCGTGCAAAGTATGCAGTACTCGATCCGGAACTTACAGTAGGTCTTCCGAAGCATATCACTTCAACAACAGGTATGGATGCTCTCACCCATGCTGTTGAGGGATACACAAACATCTGGTACAACAACAAGAAGTTCAACAATTACGGTGTAAAGGCTGTACAGATCATCTTCAAGTATCTTGAGCGTGCATACAATGACGGCACCGACATCGAGGCAAGAGGACAGCTTCTTCTCGCTTCATACTATGCAGGCATGTGCTTTACACGTGGCGGCGTAGGCTACGTACACGGAATCGGACACAGACTCGGTGGTCTCTACGGAGTTCCTCACGGTCTTGCAATGTCAGTAATTCTTCCTCATGTTATGTCAGAGGAGTTGCTTGGACCATACGTTTACGACAAACTTGCAGAGCTTGCTGACGCTGTCGGAATTACCGGTGCTTCTCAGGAAGAAAAGGCAAAGGCATTTGTTGCTGAAATTCGCGCTATGAACGAAAGAATGAACATTCCTACAGGCTTTGACTGCATTCAGGAGAAAGACATTCCTACTATCGCTGAGCGTTGTATGGCAGAAACAAACCCGACATATCCTGTAAAGCATATCTTCACACAGAGCGAGATTGAGTCATTCATCCGCAACCACCTTATGATTAAATAATCATAAAGGACTGTGTTGAAAATACTTAATAGCAAGTAACGAAAAGGCGCACAGCAAATGCTCTGCGCCTTTTTTATAAGTACGGAAAACGGCAACGAAACACTACAGATAGGGTATTCAAAAAGCACAAAACACAACACACGGTTATCAACTGCATATTTTTTAAAACGCTTGTTATTATGGTAAAATTAGTGTATACTTATATATTATTTTGATTATTATTTTAATAAACTGTTACTTATTTGTTAACAGGGCGATACTTTCTTTCCGATGCCTGATAATCGATTTTTCAATGCTTGCCGGTCAGGTTTTTCAGAAATCGGCAGCAGAGTTTTTCGTAATCGCCAATCAAGTTCATCGGTGTCTTAATGGTAATTAAAAAAACAAACAGGCGTGTAAGGGATTACTTCTTTCACGACCGAATATATTTTCCTTTAGGTGGTTTTATGGCAGACTTCTCAATAACAAAAGACGAATTCAAAGCACAACTCGTATCCAAGCTTTCACATCTCTACGGCGTAAGCCCTGACGTAGCTGACGAATCGCAGATTTACAAGGCAGTCGCAACAATAGTAAAGGAATACCTCACAAAGGGCTGTTACGAGTTTAAGGAAACGGTAAAGAAAAACGACAATGCAAAAGCCGTTTACTATATGTGTATGGAATTCCTTATGGGTCGTTCCCTTAAAAATAATCTTTACAACTTAAACCTCACATCCGTGGCAAAAGAGGCTCTTTCCGACCTCGGCATGAGCCTTGACAAGCTCTATGAGTGTGAGCCGGACGCAGGTCTCGGAAACGGAGGACTCGGACGACTTGCAGCATGTTATCTGGACGCACTTGCGACCGGAGAATATGCATCGATGGGTTACTCAATTCTCTACGAATGCGGTATCTTCAAGCAAAAGCTGGTTGACGGATGGCAGACCGAGTTACCGGATTACTGGCTTCCGGGCGGTGAGGTTTGGCTCACCGAAAAGGATGATCTTAAGCTTACGGTAAACTTCGGCGGAGACCTTGAGTGTAGTTGGGATCAAGGATTTTTCGACGCAAAGATTTCCAACGCCACCTCGGTTATCGCCACTCCTTACGACATGATTGTTCCCGGAAAAGACGGAAAGGGTTACTCACGCTTAAGACTTTGGAAAGCCGATTCCCCGGGATTTGATATGTCACTTTTCAATCAGGGAGACTATATACGAGCAGTTGAGCAGCAGGCTATGGCGGAGGTTATTTGCAAGGTTCTCTACCCTGCCGACAATCATCCGGAGGGAAAAAGCCTTCGTCTTCGTCAGCAGTATTTCCTTGTTTCGGCTTCTGTTCAGGATATCGTAAGGCGTCATCTTCGCCAAAACAAGACGATAGATTCAATACCGTCAAAGATGGCCATACACATAAATGACACACATCCTACATTGGCAATTCCCGAGCTTATGAGAATTTGCCTTGACGACTGCGGATACAGCTGGGACGATGCATGGAAAATTGTAACCCAGACCTTTGCATATACCAACCACACCGTTATGAAGGAGGCTCTCGAATGCTGGCCTGAGGATATCTTCCTCTCTCTCCTTCCGCGAATCTACCAGATTGTCAAAGAGATTGACAACAGATACCGCGCATTCATCTGGGATGTCACACATGATGCCGACAAGGTTGAAGAGATGGCTATCGTTTCAAACGGAATTATCAGAATGGCAAATCTCTGCGTTGCAACATGCCACAGCGTAAACGGAGTTTCCACTCTTCACAGTGAGCTTCTTAAAACCACCGTGTTCAGCGACTTTTACAAGCTCACACCGAAGAAATTCACTAACGTCACAAACGGTATCGCTCACAGACGTTGGCTTTGTCAGTCAAACCCACGCCTTACGGATTATATCTCCGGGCTTATCGGATCAAACTTTGTATATGACGGCATGGAGCTTGAAAAGCTTAAAGCATTCAAGGATGATCCTGCTGTTCTGAATAAAATCACCGAAATCAAGAGAGAAAACAAGATAGAATTCGCAAAGTATATCCACGAAACACAGGGTATAGAGATTGACCCTGATTCAATCTTTGATGTACAGGTTAAGCGACTTCACGAGTACAAAAGACAGCACCTTAATGCGCTGGATATCGTAAACAACTATCTTCTTCTCAAGGAAAATCCGGATATGGACTTTACCAAGAGAACATATATCTTCGGCGCAAAAGCCGCGTCGGGCTACTTCATGGCAAAAAAAATCATCAGCTTTATATGTAACCTTGCCGAGGTCATAAACAACGACCCCGACATCAAGGGCAAGATAAAGGTGGTTTACCTTGAGGATTACAATGTATCCCTCGCCGAAAAGCTTATGCCGGCAGCGGATATCAGCGAACAGATATCCCTTGCGGGAACAGAAGCTTCCGGAACAGGTAACATGAAACTCATGATAAACGGAGCCGTAACACTCGGTACGCTTGACGGCGCAAACATAGAAATTCATGACTCTGTCGGAGAGGACAACATCTTTATCTTCGGTATGAAAACACCGGAGGTCGAAGAGCTTTCAAAGCGTTATGATCCCTACGGCTACTACAGCAGCAGCCAAGATATTCGCAGAATCATAGATTTTATAAACAAAGGCGTAAACGGCAAGCAATTCCCCGAGATTGCAAACATCATTCACAACGACCCGTATATGGTCATAGCGGATTATGCGGATTATCACAGAGTCCGTGAAGAGGTCGTAAATGCGTACAACGACAAAACGCGTTGGGCAAAGATGTCGCTTATGAACACCGCAAGCGCGGGCATCTTTGCGGCAGACAGGGCAATCAGGGAGTACGCAAACAATATCTGGCATATCTCCCCCATTGAATAAACCGACAGGTTAAATTTTATAAAACGAAGGAAAATTAAAAATGCTTTATAATTCAAGGGACAAGAATTATAAAACAGAATACGGTGCCGTAGCCACGGGAACCGCTTTTAAGTTCCGTCTGCTTCTCCCGAGTGAAAAACTCGGTGCGGAAACGGAGAGGGCTTGCCTTGTCATTTATAACGACAAAGACAGAGCAATAATCCACAGATATGATTTTGCACCGACAAACGAATATGAGGATGACTCAAGGTTCTGGGAGCTTGAATACACTGCAAAGGAAACCGGACTGTACTGGTATAACTTTGAGTATACGGTAGGCTCAAGAGTTTATCAGGTATATAAGGGAGAGTATTCAACCGGCTATGTAAATGTCCCCGAAAACAGATGGCAGCTCACGGTTTATGACGGATCACAGGTCATTAATTCAAAATGGAAGGGCGGAATCATGTATCAGATATTCCCTGACAGATTCTGCAATTCCGGAACAAAAAAAATTGTCCCGCTTGACAGAAACCTCAAGCGTTGGGGCGAGTTGCCCATGTACACCATGGATCCCCTCTTCGGTGTTTGGAACAACGACTACCAATGCGGAGACCTTAAGGGAATCGAAGAAAAACTTCCGTACTTAAAATCGCTCAATGTTGATATGATATACTTAAACCCTATCTTTGAGGCACACTCAAATCATAGGTACAACACGGCTGATTATGAGTCAATAGACCCGCTTCTCGGAAAGGAAGAGGATTTTATTTCACTCTGCATGGAAGCACATAAGCTGGGAATAAAAATAATCCTTGACGGCGTATTCAGCCACACAGGAGATGACAGCATTTATTTCAACCGTTATAAGAGATACGACGGTGACGGCGCATACAATTCAAAGTCATCCCCCTATTACAAATGGTACAAATTCAACAACTGGCCCGACAGTTACAGCTCCTGGTGGGGAATAGATACCCTGCCGGAGACAGATGAAACAAACCCGTCGTACATGGAATTCATCACCGGTAAAAACGGTGTTATTGCGAAATGGATGCGCCTCGGAGCAGACGGCTTCCGCCTTGACGTTGCCGATGAGCTTCCGGATGAATTCATAGTTAAGATACGTGAGCGTATAAAAGCCGAAAATCCGGATGCCTTCCTTCTCGGAGAAGTCTGGGAGGACGCCTCCACAAAAACCGCTTACGGTGTAAGGCGCGAATACCTGCTCGGGAAAGAGCTCGACAGTGTAATGAACTATCCCTTCAGGGAGGCAATCATTGATTATCTCGTAAATGACAATGCCGAGGACTTTATGGAACGCGTCCTCACGATAACGGAGAACTATCCGAAAGAAATCGTGGACGCACTCATGAATCCGCTCGGCACACACGACACCGTGCGTATAATTTCAAGGCTTTCCGGCGAGGATGCCGAAGGACCTGAAAAAAGTAAAGAATGGCAGGCAGGCTTCTTTCTTTCAACAGAGCAAAAGGAAAGGTGTAAACGCCTTCTGAAAATTGCCGCCGCCATACAGTATACTCTTCCGGGCTTCCCCTCCGTCTACTACGGAGACGAGGTAGGCATGGAGGGTCTTAAGGATCCCTTTAACCGTCAGGCTTTTCCGTGGGGAAATCTTGATATGGATCTCCTCGGATTCTTTGAAAAGCTCGGAAAGATACGTGCAAACAATCATATGCTCAGGGATGCCGAGTTTGTTCCCATATCCGGAGCGGACGGCTGTATCGCTTATGCAAGAGAAAAAGACGGTAACCCGAAGCACTCAATCATACTCATAGCGAACAGAGCTTCAGAGGCAATTGACTACCGTCTGCCGGATTATATCACAAACCCCATAAAGCTTATCGGTGACGGCGAAATAAGCGAAGACAAACGTACCGTTCATCTTCCGCCTGAAAGCTTCATTCTCTTTGAAAATGTCAAAGTGTACCTGAAAGAGCAGTTATAGAACAAAAAACACCGAAACCTTACAAAAAAGTTCCGCAGAGAGCGACACCTTTCGCTCCCTGCGGATTTTATACTTTTACACGGTGATTAAAGATGTTAAAAAATAAAATTACGTTAAAAGCCGTTCTTTGGTATGCACTTACACTCGTTATCTCTTTCCTTTTATCCTTCAGCGAAGCTCTCGGACGCATCTCGCCGCTCGGAATTGCATTTGTTGCGGCTCTTCCGAGCAGCTTCACCCCCATTGGACTTATCGGAGCATCCGTAGGATACTTCATGTGTCCGGAGGAAAATATCGTAGCCATAAGATATGTGGCTACACTATTCATCATAACGGTTATACGCAGCGTGACAAAGGACAGCAGATTCCAAAACTCATCGGAATTCATTGCCGCCGTCACGGCCTTTTCGTGTATGGCAACCTCGCTTACTGTGATGTTTTCGACAAGATTCAAATTGGATACATTGCTTATCTTTATCCTTGAGGCATTGCTGTCCGCCGGTGCCGCATATTTTTTCGAAGAATTATTCAAAACCCGTAACCGCATCTCCACAACAGTTTCGGGGGCTCTTTTTTTACTCAGCCTCACGGGAATTGAATTTTGGTTTATAAACCTGAGTCTTGTCGCTTTGCCGTTCCTTATGATGCTGTTTTTAGATGAAAAAAACAAGCTGCAAAATATCGGAATTACGTTTGTAACCTTTCTCGCGGCATCTCTCGGGACAGGCAGTAAAGTTCCCCTTTTCTCTTTTATTCCCGCCGCAATAATCTACATAATAATCCCCTGCGACATACTGTCGGTTATAAAACGAAGCCTCTTGCCGACTGATGAAAATACAAGACTTACAAGGGTTTCCCTTGAAGGTCGTCTCCGGTCCTTATCCGACACAATAATCCGGATTTCAGACCTCCTGTGCGATGTATCCGAGAAAACAAACGGTCTCTTCCCCGAAGATGCAAAAACCGCAATAATGAGGGATACCTTTACGAGACAGATAAAAGAGGCCGGGGCGATGCTCAGGGAATTGTCCGAAAGCAAAGAGGACGTCGGTGACATGCCGCAGGAAGCTTTTGAAGTTGAGCTCGGCATGCACCAGGTTGCGGCGAAATGCAACCGCAGGTGCGGCGACTACTTCAAAAGCTTCGAAACAGATGACGGAAAGTTTTATATGCTGCTGAGTGACGGCATGGGAACCGGAGCCCCGGCAGCCCTTTGCAGCGCCCTCTCCGTCGAGGTGATGCAAAGCCTTATCAGGGAAGGGGTGGATTTTCCGCATGCACTCGGCATCACAAATACCGCAATGATGCTGAATTCCGCCGATGAGGCGCTTGCGACCGTTGATATGGCTTGTATAGACCTCTCAACAGGTCGTGCGGACTTCTACAAAGCAGGAGCAGCCGCAACGCTTGTGCGTCACGGCCGCCGTGTTTTAAAACTTAACAGGGTTGCGCTTCCCATAGGAATACTCGGAGAAGCCGAATACTCGCACGCAAGCGCCACTCTTTCAAGGGATGATATAATTCTCATGTCAAGCGACGGCGTATGGGTCACCGACGAGGTATCTATCGCAAAACAGCTTTCATACTTCAAGGGAGATGATATGGATACACTGTCGAAAAGGATTGCGGATACCGCATTTGAGAAAGGGACTGTAACGGACGATATAACCGTTATAGCCGCGAGACTACTTCAAGCAGAATCTCTGTGAGGGTTTCCTCACAGAGATTGTTCATCTCTCTGTAAGAATCAATAGCCGTATCATCCGCGTCATCGGATATCTTCCGTATTGATAGAAACGGAATTCCGTACTTATGGCAGGCAGCCGCGATACCCGCTGATTCCATGTCGAATGCGTTTATAACAAATTCATTCCTGTACTCATCTTTTTTTTGTGAGTCGGTGAGAAAAAAGTCGCCCGTTCCGAGGCGGCCTTTTTTCATGCCGTCAAGAGACAAGGCTGCCGAAAGAAGCTCGTCATCCGCCTTATAGATATACTCGCCGCCCGGCTTCTTGCCGAGCGGATAACCGAACTCACGCAAATCAAAATCGCATTCGACATATGAGTCGCCGGCAACGATATCCCCTTTTTTAAGATGTGACACGGCACCCGAGAGGCCGGCGCTCATTACAGCCGTGACCTTGAAGTTATAATAAAGGTCTGCGGCTGCAAGCGCGGCGTTCACCTTGCCGATACCGCTTTCAGCTGCATATATCTCGACATTTTCAGTCACATAGTGTATATACTCTTTTCCTCCGGCGGCAACCGTCGCTCCGCCGCGCGTGCTCACATATTCATAAAACGGCTTGTATTCCATTTCATCCGCAAAAATAAACCCGATTGTTTTTTTCATACCTACTCCTCCTATTTCGAAAACAAAACAATTATAAGTCACGAAAAAAACCGTGTCAAATGAAGTTTACATCAAATCCCGTCCCACCGCTCACAGTATCCCGCCCGGAAGTCATCTCATAAAATGATAATGGCTGCAAAAGTCCGTGGATACCGGGTCTATGAGTGGCTTTTGCCCTTAGACCTGCTTAAGACCCGCAGGGTGCCCACTTTTATAGATTTTTAAAGATTTCCGGGTCAAAATTACCCCTTTATTTCATTTTGCCTGTGTGATATACTTTTAGTGTAAATTATCATTAGTATAAGAGGGGTAGCGTTATGGAAAAAAATAAAGTTAAGATCAGTATTTGCGGAAGTGACTACTATATCACCTCCGACGACGACCCGAAATACGTTTTGGAACTTGGAAATGCTCTTGATGAAAAACTTCAGAAAATCGTTCACGAAAACTCAAGACTTTCTATCACACAGGCAGCAATTCTTGCAGCACTTGATTACGCCGACATCGCAAAGAAGTCTTCTGACACGGCGGACAACCTTCGCAGTCAGATAAAGGAGTATCTTGAGGACTCCGCACGCTATAAGCTTGAAGCAGAGGTTGCTCACAGAGACGTTGACAGACTCAACAAAGAGATAAACACACTCCGTGCAGGCAGCGGAAAAATGACTTCTTTTTAAAATAAAATAATTTTTCAGGGACATACTTATGAATTACAACACTGAGATTCTGGCACCGACAGGCAGTAAGGATTCGCTTATTGCCGCCGTAAGGTGCGGAGCAGATGCGGTTTATCTCGGTGTGGGAAATTTCAACGCAAGAAGAAATGCGGAAAATTTCAGTGTAAGAGAGCTAAAAGCTGCTATCTCCTACTGTCATGTCAGAGGCGTCAGAGTTTATATCACTCTGAACACCCTTATTCTCGACGCTGAAATTCCGGCTGTACTTGAACTTATAAAATGCGGCTGTGCCTTCGGTGCAGACGCATTTATTATACAGGACGTCGGTATTGCACGGCTTGTGAGGGAATTTGCACCCACCATGCCCATTCACGCTTCAACCCAAATGGCGGTGTCAACGGAAAAAGGCTTTAACAAGCTTCAGAGTCTCGGATTCACCCAGGCGGTGCTTCCGAGGGAGCTTTCATATGAAGAAATAAAGCATATAAAAGAAAACACCTCAATAGACCTTGAGATGTTCATACACGGTGCACTCTGCATGTGTGTTTCGGGACAGTGCTACCTTTCGGGAATGCTGGGCGGAAGAAGCGGAAACAGAGGCCTGTGCGCACAGCCCTGCCGCTTAAGCTTCGGCGCACCGCACGGCACCGGCTATGACCTCTCTCTTAAGGATCTTTCACTTATAGACAGCATACCTATGCTCTCGGAGCTTGGTATAAAGTCATTCAAGATTGAGGGACGGATGAAACGTCCGGAATACGTTGCGGCAGCCGTAACAGCCTGCAAAAACGCACGTGACGGTAAAAACGATCCCGCACTCAGAGCTGACCTCAAGGCTGTCTTTTCAAGATCGGGATTTACGGACGGATACTTTACCGACCACCTCGGTAAAAACATGTTCGGCATCCGCGGAAAGGACGATGTAACAGCCGCAGCCCCCGTTCTTCACAGGCTGGCTCTCCTTTATGAAAAGGAAGAGCAAAATATACCCGTTTCCATAAGTCTCAAGGCGGAGCTCCACAAGCCGCTCATGGCCTCGGCATCTACCGGGAAGGTACGGGTATTTGTAACCTCCGACTATAAAGTACAGAAGGCTCTGAACCACGCCACAGAGGTTTCCACCATAAGAACGCAGCTCAAAAAAACCGGAGGCACACCCTTCAACGTAAAAATGACGGATATCGATATCGACAAAAACATCAATATCCCCGTTTCCGAAATAAACAACATACGGCGCGGTGCGCTCAATGAACTTGAAGCAAAGCTCATTGAGCCGTTTGTCAAGACCTTTGGAGAAAATCCGGAGGAATTCTATCCGGACAAGCTGACACCGCACAATGTTGAACCCGAAATCGAGAGCAATCCCCTCAACATGGTCATAAGATTTCAGCATGTAAACCAGATCCCGGACAACTTCGCCGAAACCGTAAGCTCGATGACAAAACATAAAATAACCTCCGTCATCGTACCGGTAACGACTCATGAGGATAAATTTTCCTTCATAAGAAAGTTCGGTGTACCGTTCGGTGTGGAAATACCGCGCGCCCTTTACGGAAATCAAAAAAAGATTGAAAAAGCGATAAAAACCGCAAAGGACAACGGCGCTTCCTTCGCTTATGCGGGGACTGTTGACGGCATACTTCTTTCACAGAAATATACATTGCCCATAATGGGAGGCTCCACCTTAAACATCTTCAACTCCCTTGCGCTGAAGGAGTACAGAGAAAACTTCGGTCTTCATTCAACCTTGGTTTCTACAGAGCTTGAGCTCAAAGACATATCCACTCTGCGTGAAGCCCTGCCGAGAGGCATTCTCGCCTACGGACGCACGGCTCTTATGCTTACAAGGAACTGCCCGATTAAAAACGGGCTTGACTGCAAAAGCTGTAAAGGCGAACAAAGTCTTACTGACCGCAAGGGAATAAAGTTCCCTGTAAGGTGCTGTAACGGATGCAGTGAAATACTGAACTCCCGTCCCATATACATCGCCGACAAGCTGAGTGACGTAAAAAATGTTGACTTTCTGCTTTTGAGCTTTACGGTTGAGTCAAAAGAAAAGGTAAATAAAATAATCGAGGCATATGATAAGGAACTGCCTCCCCTCGGAGAATTCACGCGCGGACTTTATTTCAGAGGTGTAGAATAACAAAGCAAAAGCCCTGATACCATCAAGTAAGATGATATCAGGGTTTTATTATTTAGCGGTATTATAAGAAATTACTCTGTTTTTTCAGCTTTAAGCTGAGCCATGTCTTTCTCGTAGTTTTTTCTTCCGCCCTTTGTGATAGCCTTGATAGCGAAGAGAGTAGCTATAGTAAGTACAATTCCGGTAGCAAGACAGATAAGTGCGTTCTGAACAAAGCCTGCGATAATAAAGTTTACAAATGATATAGCAGCAACCGTAACTGCATACGGAATCTGTGTTCCAACGTGATTCAGATGGTTACACTGAGCACCTGCGGATGACATGATGGTTGTATCCGAAATCGGTGAACAGTGGTCGCCGCAAACAGCACCTGCAAGGCAAGCCGAGATACCGATAGTACCGAGTGTCGAGCCGACAGGGAAAATAGCCGTTACTATAGGAATGAGGATACCGAATGTACCCCATGATGTACCTGTTGCAAAAGCAAGGAGACATGCAATGATGAAGATAACAGCCGGAAGAAGCGATGTAAGACTTGCCGAAGCGCCTTCAACAACTGCCGCAACAAACTCACGTGCTTCAAGGAGGGAAGTCATATTCTTAAGGCTTGTTGCAAATGTAAGGATAAGGATAGCGGGAACCATTGCATTGAAGCCTGCGGGGATACACTCCATAGCCTCTTTAAATGTCATAACCCTTCTTGCAACAACGTAAATGATTGTAGCAACGAGAGCTACAACGCCGCCCCACGGAAGACCTACAAATGCGTCGGTATTTGCGAAAGCAGCTACAAAGCCAAGCTCATCTACTCCGCCTACGCGAAGAAGTGCATAAACGCAGATTACGATAAGGAAAAGAATCGGAAGAATAAGGTCTATAACCTTGCCCTTAGGATTCGGCTCTGCTTCCTGCTCACCCTCATAAACACCTGTTGTGAAAAGGTCGCCGTTCTCCTTTGCGTTTATCTCATGCATAGCCATTGAACCGTAGTCAAAGCCCATAAGAGTTATGGCAATGATGAAAACCAATGTAAGAAGTGAATAGTAGTTGTACGGAATAGCCGAAACAAAGAGCTTGAGGCCCTGTCCCTCGGGTGCGTACGAAGAAACTGCCGCAGCCCATGAGGAAATGGGAGCAATCATGCAAATCGGAGCAGCTGTAGCATCTATGAGGTACGAAAGCTTTGCACGTGAAATCTTATGAGAGTCTGTTACGGGTCTCATAACCGAGCCTACCGTGAGACAGTTGAAATAGTCATCGATAAAAATAAGTATACCGAGTGCAAAGGTTGCGAGCATAGCTCCGGCTCTTGTTTTTATGTGCTTCTGCGCCCAGCGTCCGAAAGCAGCCGAGCCGCCTGCCTTGTTTACAAGTGCAACGAGGATTCCGAGCTCAACAAGGAAGATAAAGATACCTGCGTTGTCAGCAACAGCCGGAATCATTGATTCGGTGATAATCGCATCAAGAAGGTGTCCGGGCATAAAGTGACTGTAAAGCGCACCGCCGACAACAACACCTATGAAGAGTGACGAATAAACCTCTTTTGTTATAAGCGCAAGGCTTATTGCCACAACCGGCGGTAAGAGAGCCCAAAGAGTACCTTTAGCCGCCAAAATGCTTCCGGTAAAGCAACAGCCTATAACAAAGAGCACCATAAATGCAATGGCGCCGATGGCTGTACCGGAAATTTTTCTTTTCTTTTCCATTTCATTTTCCTCCATTTAATGATTATAGAATAATAAAAATCAAATAAAAAAGGCCGTGATACTATCACGACCATAAATAAACAAAATAAGGCTTCATTTACAGTTATGACAGCGCTCCACTATAAAGTGACAGTCCGTTACATGTTTTGCAACGACCCAGCAGAAATAAGCGAACAAGCCCTTTTCCACTTCGGCGATGTATCCTTTCACGCAGCACCCATTGTTCCGGTTGCACCGCGCTACTCTTATAGCACCGCACCTCTATCAAGACACTTTTCAATTGATGAATGAAATTTTAACACAAGCTATGAGAATATGCAATACCAAACCATGAAAAAAACATACTCATGAAAAAATCATAATTGCGTACCTTTATAGCCTTGAAGATACTACTGTTTTCCCGTTGAGCCGAAGCCCCCTCTGTCCTCTCCCTCAAGAGATAAAACCTCCGAGAACTCAATTTCGGGTTGGTTTTCAACAATCCTGAACTGACAGATCCTGTCATTGACATGAATCTCGGTATCCTTTACGGCGAGTGCCGGCAGATACCATTGGTCATTATCTCCGCAATAAGAGGCATCTATAACCCCCATGGAGTTTGTCTGTATGATACCGAAGTTCTTAAAGGTTGAAGAACGCGGCACAACATGAGCCTCAAAGCCCCTCGGAAGCTCCATGGCAATACCGAGCGGAATAAGTCTCCACTCTCCCTTTTTCATGGAGATATCCTCCGCACAGCGAAGGTCAATCCAGTCGGACTTGCCGTCGATATACCTGAGCTTTTCGATTTTATCCGTGAAATACTTTATTTTTATTTTCATCGTAAAATTCCCGTCTGATGTAATTATCTTATTCTGTTATCTTATTATTCTTTTCCGTCATAGCCTTGACCGAATCAGATGATAAACCCGCCGTTTACGCCCAGAATTTGTCCCGTTATGAATGAGGCGTTTTCCGACGCAAGGAAAAGGGTTGCCTTAGCGATTTCCTCCGGTTTGCCTATCCTCTCAAGAGGAGTTTCGTTTGACAACTCCTCCATATCTCTTTCTCCGTGCGCAGAATTCATGGGAGTGTCCACAACCCCCGGTGATATACAGTTAACTCTTATTCCCGAAGGACCGACTTCCTTTGCCAACGACTTTGTAAAGCCGAGAAGCGCGGCCTTGGACGCGCTGTAGATAACCTCACAGGAAGCGCCTACCTCACCCCACATGGAAGAGATGTTTATTATAACTCCGTCTTTTCTGTTTATCATTCCCGGAAGAACAGCCTTAGTCGCGTTGAAGGCGCCCTTCATGTTTACATCCATAAGGCGGTCATAGATAACGTCCGTCGTATCCGTGATAAGGCCCTGATACGCAACAGCCGCATTGTTTATAAGCACATCTACGTGTCCGAGGTCCGCCATAACGTCAACCACCATCTTAGACACCTCTGCAGGCTGTGAAACGTCCGCCTTATACGCCTTCGCCATTCCTCCGGCTTCAAGAATTTCATCGACAATCCTGTTTGCGGATTCCTCCGACTTAAAATAGTTTATTGCCACCTTGTAGCCTGCTGCGGCAAATTCCCTGCACACCGCACCGCCGATACCTCCGGCACCGCCCGTAACCAATACAGTCACAAAAAAACCTCCCTTTTATAAAAGAAAAGCAAGGCACCCCCGACAGTGTCCGGAGTGCCGAAATATCACTGAAATCAGCCTGCGTTATTTGTCTGTGAAGACGAAGCAGAAAGCTTGCTTGCATCCTGATAGGATTCGATTACGTTAAACGCATCAGCTGAAGTTTCATAGAAGCTCAGGTTTGCGTAGTACATGTCTTTTCCCGTAACCTGTGTGCCGAACATAACGAGCTGTGAGCTGTCATCGAAGATGAAGCGGTACGTTGTTGTTGCAAGGGGAACATAATAATCCTCATAAGTGTACTTCTTACCGTCGTCACCGTCGATAGTTCCCTGCTTCTTGAATGTTCCGCTGAGTACATTGTCAAGCTTTGCGTTATTTACAAGCTGTGAGAACTGATGCTCATTCTCCATGGTATCCTTAGTTACCGACTGCTTAACCTTTTCTGTCGGCAGAGCGATATAATATTTTTCTCCGATTTTAACGAAGCTTACAAGAGTATCCTTGTTTTCGACCGGCATGGTCATGGTAATAAGAGTGTTGTCTCCATAAAGAGCAACAGTTATAGGATTTTGGCCGTCGGGACTTGCTTCAAACATATAGTTTCCCGTTGCCATAATCTTTGCGTAGGGCTCCATGAGTTTACCCTTGAAAGCGTCAAGGGATGCCTTTTCACCATTGCCGGATGTATTCTCACCGTTTGCATAAGAAGGCTTCTGAACGGTAGGAGAACTCTCCTTACAGCCTGTGAGAGCAACCGTCATACTGAGTGCCATACAAATAATCAAAACAATCGGAATAAGTCTTTTCATAAAACTGTCTCCTCTATACCAAAGTTAATTTTTACAATTATTTCACTGAAATATGTTACCATAGCGGAACGCCAAAGTCAATTAAAACTACCTTTGACGGCGATGTACGACGAGTAAAAAAAATCATTTAAAAAAACCGAAAATGACTCTTGAAAATAATCACCTTTTCCTTTAGAATGTATATGCGCGTGAATGGCATTCATGCTACGTGCTGGAGTGGCACAGTTGGTAGCGCAATTGATTCGTAATCAATAGGTCGTGGGTTCAAGTCCCATCTCCAGCTCCAAAGCTTTAATAAGGTGTCTCAAAAGTGAAACCTTAGGGAAAAGATAAGACTGCAATTCTCCCCGTGAGAATCGCAGTCTTATTCTTTTACCGTTCCGGCAGACATTTGTATCGTATTTACCCGCAAGCACCGTTTATCAGACGCAAATTCAGAAAAACGTTCAAAAAGAACGGTAGAAACTATACAACTTCAACAAAAAATTACAATTATGTTGAAAAACTTTATGCAATTATGTATAATAATGTCAGAAAGCAGTCATGAAAGCCGGTGATTCAATATATGAAAAAGGCGGAAATAATGAAAAGTATAAACGACAATGAACAACCCTGTGTAAACATTGAACGGACAGATGAAATCATTTTACACTATCTCAAAAGAAATTTCCTCTTCACGGCGATTATTAATTATGAAGACGACATATGTTATCCGGTTTCCGTGGATGACCTTCTCCCCGTTTCAGACGACATTGAGAACGGAATAACGATAAAAAGGCTTATTGAAGATTCAACCAATATCGTCCATCCGCTCTTTTTCCAGAGATTCAAGGAATTTTTATCTCCGGAGGTTACGGGAAAGGCGTATGAAGAAAATCAACTCCTTACGCAGGAACTTCTTCTGAAAAACAAGGGCGACAACAAATACCAATGGCATATGCTTCGTCTTACCCCCATTCACAACGAAGAGAATAAACGTGTCTTTTTCTACACCTGTCTCCTTACGGATACCATAATGAAGCGAAGAGAATACGAAAAAGACGAATGCTTTAACATGAGCGTTTTAAAGCAGCTCATACATGACCAGATTCTTATTTACATCATAAACCTTGAGAATGAAATGAGTAAGCTTGTTCACTCCAGAGAAAATGATGAATTTGACCGATACGCGAATAAGTTTAAGGATCATCGCGAGATGATGATTCATCTCTGTGACAATTACATCGCCGAGGACTTTAAAAAAGATTTTGCACGATATTCAGACTACGAATACATCGAAAAACAATTTGCGTCCGGAAGGGACAGAATTGTTTACGTATTCAGAGATGTTTCGGGAAGAGCCTTTGAACTGAATATTTCAAAATACAACGATTACTGCGAAACATATAAGTTTGTCGTTTTCTCGATAAGAGAGCTTTCATAAAAAGTAATGAAAAATCACCCTGTCTGCCTTGTAACGGCTTGCAGGGGGATTGTTATTTTGTCTGTCGGTATTTTATTGCCCGGCATCTGCCTCTGATACCTTAAGTGAAAGCTCCTCCCACTTTTCCATAGCGGCTTCAAGTGCCGTATTTGCAATGGCAAGCCTGTCAGACAGCTCGGAAATCCTCTCGTAGTCTGCTGCAATTTTATCATCCGCCAATGCCGTTTCGGTATCGTTTATCTCGTTCTCGAGCTTCTCTATTTCCTCCTCGGTTTTACGCAATGCCGTCCGAAGCTTTGTCAGTTCGGAGCGTCTTTGCTTCTTTTCGAGGTAGCTCTGTCCGCCGTGTCCCGGCTCTTTTTTTACCGAAGCCTTAACCTCAGAGGACGACGCCTCCGCTTCTCGAAGCAACAGCTCCTCATAGTTTTCATAATTGCCGGGAACAACTCTCGCCCCGTCACTCTTAAGCTCGAGGACCTTGTTCGCAAGCTTATTTATAAAATATCGGTCATGTGAGATAACCAGCAATGTACCGGTATAGCTCATAAGTGCATTTTCCAATGCGTCCATGGAGTAGATGTCGAGGTGGTTTGTAGGCTCGTCAAGGATAAGGAAATTGCACTTTTTAAGCATTATCTTGCAAAGAGCAACCTTTGCACGTTCTCCGCCCGAAAGCACCTCCAAAGTATCGAACACCTTTTCACCTCTGAAGCCGAATACTGCAAGAGCGGAACGTACCTCGGTATCCGTAAGGGACGGAAACGCATCGTGAATCTCATCTGTTATTCTCTTTGAAAGAGTCAGATTCAACTGATGCTGGTCAAAGTAACCTATGGTCACGCCTACCCCGAAACGCACGCCCCTGCCCCTGCGCATTATTTGCTTTATAAGCGTTGTCTTGCCGATTCCGTTTTCACCCACTATGAAAACGGAGTCTCCTTTTTTTACGTCAAACGAAACCTTCTCATAAAGAAGCTTTCCCGGAAACTCCATTTTAAGGTCGGTAACGGACAAAACATCTTCTCCGCTTTCGGTGAGAGGCATAAACGAAAACCTGAAATCATTATTTTCATGCTCCGGGGCACTGAGGCCGTCAAGCATTCTGTCAATCTGTTTTTGCTTTGACTCAGCGGTCTTTATGTTTTTTTCTCTGTTCCAGCGTCTCTGCTGTTCGATTATGCCTTCAATTCTCTTAACCTCCGCCATCGTATTTTCATAGTGGCGGGACTCCGTCTTATCACGTTCTGAGCGAAGCTCCATGTGCCGTGTATAATTGCCCGCTGTCGCAAACATCTTCCTTGCGTATATCTCGACAATCCCGGTGCATATACGGTCAAGAAAATATCTGTCATGTGAAATGACAAGAGCGGTAATTTTACTGCCTGTTATAAACCTTTCAAGCCACTGTACGGATTTTATGTCAAGATGGTTCGTAGGCTCGTCAAGCAGCATGATATCCGGCTTTGTAAGCAGGAGCTTCGCAAGACCTATCTTTGATTTTTGTCCGCCGGACAAGCCCGAGACCGGAAGCCTCTGCTCTTCGTCAGTAAATCCCAGACCGGAGAGAACCGCATGAGTACGGGACACATAGGTAAGTCCTCCGAGGTTTTCATATTCTTCAATAAGCTTTGCCTGCTTTAAGATAAGGGACTGCCGTTCTTCCTCATCTGCTTTCTTTTCCGTTTCTTTTTTTATTTCCTCGGTCGTTCCGTCCGCTGTTTCCATTTCAGATAAGGCTCTCAGCCTTTCTTCTATGCTTTTCTGTTCCTCTTCAATTTCAAAAAGATGACTGAAAACGGTAAGTGTTTCCTCATAACAGGTCTTGTCGGAGTCTGAGCAAACATGCTGCTCAAGGTACCCCACCCTTGCTCCGGACGACAATAAAACAGAACCGGAGTCACTTTCTTCGGTTCCGATGATTATATTAAATAAAGTGGTCTTACCGACACCGTTTGCGCCGATAAGTCCCACTATATCTCCTTTTTCAACGGAGAAGGAGCCGTCTGAAAACAAGACTCTTTCTCCGTAGCTTTTAGTAAGCTTTGAAACGTTGAGTATCATAATAGTTTACTTTTTTCCTAAAAATTTGTTGTGCTCTATCTTCTTTTTAAGAAGGTCTGCGTTAGAGGCAAACTTAATTGCATTGTGCTCGGTGATGATTCCCTTTTCGTAAAGCTCGTAAATACTCGTATCCATAGAAACCATACCCTCCGCGGCAGAGGTTCCGATGATAGAGTCTATCTGGTGAACCTTCGACTCACGAATCATGTTTCTTATCGCACTGTTGAGATTCATAACCTCAAAAGCCGGAACAAGCTCACCCGAAACAGTAGGAATAAGCTGCTGTGAAATAACACATTGCAAGAGCTGTGCAAGCTGAACTCTTATCTGCTGCTGCTGATTCGGAGGAAATACGTCTATGACACGGTCAATTGTATTTGCAGCACCCACCGTATGAAGGGTAGAAATAACAAGATGCCCTGTCTCGGCTGCCGTCATCGCTGTCTTGATAGTCTCATAGTCGCGCATCTCTCCCACAAGAATAACGTCCGGCGACTGTCTTAAGCATGCCCTAAGCGCCGTTACATAGTTCTCCGTGTCTGTTTCTATCTCACGCTGTGAAATAACGCTCTTTTTATTCTTATGAAGGTACTCAAGAGGCTCCTCCAAAGTGATGATATGACCGTTTCTCGTTGCGTTTATCCTGTCAATGATACATGCAAGGGTCGTTGACTTACCTCCGCCGGCAGGTCCCGTTACCAGTACCAGACCTTTAGTTTTATCCGCAACCGACATAACTGACTCTGGTATACCGAGCTCCTCATAGTTCGGTATCTCAAAAGATACAAGTCTTATGACCGCCGCAAGGGAGCCGCGCTGCTTGTAGGTGCTTACCCTGAAACGTGAAAGTCCGCTTATCGCAAGAGAAAAGTCGTCGTCTCCCGTTTTAAGCAGTCTGTCCATAGGTCTGCCCGCAGTTTCGTATATCTCTTCGATTATCGCACGGGAAATCTGCGGGGTAACCTTTTCCTCTTCCTGCGCAACTATAATACCGTTGAGCTTATAGGAGAGCGGCAGGCTCGCAAGCACGAAAATATCCGACGCCTGCTTTTCAACCGCACCTCTCAATAGAGTGATTAAATCCATTTCCTCAACCGTCCTAACCTAAAATAGTCATTTCTCCTGCGTTCCACTCGGCAGTATTTACAAGCTTCCACTGCTTTACGGAAAGTCTTGTACCGTCATAGAGAAGCTTTACGCGGAGCTCCTGATAGTCATCCATCTTTTCAGTGTATGAAAGAACGAGTCCCTTATCGGTTGTCTCCGTAGTAACTCCGAGCCCGCTCACCTCGTTTGTGATAAGACCGTAGGAGCCTGAGCTTTTGACAATTGTCTCAATCTTCGCCATAGTTTCAGTCGCACTTTCATCAGCGGCATAATAAGCCTTTACCTGATCTGCCGACTTCACCGACAATTTATACTCATTGTTTGCAGTCACAAATGTAAGCACGGCAAATACCGTAAGGCAAAGCACGGAAAACACCATTATTATGGAGGCACTTCCTATGTTTATACCGGAGGACTGTCTTGTATTCTGTTCAACGTGTTTTTCCATAATCATGACGCCTCCCCTCAGTTATCCGCCGCAGTCGTTGCCGCAACAATCTCAATTATACTCTTGTCGGAGGCATCAACTCTTGCAACCCTTATAGAAGCCTTTAAGAGATTCTTGTCTCTGTCGGTAACTATGCCCATGGAATATACGGCGTCGCCGCCGTCTGTTATGCGGTTCCACTCGGAGTCATAAAAGAAAACCATTCTTTTTGTGTTGCTCGTAACACCGTTTACGGAATAATACTCTCCGACCTTTCCCATATCTCCGCGGTATTCCTTATAAACCTCCGCAAAGCTTTCTGCGGCAAAGGATGCCTGCGCAAGATCTCTTGCCGTATCCGTCTTTACCTTTGAAACGGCAAACACCTTCATACAGATGGCAGCGCTGAGTGAGAAAAACATAAGAACAATTATGAGTTCCATAAGGAACAGAGATGATTTTGAACGTGTTTTTATATCTTTCATACTGCCGCCTCCGTTTCACTGGCAACGTTTACGACAACAGTAGAAACCGTTCCCTCTTCGCCGATACATTTTATTGTTATAAGACTTCCGTCCTGACTGAAGTTTAAATACTTCGCGTCAATGATATCCTGTCCCGCAGACGGTTCAAACTCAAGCCCCTTCTGGAATCTGAGTTCTTTCATCTTTCCGTCACAACAATAGATATATGTTGTAAAATCTATACCCGAAACGGTCTCGTCAAGAGCCAATGCGGAGAAGCCTCCGAAATCGGTTACATATACCTTTCCGTCCTCATCGTAATGATTGAGCTTTGTTGTGATATATGAGATACAGGTGCGCTCCTCATACCTTTCCTTCATGAGAGCCTGTGTGTTTTTATAAACACCGGCTCCCGCGATAAGCACGAACAGCACCGTTATTGCAAAAACTGCAAAGAGAACGAGCACAAATACTGTGTCAACCGTGTAGGAAGTTCTCTTTTTCATCTGTGCAGTTCCCCTTTCTAATAAAGAATTATATCCTGATCATCCGGATTCTCATCCTGTTTGTCGAGTTCATCCATGGAAACCACGGAAATCTCCGGCATGAGGTTTGAAGCAAATACCGAATAAAGAATTCTGTATTTGTCCTTGTCATACACAAGTCCGTAGTTTTCCTCCAGATGCTCAATACTGTCCGGATATGCGCCCTCCAGTGCATAACAGCTGACAACCGCCTTGTTTATGCTCTCTTCAAGAACTCTTTTTTCCTCTGCGGCACTGTTTGCCTCGGCACTTCTTATACCGCCGATAAACAGACCGAAAATGACAATGAAGAAAACAATCGAAAGCAAATGTCCTTTAAGCACTTCAAGCAAAGAGCGCTTTCTGACTTTTGTTCTCATAAAAACACGCCCTTTTTAGCCTATAGTTGTCATAATGCTCATAAGAGGAAGCATTACAGAGAGAAGTATAAGACCTACTATAAGTGACATAATGATTACAAGCGTAGGCTCAACCTTGTTTATCACGGATTCGATATCCTCATTTACGTCGTTCTCACTGCGTGCCGCAATCTCCTCCATAACGGTATCCGCAGTACCGGTTTTGAAGCCTATAGAGAGCATCCTGCAGTAAAGAGACGGGAAAATATCTGCCTTTGCAACCGAATCAACAAACAGCTCTCCGGATTTCATTAGTTCTCTGCACTTTTGTATGCGTGCTATCATTACCGGGTTTTCCGTTATACGTTCAACCATGTCAAGTGACTCATCCGTATCCAGACCACTGGCAAGAGTCATAGCCATACCGGAAGCAAATCTTGCGGAGGCAATTTTTTTGCTTATCTTTCTGTTCGATGTAATCTTATTCCAAAAGGTCACAAACTTAAGAGTGAGTGAAGGAACAGTGCTTATAACAACGGCAATGATTATAAGGACTACCACCACCGCAAGAATCACAGCGGCATACTTTGTGACGCCGGTTCCGAAATTCATTATCGAAACGGCAACAGGCGACATCTCGGCGCCGAGCTCATTGAACACGTCGTTGAAGATAGGAAGCACCTTGGTTACAAGAACTCCTACCACAAGAAGAAGCATAAACATAAGCACAAACGGGTAAACAACCGCATTCTTTATACTCCTTGTTATCTGCTCCTGACGTGTGTAGTAAGCCGAGAGTGCACGGAGAACGGACTCAAGCCGTCCGGTCTTTGTTCCTATCTCAACCATATCCACAACGTACTTCGGGAAGCAGCCTGCGTCCTTCATGGAATCCTCAAGAGACGCTCCGCCGTCCATGCTCTTGTAAAGACCGTCGAGCATTTCCTTTAATTCTTTATCCGTCTCGTCCGAAGCCAGCATGAAAAGTCCCTCATTGAGCGAAATACCCGCCTTGAGGCAGAGTGCCATCTCCATGCAAAAAGACGAGAGATAAGGTCCGTCAAGTTGTCTTATACTCATAATTTATTTCCTCCGTTTACTAAACGTTTTTTAATAAGTTTTTGTGACGCTGAAGGCCTTGCTGCCCCAGTCGTACGCCACACCGCTTTGTCCCGTTATGGCCGCTGTCGGGTCAATTCGCTTCCAACCGCCGTAAAATGTTATTCCGCCGTTTATCGTGCCCTTTTCACTCGTGTATACACTCACCCATGCGTGAAGCCCGTTCACGTAGTTCGTCGTGCCGACCTCCATCTTTGCGGTAAGGCCCTGAGTTCTCAGCATTGCGATAGTTACTGCGGCAAGGTCATAGCATATACCCGTTCCGGATGACCATGTCGAGTTTAAGTTCGGATGATAACGTCCGGTGTTGTCCGAGCCCAGCCTGCTTGCCTTTCCGTAATCATAGCTGAAGTTCTTACAAACATAGTTGTAGATGGCCTGAATCTTTTCAAGGTCGCTGTCACAGCCTCTTGTGAGCTGAGCCGCATAGTTTACCGCCGATGTACCGCTGCTGTAGTCAACGTTTATGTTCGGTCTCGTGTACGCAACGGTTGAGAAGCTCAGTGAAACACTTATCTGCTGTGAGAGCAAAACGGAATACTGAGTGCTTCCGTCCGTGTTTCCGGCTATGGTTATTGAGTACGTTCCGCTTCCTGCGGTCAGCGGTATTGCAAAATAATAATTCTGCGTTGAAACAGAATAATTCACCTGTGAGCCGTTCGGCCCTTTTACCATGACAACCGCGTATACATACGGTGCAAAGTACATGCACATGATGTATCCGTCGTGTGTGTTGGAATAGTCAAGCTTTGCGGCCGCGTTTGCCGCAACAAGTGTTCCCGAAGCATGATTCGTTTTTACCTGAGGTGGGTAATAGGTATTTGACTTCGGAGGCTGTGTTGCCTGAGTCTGCGGAGCTTTCGTAGCCGGAGCCCTAGTCCCCTTATAAGTTGTATGTGCCTTTCCTCCGCCGCTCGTCGCATTGCCTGACGCTTCGCCTTTTGTTTCACCGGCTTCCGATGCGGACGTTTCGACTTTCGATTCATCGGTCTTCGCTGCCTCGCTGCTCGTATTCTCTCCCGACGCAGACGAATTTTGCGAATCATCTTTTTCATCATCCACACAGCCACACAAAAATGTGAACATAAAAATAAAAGCCATGATAAAACAAAGGACTCTGCGCAGCTTTTGCACTGTTTTATTACAATCCATAACAAAACCCTCGTTTTACATATTGATAACAGATTAATTATAAAGGTTTTGCACAAAAAAATAAAGAGAAATAGGCAAAAAAGTGTGGAATATCTTTAGAAAATTGTTTATCATAGAATAAGTGTTTGTTTTATGGTACAATGACAGACGTGTGTTTCGTTGTACAGTCTTTCCCGCTCCTGTGGCGGAGACTAAGAATAACGCGCAATTGATTATAAGGTTACAAATTGATTAAAGGAGAGTGGCTGCCTGTGAAAACAAGGATTTACACAATTCTGGAAATTGCCTTCATTGCACTTTTCATTTTTTCCTGCTGCAAACTTATAGGTATGCTCTCCGACTACAACAAGGGTGATAACATATACAAGGAGTCCCGTGAGGAATTCACAAAAAAAACCGAGCCAAAGAAAGGCGTATTCGGACTTGATTTTGAAATCGACCTTGAAAAGCTGAACAAAGAGAACAGCGACGTTATAGGGTGGATTTACATAAAAGACACACCGGTAAATTATCCGCTCCTGATTGACGATAACAACGATTATTACTTAAAGCACACTTACAACAACATATACAGCGACTTCGGAAGTATCTTTATCGACAGCAGATGCTCGGGAGACTTCGAGGACGCAAACACCATTATCTACGGACACAACACAAAAAACGGCTCGATGTTCGGTTCCTTGAAAAAGTACAAGTCTGTTGATTACCGCAACGAGCATCCGTATGTTTACATCATCAAGCCGGAAATGGCATACAAATTTGAGGTTGTTTCGGCACAGACCGTCACAACGGATAATTCCGTTTATACGCTGAACTTCGCGAGTGACAGCGAGCATGAAAAATGGTATGAGTCCGTCTTGAACCGAAGCGAATTTACCGCGGACACGTCCGACTTCAAAAAAAATGATAAAACAATTACACTCTCAACCTGTACCACCGGTAACGAAAACGAAAGATTCGTGGTAGTGGCAAGGCTTGCAGATACCGTAATTAACAGAGATACTAATCAATAAGGGGTTCTTTATGAAAAGGATAGGATTTGACAACAACAAATACTTAAGGATGCAGTCTGAGCATATCGCCGGAAGGATAGAAAAATTCGGCGGAAAGCTCTATCTTGAGTTCGGCGGAAAGCTATTTGACGACTACCACGCCTCCAGGGTTCTCCCCGGCTTCAAGCCCGACAGTAAGCTTCAGATGCTCTTAAAGCTCAAGGACAAGGCAGAGATAGTTATCGCCATAAACGCCGGAGATATCGAAAAGAATAAAGTAAGAGGCGACCTCGGCATAACATATGACCTTGACGTACTGCGTCTTATTGACTCGTTCAAATCCGTAGGCCTGTACGTAGGCTCCGTCGTACTTACAAGGTACAGAAATCAGCCTGCGGCAGACGCGTTCAAAAACAGACTTGAAAGCCTCGGAATAAGTGTGTACCGCCACTATCCCATAGAGGGCTATCCGTCAAACATTCCCCTTATCGTGAGTGATGCCGGCTTCGGAAAAAATGAGTATATAAAAACGACCCGACAGCTCGTAATAATAACCGCACCGGGTCCGGGAAGCGGAAAAATGGCAACCTGTCTTTCTCAGCTCTATCACGACAACAAACGCGGAATAAAATCCGGATACGCAAAATTTGAGACCTTCCCCATATGGAACTTACCTCTCAAGCATCCGGTAAATCTCGCGTATGAAGCCGCAACCGCAGACCTGAACGATGTAAACATGATTGATCCGTTCCACCTTGAAGCCTACGGAGTAACAACCGTAAACTACAACAGGGACGTTGAGGTTTTCCCCGTGCTCAATGCAATTTTTGAAGAAATTGCGGGTACATCGCCGTATAAGTCCCCCACGGACATGGGCGTAAACATGGCGGGAAACTGTATCATTGACAATGACGCGTGTATAGAGGCTTCAAACCAGGAAATCATACGCAGATATTTCACCGGACTTTGCGACAAGAAAAAAGGTCTTGTGGACGACAGCGTTGTTATGAAGCTTGAGCTCCTTATGAAACAGGCGGGGCTGCGCATCTCCGACAGACCGGTTGTACACGCAGCATGTGAAAAATCGGAGGCATACGGCGGAGAGCCAGCTTCTGCGATAGAGCTTCCAAACGGAAAAATCGTCACGGGACGGACAACAGACCTTCTCGGCTCGTCCTCGGCAATGCTTCTTAACGCACTCAAGGAGCTCGCCGGTATTCCCGATGAAATTCATCTTATTCCCCCCATGGTTTTTGAGCCGATGCAAAAGCTTAAAACCGAGTCCCTGGGTTGCAGAAACCCGCGACTTCACACCGATGAGATACTCATAGCCCTGTCCATCGCAGCCGCAACGGATAAAAACGCAAAGCTTGCCATGGAACATCTCAAAGACCTTAAGGACTGTGAGGCGCACACATCCGTAATTATCTCTCAGGTCGACACGAGCGTATTCAAAAAGCTCAAAATAAATATGACCTGCGAGCCAACATACGAGACGGACAACCTTTATCATCAGTGATTTAAGCCTCCTCACACAGAAGACGTTTTCGACAAAAGATACCCGAAGACAATTCTTCGGACACTGCATATCGGGAGATAAATTCTCAGGCGAAAAAATGACAGCGGAGAAAATAAACAAACAGAAAAACCGGCAGATATGTAACCCATAGGGTTACATATCCGTCGGTTTTATTTTTCATAACGCTTTACTTCACGGTTCGGTTTACAAGATCCTTAAGAGTTACGCTTTTAAGATAATTTTCAATAACAGTATCTAGTCCTTTCCACAGAGGAAACGTCGTGCAACTGTCGACATGATTGCATATCGCACCCTCAAGCAAGGGGCAGCCGACAGATGCGATTCCGCCCTCCGCGGCGAAAATTATCTCGTAGGCGCTGTACTCATCAGGTGACTTTGAAAGAGTGTATCCTCCCGTTTTTCCGCGTCTGCTGAGAAGAAGCTTTTCCCTTACAAGAGAACCGATAATCATCTCAAGATACTTCATTGAAATCCTCTGTCGATTGGCGATATCCTTCAGAGACAGGTATTCCTCCCCGGAATGCTCGGCAATGTCAACCATAACACGCAATGCATAACGCCCCTTGGTTGAAATAAGCACACTTCCCCCTCCTTTTTAATCTTTTCGAAAAACAATATTTTACGTCATCATACCACTTTTTTGAAGTTTTAACATAAATGAATTTAATTTTTAACAAAATATTCTTATTTTTACGCCTCGTTTCTGTTATTCTTTATTAACATACATTTGACATGAGGTGAAATTATGGTCTGGTATCAGATACTTATCTCAATAGCTTTGGCATACCTTTTGGGATCTTTTCAGACTTCATATATCTTCGGAAAGCTTGTAAAAAAAGTAGATATAAGAAACTACGGCAGCGGAAATCCCGGAGCAACGAATGCGATTCGTGTTTTCGGAGCAAAATTCGGAATGGTTGTTCTCGTTATAGACGCACTTAAGGGTGCACTATCGATACTCATACCGAGACTTCTGTTCGGTCCTATGGATGTTGCCATTGAGCTGCTTGTCGGTATATTCGCAATAGTCGGACATAACTATCCGTTTTATATGGGCTTTAAGGGCGGAAAGGGTGTTGCCGCTTCCATAGGAATCATACTTGCGGTCGACTGGCGAGCTTTTCTCATTGCCGGCATACCCGCTCTTTTGCTTCTTCTTATAACACGTATTATGTCGGTCGCTTCTCTCTCGTTTGAATTTTTGTCCTTCCTCTCATTTTTCATCATTTACTTCACGGACAAAAACCTCTTTTGGATTGTTGTTACCGCAGCCCTTTATCCGCTCATGTCCTTCTACAGGCACAGAAAAAATATCATAAATCTTCTTGAGGGCAAGGAAAAGAGGCTTTGGGGTAAGGGAAGTGAAAAGATAACCGTAGAAACCAAAGACACAAACGCTTCCGAAAACGAAGCCGCAAAAAGTAAAACCGCAAAAGATGCATAAATTCACAAAGAATAATTAAGCCACAAAAAACGCATAAAGAAAATCGGCATACAAAAAAGCGTTACCTTATCTTAAGGTAACGCTTTTAATAATTCTCGCTTATTTCGCAAAAAGAAGTATATGCTCAGCTTTCAAAGACTGTTTCCGCCTAAGCTTTTTCAGGGAGTATTTCCCTGTCAAAATCAATGAGCTTTAAGGTCTTTTTGAAGAATACCGCCGAAAGTCCGAGAGATAAAATCTCAGCTATGGGGAATGAAAGCCAAACAAGCTCAAGATGTCCCGTGAGAGACAGGAAATATGCCACTGGGAGAATAATGACAAGCTGACGTGCGACAGATACAAAGAGACTGTAGACTGCATTGCCGAGAGCCTGGAATGTTGAGCCCATTATTATGCTTACACCCGCAAAGATGAAGCTTATCGCTATAATTCTCAGAGCCGGAACACCTATCTCAACCATTGCGGCATTTTCGGCGGGATTGTTTGATTCGAATATTCCGAGAAGGAGCTGCGGCATTGCCTCGAAAACTATAGTTCCCAATATCATTATTGAAACAGAATATACCATTGCAAGCTTTATTGTTTTGATAATTCTCTCCCTGCTTCTCGCTCCGTAATTGAAGGCAACTATCGGAACCATACCGTTGTTGAGGCCGAACACCGGCATAAATACAAAGCTTTGGAGCTTAAAGTATACACCGAAAACGGCAACGGCGGTTTTGTTAAAGCCGATAAGAATTTTATTCATCCCGAATACCATAACCGAGGAGATGGACGCCATAACTATCGACGGTACGCCTACTGCGTAAATCCTTCTGATTATGCTTCCGCTGGGCTTCATATGCTTTATCGAAAATTCTATCTCCTTATTTACCCTGAGATTGAATATAAGCCCGGCGATACATGCTACACACTGACCGATAACCGTCGCTATAGCAGCGCCCCGAACTCCGAGGGCAGGACAGCCGAGATAGCCGAAAATCATTATAGGGTCAAGGATTATGTTGATAACGGCACCGATTATCTGCGTTGCCATACTGTATATGGTCTTTCCGGTGGAGGTCAAAAGACGTTCAAGACAAATCTGTCCGACCATTCCGAAGGAGCAGGTCAATACAATAAACAGATAATCCTTACCGTACTGTGAAACAATAGGATCCTTCACTTGTACGTCAAAGTACAGCTCCGTCACCGTAAGCCCGAGCACAAGAAAAAGTATGTATGTGCATCCGGCAAGAAAAATTGCATTGCCGGCTGTTCTGTTTACCGTTTTAACATCCTTCTCACCAAGGCTTTTTGACAGAAGTGCATTAACTCCGACTCCCGTTCCGACTGCGATGGCAATCATAAGGTTTTGCATTGAAAAAGCGAAGGACACTGCAGTAAGGGCATCCTGTGAAAGCTTTGCCACGAACATACTGTCTACTACATTGTAGAGAGCCTGGACGAGCATGGAAATCATCATAGGTACCGCCATGGAGATAAGCAATTTACCCACGGGCATGGTTCCCATTTTATTTTCCGTGTGAATTTCAGACATCAATTTTTCCCTCCGATTCCGGAACGCGCAATTACTTCAAGCATGTCCGTGACATTTTCCACGCCGATTCCGGTATTTATAAGCATATCATAGTTCTTTCGCTCTCCCCATTTGAGAGTTGTAAAGAAATGATAGTAATTAGCTCTTTTTCTGTCTATGATTTTAAGCTCCTGCTCCGTCATTTCGGGAACATCTTTGTAATAGTTAACTATCCTGTTTATTCTGTCGGACATATCGCCGTACAGGAATACCTTGAGTATATTTTTTCGGTCGCGCAGTATGTAGTCCGCACAAATACCGACAATTATGCAGGGCGATTTATCCGCAAGTTCCTTCACAATTCTGGTCTCGGATATAAAAATCTGTTCCTCAAGCGGACTTCTGTCTATGCCGTAGGTTGCCATCTCATATAGAAGGCTGGAGGTGCGTTTGTCCATAAGCTCGGACACGGCTTCAACCGAAATGCCGCAATCCTCTGCAATCATACCCCGTACAATCTCCTTGTCATAGTAGGCAATACCGAGTCTTTTTGAGAGCTCTTTTCCCACTAATCTTCCTCCGCAGCCGTGCTGACGACCTATAGTGATGATGAAATTTTCAGACATCTTTATTCTCCTCTCAGCATTTTGTGATATGTCTGCTCCTGTTTTGGTTTTTGTATCTGCTTAGACTTTTGTCTGTTTTAGTTTTGTATCCGCCTTAGTTTTGTACCTGCTTAAGTTTTGTATCTGCCTTAATTTTGTATCTGACTTAGTTTTTTGTCTGCTTAAGTTTTGTATCTGCTTTAGTTTTTGTTTGTAACTGTTTTTTGTGATATCTACCTTTTTGTTTTTCTGTGAACGTAAACCGACCTGTACTTTGAGTATATGATAAGCTGACTCTTGTAGAGACCGAAGTATCCCGACAGCATATAGCTTATGGCGATGCAGAGACAGAAGAACCATATCCCCTTTCCGCCAAAGAGTTCAATGCCTATCAGTATAGACGCAACCGGTGAATTGGTAACTCCGCAGAATACTGCGGTCATACCCAGTGCAGCGCAAAAGCCAGGAGCAAAGCCCAGTATGTTTCCGCAAAGAGCCCCAAAGGTTGCCCCTATGAAAAGCACCGGAACGATTTCACCGCCTCTGTATCCGCCCGAGAGAGAAACTCCGGTAATGAGCATCTTTATGATAAACGCATACCAAACCACGTTTCCGGACAAAGCCGCCGTGATAACGCCTGTTCCCAGTCCGTTATAATCCTGAGTTCCCATAAGTGCCGTAAAGCACGCTATAAGCAAACCGGCAGCGAATACACGGATATACGGATTCTTTATGTGGTTAACCATTCCGCGCTCTGACAGAATGAGGACCATGCAGAGAGCTATGCTGACTATGGCAAAAAGTATGCCGAGCAGTATGGTCATACCTCCGGTATACAGCGTGAATTCCGGAACCACGGAAAGCTTGTAGTCGGCATACTGCACACCGAGGTGTTTTGCCACGCTTGCCGCCGTAAGTGCCGAAACAACGCACGGAACAAGGGCAGAATAATACATGACACCTACGCTTATAACCTCCATGGAAAATACGGCGGCGGCAAGCGGAGTACCGAAGAGCGCGGAAAATGCGGCGCTCATACCTGTCATAATAAGTATCTTTTTATCATTGTCATTAAGCTTCAGGATGCCTGCAAAGGTATTACCGAAGCTTGCTCCCATCTGGAGCGCCGCACCCTCTCTGCCGACGGATGCGCCAAACAAATGAGAGATAACGGTGCTGATAAAGATAAGCGGTAACATAATAACGGGAATCTTTTCGTCCGAGTTTATGGCAGCAAGCACCATATTGGTTCCCTTTGAAACCTTACCGCCGAATTTTTCGTAAATGAAAACTATAAACAACCCGGCAACCGGTAAAGCCCATATGATTTTTCCGTGAGTGAGACGAAACTCGGTTACAAAAGAAAGGCACTCGTAAAAAGCGTAAGACACAAGTCCGAGGGCCAATCCGGAGATAAGAGAAAGAGCAATCCATTTGAGACATACAAGAAAATGCTCGACAAAGGACTTCGTCTCATGGAGAGCGGCGTCAAGATAACGGCTCATTTCATTCCCCTCTTTTCCGAATATTTTCACCGTTTACAATACAACTAATTATATTTAAATACAATTATAACGTCAATTGATTAATTGGCGAAAAAATACAAATCAACACAAATTTTTTGTGCAAAAAGTAAATCAAAAATACATTGCAAAATAAAACGGATGCATCCTGTTCGTTACAGAAAGCATCCGTGTTTTTTATTCATTATTTCTTAAACTTAAGTACGCTGAGACCTATGGCCGAAACGGCTACAACCGCAACCGCAACGTATGACGCTCCTTTTGCGAAGCCTCCGGTCTTTTGCTGCTCTGCAACCTGCTCCTCGGTCGTCTGGTTTATAAGCTTATTCCAAACCTCAACGTCCTCAAGCTGTGACTTTGCATCCGAAAAAGGTGTTGACTCCGTAACCTTTACCGTAGTTGTCTCCTCAGCGGTCGTTTCCTCTTTTGTTGTTGTTTCCGCCGGCTTCTTTTTCGTAGTCGTAACAGCTTGCTTTGTCGTTGTTACGGTGCTGGGAGCCGCCGTGGCAGCCGGTACCTTATGAGCAGCCGTTGAGGGCTCGGGGTCTGCTTGAACGATGTCTGTGCTGCTGTCGGTCGTGACCTTTTCCGTCGGCTTTTCACGCAGGTACTTTATCTCCGTTTTGCTTCTAAAAGCACCTTCCTCGATTTCAAGGCCGCCCTCATAGTTGTCTATTACAACAGTTTTCAGCCTGTAAGCACTCTTAAACGCTCCGGCTTCAATAACGGCAACCGAGTTCGGAACCTCAACGGTTACAATCGTCAGTGAACAAACGCGATCAAGCACATGTACCGTCACCGTTTTTACACCGTCAGGTATAGTAAGCACGCCTTCAGAGCTGATGTCTTTTCTGCTTGCTACCCAACCGTTATCCTCTGCCGCAACAGTATGCAAGGAAAGTGTGGTGAGCAGAATAATCGTCATGCAAAGCGTAACAATCAACCTGAATGCCCTGTTCTCCCTTTTCATGATAACTCTACCGCCTGTCTGAAAATATCCTCGAAAAAACGATAATCGAAACCAAAATGTAAACTTATGATTACAATTTTACAAAAAAGTTTACACGTTATTCATAATAATAACATCAGACAGGATTTTTTTCAACCCGTAAACCACCAATAATATGTTAATTTATTTTAAATATTTTAGTCATTTTGTCGAAGACATCCACTATACGAAATCTTACGTCTATTTCGGGGTCGGATTTTACAAATTCAGTCTCGCTGTTTGTCAATACATCCTCTATGGATACGTCGCTGCTTGCACCCGGTATACATAGTGCAGGAAACATAACGCACCACCAATTGTGCCCCCTGCCCTCACCTATGATAATCTTCACCGCACGGTATCTTCCCGCGGGAAGCGTCGTATCACCGTATGTTCTGGTCGGAAAATCATCATTTGATATTTCAAGACGTACATCGTATCCGAAGCCTTCCTCCCTTATGACCCGCCGTGCAGTTTCAAGTATTTTATCCGAATTATCACGTATCTTTTCTTCTGCGGATTTTACATCATCCGAGCCCGAAAACACCTCTTTTCCGCTGAGAAGCACCGCATCCCGTACCTTGAGCTTTAATTCCTGATCACACGCAGAATCTGAGTTTGCAATAACGTGCAGTCTCAAAACGCTGCTCTGTATATCTTCACATTTTGCGGAGAACCCGGTTATTCCGAGAAAAAACACTATTGCCGCCGACGCGATGATAAGTTTTTGAATTTGTCTTAAAGTAAGCTTCATAATAAAACCGTCCTTTCTGACCTCATTATGGACGGGCTTTAAAAATAATATTCAAAAATATGCAAAAGTATGATAGAATTTACCGGTAAGTTCAACTTCCACGGAGGCAAACTGATGAAGATAAACGCTTATGCAAAAATAAATCTCATGCTTGACATACTTAAACGAACAGAGGACGGATACCATACTCTGTTTATGATTATGCAATCCGTGGGCATCTATGACGAAATAACCGTAGCTACGGGCGGACGAAAGGGCTCTGTCACACTTACATGCTCAAACGAGTCTCTCCCATGCGACAAAAAAAATATTGCCTATAAGGCCGCCTGCAGATTTTTTGAATACACCGGCATCGAAAATCCCGGGATAAAGATACATATCGAGAAACACATTCCCTTTGCCGCGGGACTCGCCGGCGGAAGTGCAGACGGTGCAGCAGTCATAATGGGTCTTGACCGCATACTCGGTACAAGCCTTCCCATAGAGGAGCTTTGCAAAATAGGTGCCCTTGTAGGTGCCGATGTACCGTTTTGCTTAAAGGGAGGCACTATGGCCGCCATGGATATCGGCGAGGTTCTTGCCCCTCTCCCACCGCTTGAAAACGTGTTTTTTGTCCTTGTAAAGCCTCATCAGGACGTGTCAACCAAGGAGGCATATGACGCCTTTGACAGCGCAGTCGGAATACGGCATGCCGACAGGGACGGAATTGTAAGAGCTCTCGCAACGGGTAATAACAAGAAGATGTATTCTCTCATTCAAAACGTATTTGAGCAATTCGTTGAAGTTCCCGAGAGAATTGAAATAAAAGCCTGTATGAGGAAATACGGAGCCGCAGCCTCCTGTATGAGCGGCAGCGGTCCCACCGTATACGGTATCTTTGAATCTGAAATCTCCGCACGCTCATGTGCAAACGAGCTTTCAAAAAAATTTGAAGAGGTCTTCGTTTGCGAGCCGAAAAAATCAGGGCTTGAAGTGACGGAATAACACAAATCATTTGTTAAAACATACACTGAAAAGAAAATAAGCGGTTACAAAGTCTGTAAAAGTTTGACTTTGTAACCGCTTAACCTTTGATTTTGTGATAAAAAAACAAAGAACCGGGGATCGTCTACACCCAGTTCTCCGTTTGAGGGCCTCACATGTGGAAAAAATGAGGTCTGATCGCGATATAATCAGGTTATCACTACTTCCAATATTTGTCAAGTATTAATTCAAGCCTTTTCTTCTTCTCTTGAGTTTTTCAGTGCCGCGTCAAATTCTATAAAGCTCAACGCCGCATTGATAACAAGAAGCTTCGTTTCGGGTTCAAAATTTTTTACGATACCGTAAAGCTCCGGAATACGGTAGCTCTCAATGGCAGGATCCACTCCCGTGATAAAAACCGACATATCAACCCCGTAGATATTTGAAAATCTGTTGAGAAGACTGAGAGACGGAGACTTTGACGCTGTTTCAAGCTTACTTATATAGCCCACTGAAACATCTACTTTTTCAGCAATTTGCTCCTGAGTATACCCTGCCAATTTTCTGTGTTTTCTCAGGTTTTCTGCAATGATGATAAAATCAATCATCTTCTATCACCTCCAGAAAAAATTGTAAAGTAAGTCCAAAGAAAATTCCACGTACTTATTGTTCCTTTTTCTGTTTTTTTGTAAGTATTTTATAGACGTTATGGAACATATAGTCCGTTTTTTCTACATAATCCATACAAATAAGACCAATAACTCCCCACGGTGCCACTATAACTATAAAAAGCTATCACGGGCGATTTTCCGTAAGCTTTGCAGGCAAAATAAGCGGTCATAAAGTTCATTTTATTTGAACTTTATGACCGTTTGTGACTTTATCTTTTGCAATTAAAATTTAATTTGTTTTTTCAGTAAGAGCTTTGAGAAAAGCCTCACTTGTAATAATTCCTTTAAACCCCATTTCAGATGCCAGGAATGAAACCTGCGGTTTTTTCAATGCGGCCTGCTCCATGACGGCGTCATTTGTAATTATTGCCTCTGTTTTATCATCCATTAAAATATGCTTTTCAGCCATACATATGGTCCTGTCGAAATTTTCCGAAACAAATTCCATATCATGTGTAATTGTAATCACAAGCTTCCCTTCTGAGGAAAGCCTATTGATAATGTCTGATAAAAGACTTATTCCCCTCCTGTCCTGGCATGCAGTCGGCTCATCAAAAACAAAGACATCCGGGTCTGCGGCAATTGCGGCAGCTATGGTTACAAACTTTCTGTACGCATAGGAAAGATTGTAAGGATTTTCATTAACATATGGCTTAAGGCCGGTCATTTTAACTGCTTTTTTCAGTCTCTTGTTTATTGTTTCTTCATCAACCTTAAAATACTTTGGGGTATAAGAAATTTCTGTCAAAACTTCCTGATTAAAAATCTGGTCATCGGGATTTTGAAATACATATGCAACCTTTCGTGCGATTGTAGCAGTTGTTTTGTTTTTCGTTGATATCCCGTCTATGAGCACTTCACCTTTCGTTGGCTTGAGAAGACCGTTCATAAGCTTTGCGGTTGTTGTTTTTCCTGCTCCGTTTTCACCTATGATAGCTATTTTTTCACCTAAATCCGCAGAAATATTTACACCTTCAACAGCAAGATGACCGCTGGGATACTCAAAAAATACATCCTTCATTTCAAGATACGCCATAATCGTCACCTCTGTCTTTGGCTTTTTCCTTAGACTTTATAAACGTTTTCAATGCCTTATCCACTGTCGTCGGAATTTCTTCTACAAAAAGCCCTTTACTTCTTGCCTGAAAGCCCAGATTGGCAACCTGCGGCATATCAAGGTTTTTTTCATAAAGAATTTTATTTGACAGCACTTCATCCGGTGAGCCATCCAATAGTACAGACCCTTCATCAAGGTAAACAACATGCTCGGCATACTCAGCTATCAAATCCATCTTGTGCTCAACTAAAACTATCGTTTTCTTCTGTAAATTCAAATATTTGATTATTTCAAAAACTTCTTCTGTTCCCTTTGGATCAAGCTGAGACGTAGGCTCATCTATAACAATAATATCCGGGTCCTGCACAATAATGGAAGCTAAAGCAACTCTCTGGCGCTGTCCGCCGGACAATTCAAGAGGATGCTTGAACATAAAGTCTTCGATTCCGAGCAAGGTTATGATATTCATTACTTTAGTAATGATTTCTTCTCGGTCTACGCCAATATTCTCAAGACCAAAGGCTATTTCTTCAAAAACGGTTTCTTTTATCCCGCTGTTTTGCGTAAAGGGATTCTGAAAAACAAAACCTATTCTTTTTGCTTTTTCTTCTTCGCTGACTTCCTTTATGTTTTTTCCGAAGATTTCAACTGTTCCTTCGATTTCTCCGCCGTGAAACGAAGGGATAAGACCACGAATGATGTTACAGATTGTTGTTTTACCGCAGCCGTTCGGACCGGCAATCGCACAAACCTCACCTTCCGTAACGGAAAAAGAAATATTTTTAAGGCAGTATTCATCTGCAGATGGATATTTGTATGACAGATTGCTCATTCTGACAACTTCCATTGTATGTCTCCTTATTATTTACTCAACATAACCTTTAAAACAATAAATGCAACCGTTATAAGAACTATGGCCGTCATAATTACGACATCCATTTTGTCTGTGTTATATACTCTCAAAGATGTCCTTTTACAATGACAGTTAAAGCATCTCGCCTCCAGGGCTATTGCTTTTTCTTCTGCACTTACCATTGAACTCAGCAGCAATGTTATCAGCATTGGTAAAATTGCCTTTATCCGTATGAATAAATTGCCCTCTGTTTCAATTCCTCTTGAGCTTTGCGCATCAAGAATCTGACCCATTTTACCGGAAAGCTCGTTAATCGATTGAAATGACGCAACAACGATATAAACAACGTTTGACGACAAACCCATTTTACCGAGAACGGCCATGAGATCCTGAATCGGAGTCGTTGCAGTAAAAAGCAACAACCCTCCTGCAAGACTGAGAATGATAGAGGACATTTTGCAGCCCCGTAAAAATCCTGCCTCATACAGCGGAATCTTCCCGATAGAAAAAATCACTTCTGATTCAGAGTTTTGAAATAGTGAGCTCATCAAAATAAGCATCAAACCAAAAAAGACAAAGATTTTAACATATGCCTTCGAAAACGTATGAAAAACATGCGCAGAAAAAGATAATATGAGATATGAAGCACTGATTATCGCAATAAATACAGGTCCTCCGTACAAAATTGATAAAACAGCTGTACACACAACAAATAAGAACTTCGTAACAGGACTAAGCTCTTTTATCAGTCCGCCTCGTCTTTTCAGTTGATCTTCTATGGTCTGTCTATCCATATTTTTCACCTTAGTCAATGTATTTTCTCCATTACTCTGCTTTTTCTTCTGTATCCTTGTCTACACCTTCGTTTGTGCCTTCAGCAGTATTTTTGACTGCTTCCTCATTTGTATCATCCTCATCATCGTCATCAAAAAGAGTGTCCTGCTCTTTTTTCTCTTTCATGTATATCTCACCTAACTGGAACTTGCTCAGGTATCTGTTTGACATTCCCTTTACGATGATATAACAAACAACACACGAAAGCAGTTTGTCAAGAAACTCCGTACAAAATGAGGAGATCAATGTCGCCGGAAGCAACCCAAAGCCGGCTGCACGAAGGAATGTGATAATCACTCCTTGTCCCGTTTCTGTTATTCCACCAAATGCCCATGCAGTAATAGGCGATGACAAAGCTACGCCCAACAATGCAATGATTATTCCGCTGGCAATAAGCTTCGGTACGTCCGCCATCATTTTCTTCTTACTTAAAAAGCCTGCAGTAAGACCGTAAATAGCAGTCACGGGAATATACGCAAACATAATAGGCGAAAATATTCCGGAAACCACTCCGGTTAAAGCTCCGGTAAGCAGACCTATTGCCGGACCGCACAACATGCCGGCAAGAATCGTTCCGATGCTATCAACATAAAGCGGAATTTTCAATGCAGATGCCAGATTTCCGCCGACAACATTTACCGCCAGGCATATTGGAATTAATGATATTACAATAATCGAAATAGATTTTTTTTCTTTCATATGAGCCTCCCCCGTGATGAATCACCGGTTCGGAATAAATTCGTCATTTACTGACCGATCATAAACAGCTTTCTGTCTATTTCGTGACAGCAGGTATAACCCCCTAGGTCCTTCACGATATTTAATATCTTCA
>UQZY01000018.1 GCA_900545655.1 uncultured Oscillospiraceae bacterium
AAGACTGATATGTACCCTTAATACTGAGTGTCCAGTATTAAGGGTACATATCAGATTTAATATAAAAGATCCTGGTGTGTTCGTAAATTTATTTCTTATTTTCTAGTTCAGCAAACTTTTCTGCCATTGTTGGATTTCCTTTCGTTAATCGCCTTATCGTGAGATCTTCGGCTTTATTGTTTGCCAATCTTAGATTATTCTCAGAGGAAAGCAGGGCTTCTTTTGTTTTTTGAAGGTGGTCAATAGTTTTATCGATCTCATCAATAGCTTTTTGGAATTTTTCGCTAGCCAATCTAAAGTTTCTAGAAAACTTATCCTTAAAGTCATTTATATCTTCTTCAAAATGAGTAATATCAATATTTTGGTTACGAACCAACTCAAGATCGTGTCTATATTGTAAAGAATTCAATGCTGCATTTCTTAAAACAGTAATGATAGGAATAAAGAATTGAGGTCTCACCACATACATTTTAGGATACTTGTAAGAAACATCTACAATTCCCGAATTGTAATATTCATTATCTGATTCGAGCAATGTAACCAAAACTGCATACTCACAGTTTTTTTCTTTTCTGTCTTTATCTAACTCTTTTAAAAAGTCTTCATTTTTATGCTTTGTTGCAGTCGTATCCATTTCATTCTTCATTTCAAACATAATTGAAATGAATTCTACACCGTCATCAGAAAATTCTCTATAAATAAAGTCACCTTTGCTGCCTGTCTTGATATCATTATCTTTTTCAAAATAGGCATTTTGAAACGCAGTTGCTCTTAATTTATTGAATTCTGTTTCACAATGTTGTTCCAAGCTCTCACCAATCATCTTTGTAGACTGTCGAGCTTTAAAGTCTTTATAATATGCAATTTCATCTTCTCGGCGTTTAATCTCATCTGAAAACTTTTCACAAAGGGACTTTTCTTTCATTTCCCATTCATTGTTATTAAATTTAATTTGACTTTGAAGTTCAAGAATTGTTGTCTCTTTTTCCTGTACCGCATTTTTAACCGCTAAGTCTGTGCTTGTTTTATTAAGTTCGAGTTCACCCTTTAATCTAGAAATCTCTAATTCCTTTTCTGCAAGTTGTTTATCTTTAGCAGATGAGATTCTGTCAATTTCCGATTGATTTTCCGCTTTCTCTGTTCTAAGTGTTGCTCGCAACTCGGATATTTCTTTATCCTTTTCTGATTCAATCTTGGTTACTGCAATTTTAACTGCAGAGTCTTTTTCTGTTTGATAAACACTTTGTCGTTCCAATATTTCTTTCTCAAACTCTTTATCACGAACTTGTTTAACAATAGCAGCATAACCGGACTCATCAACCTGAAACACTTCTCCGCATTTCGGGCATTTTATTTCTTGCACCAGGAAATACCTCCTTTACTAACTAAATTCTATATTTATTCTTTCTCTTTTCAAATGCGATTTCTCCACCTTCAAGAATATCACAAATGTGTTGTTGAATACCTTTAGAATTCAGTATTCCAACTTCAATATTTCCGTCCGTATCAAAAACAGGATTATCGTTTTCGATAGCTCCCGAACGGTATTCAAATCGTTTATCTTTGTTTTCAGATTTGCTACCAGTTTGATTTGCTATTATTATTTCTTCTGCATCTGCACCAAGAACCACATTAGCATTATGCGTTACAACGATAATCTGACGTTCTTTCTTCTTGCGGCGTATAAAAGGAATCAGTTCATCAAAAACAGATCTATTATCAAGATCGTCTTCAGGCTGATCTATCAATATTGGACACTTACTTTCGGCCAAATCGATTAAAAGTTTTAGTAATACTAATGCTTTCTTACCCGGAGACATTACATCAATGTTATCATTATCCATAACAACTTTGTATTTAATGTTGTACCAATCGTCATTGATATCTCTTAATATTGATTCAATGTTATGCCCAACTTTAATTTCTAACGCACCCGATAACAATTTTTCAATAATCTCTTTAAGCTTTTCTGCAGTGTAATCTTCTTCGGCAAAAGAATCCATCTTTATTATATTTTTAAACTTCACACTTTTAATTACGAAGTCTGTTTCAAGCGTTTTTAAGAAATCCTCTTTTCTAAAAGGGACTTCAACTTTGAACTCTATTTCGTGCCCCTTAAAAACTTCTTCGCTATTTATAACATTCGCATATTCATTACGCAGTTCTTTAATTTGAAACGGTATTGAATATATTTCAGTTATAATTGCTTGCTCTTCGGATTTTTTTGTTTTTAGTCTTTCATCCAAAGCGTTAAATGTTGCAAGTTTATCCTTTTCCGCTAGTATTTTTGAAGAAATTTCCGTAATAGCTTTATTTCCTTGGATCTTGGGTTGTAATTTTTTGACAACTGTATCGTATCTTTCTTTTTCCTCGTGCAGTTGCTGTTGTTTATTGGCCAATTCATTTACAAGGGTTTCTCGCTTGGAACTCCAAATTTTATCAGCTTCTTCGATTATTTGATTTTTGATCTCATCGATTTTTATTAAAGTCTCGTCAGAAAAATCTTCAAATCCAACAGTAACAGGGGCAACAATTGTTGTTATAGCTCCAAGTGACAATGTCTCTTGATTTACCTTAGCTAATAATTTCGATTTGTTGGAACTTTCAGTTAACGCAGTTTCATATTTTGTGATATCATCATCAGAAATCTTCAAGTCTTTGGAAATTGCATCTTTCTGTTCTTGAAGTTTTTTAATTTCTCGCTCTATTCCGCTTCTATCTCCAAGCTCCTTTTTTTCGTCTTCTATCTCAACTGTTTTTTTGTGAATGTCCAACAAATTAAGAATTTTAGTATTTAATTCATAACGTTTTCCTTTTATAGATGTTAGCATCTTTTCGTACGCAATCTTTGCATTTTTGTTATTTAATATGACACTTTGAATCATATTATCTATTTCTGTCGTATCCTCTTGCTTATCGCTCAAGCAGTTCAAGTACGATTGTGGAATGTATATTATATGTCTATCGCCGTCATTTTGGCCATCAGTCCAACAAACAGTTGTGTTGCTTAATTCTTTTGTTGAAGTGTTAACTATGGACTCTTTTTCTTGCACTTGTGTCTCATCAATAGCCTTAGCCATATTGTGGAGCAAAATTGACTTTCCTGTAGATTTTCCGCCAATAATACATGTTAATTTATCATTAAAATAAATAGGTTCACTTGAAAATTCATCATCATTCAAGATAACTTTATCAATTACGTAATAGTCCGGTTTGCATTCGGGCTTCGTATCAGAAACACATACACGTTCTTCGGGTTCATATATAATCTGCTTCAATCCATTGAATGTAACGTCTGCTTTAATCCAAAGTTTATTAGTGGGATCATATTTTCGTGCATCGTGATTATCCGATCCAATCACCATTGGTTTGATTCCAATATCAGAAAAAACGTGTTTTCTATATTCATCAAAATCTCGCACTTGTCCCATTTCAAACATAGATATTGTAGTGGCGTACTCCTCCTTGACTGCATGATTATGAGGCAACGAATTAGAAATTCTATCATCAACACCGTTTGTTTTTCTTCCAGCATGTATGGGAATTAAAGCATCGTGTAGCTTCGCAAAATCGATAATTGAATTGTAATCCCAGTATATCTTTTCATTATCATTGTGGTTTTTAGCCGAACGCTTGAACACATTGAAATCTTCAACTAATTCATCCAAATCAATAGTGTCTGAAAAAATCAAAATCACATGAATATTGGTATCTCCTTTATCTGTGCGCAATTCAACACCGGGGAAAAACACAATATTAGGGGATAGTCTTCTTAAATTTGCGATTCTATCCTTATCAATAACGAAATGGTCAGTGATTGCTACAGCAACAATATTGTTATCCTGTAGTTTTTGTATTAATATTTCATCGCTGTCTGTATCTTTATACTCATAATCATAAGAACTTGCAGTATGTAGGTGCAAATCCCATCTTCGCCATTCAGAGCCTCGTTCAAATATTTTCATAAGCCTCTCCTTTTTTGTTTTTAGATATGCGCTACAAAATAATTAAAAGTCAAATCTTTTTCCGAATATCACCATTTCTATTCCAATACAAACTCCATAATATCGTTTGGTTCCACCTCAAGCGCAATGCAAATCGCCCCAATCACATCGGTAGTGATATCTTTATCGTTCGCCAACTTATACATCTGATAGTGCGTAATGCCGGCAGCTTCCTCTAAATCCTTCTTTTTCATTTTTCTATCAATAAGGATATGCCATAACTTTTTATAACTAACAGCCATTTTAACCTTTATGAGCTGTTTAGTGCCGGATACAACCATACCATTATAGTGTATCACGACTCGACCGAATTCTCAATATTCTGGTAAAATTTTCAAACTTTCGATAAAAATAATACTCCGTGCGAAAAAACACAAAACCGTTTGCCGTTATCGGCAAAAAGAAAGCGCAATATTATTGATTTGTGTTGATATTTTGCCGATAATATGTTATAATATCCTATATAGAAAGTGAGGGTGAGATATGAAATATATTTCCGTTTCAGAAGCAGCAAAAAAATGGGGCGTTTCAGAGCGCAGTGCACGTGGGTACTGTGCCGAAGGAAAAATTGACGGAGCATTCCTGACCGGCAAAACATGGAACATCCCCGAAATTGCGGAGAAACCCGATCGTATAAACAAGCACACAGATTCTCCAAAAACACTTTTGGAAGTGTTAAAATCTGAGAAAGCTGCAAAATTGCACGGTGGCATTTATCATAAAATCCAGATTGATCTGACCTACAACTCCAACCACATAGAGGGCAGTCGTCTTACCCATGATCAAACTCGTTATATTTTTGAAACCAATACCGTCGGCGTGTCGGACGGGACGATAAAAGTGGACGATATAGTCGAAACTGCAAACCATTTCAAGTGCATTGATATGGTCATCGACAGCGCAAATCACATGTTAAGCGAGACTTTTATCAAACAATTGCATGCAACTTTAAAGAACGGAACATCCGATTCCCGTATTGACTGGTTTGCCGTCGGAGATTACAAAAAGCTACCCAACGAGGTAGGCGGCATAGACACTACTGCCCCCGAAAATGTCGCTGCAGAGATGAAGAAACTTATCACCGAATATAACGCCATCGAGAACAAAGCCTTTGATGATCTGCTTGATTTTCACTATCGTTTTGAGCGGATTCATCCGTTTCAGGACGGTAATGGCAGAGTCGGACGTTTGATTCTTTTTAAAGAGTGCCTGCGGAACAACATCGTGCCGTTTATCATCGAGGACGACATCAAGCTGTTCTACTACCGCGGTCTGAAAGAGTGGCAGAACGAACGAGGCTTTCTGCGCGACACCTGCCTGTCCGCTCAGGACAGATTCAAAAAGTATCTGGACTATTTCCGGATTCCGTATAACGAATAAGCAAATACGTCCCTGTTTTCACGGAGGCGACCGCTTTTTCTGAAAATCCCATGCTATAGTGCTTTTATGTTCGATATGCTATACTGTGTTCAACAACCTAAGTTTGCGGAGGTGGATTTTATGTGTTTTTGGTGGTATATGCTGATATGTGATTTGATAATTCCCATTGTTATGATTATTAGCGGAAGAATGATGTGGAAACATTGCCCCAACGGTTCAATGTATTATTTTGATTGTCTCGATTTATCCAACAGAAAAAGCTTTGAAAAAATATTTTAATGATGATGGAACGCGTAGATAACTTACCGCTTGTGAAAGGATATTTCACCCACTCAAAAGCCCCTGTTAAATAAGGCTAGTTGTCAAAAATCGCATGGTCATGAGACCCTGCGGTTTTTTATTTTTGTCACAGGCTGACTCGAACCTGCCGCAACTTCGAGGTACGCGTTCACTTCGCGGCTTTTTAGTGTCAAACACACTGCACAAAAACATGTGGCAAAAAACACGCAAAAATTGCGTGTTTTTTCTATGCGTTTTACGCAATATTTACATCATATGTTGTATATTGTACAAAGAAAAGCGTTCTAAAAAAATTTCACTTTTGGAAATATAAAGACCCTTACGCCATAACATAAGGCTATCTTTACCCTTATAAATGTAAATTGAGCTTGACACTATCTTCTTTTCCATCAGGATAAATAAAAACCATTCTTTCTGCATTGAACACCGGATTGAGTTTATGTATTGCCCGGTGATGATTCGGACACAGAATAATAATATTCGATGCATTGTTATTGTGAGATCTTGCAAAGCGTTCAATATGATGCGCTTCGCAGATATCAACGGACAACTTCAAATCTTTTGTGTGCTTCGGATAATTTTGCGAGTAACAGATAAATAAATCAATATTTTGTGGAAAAGATTTATAGTATACTATCAATATTTATTGACAAAAATTGATTTTACAGGTATCATGTTGGAAAAGGAGCTGATCTTGATGGCAATCACAACAAAAGAAGGTATCCTCAAAGTCCTGAGTGCTTATAACCCGTGGTGGAAAACCGGGACAATCAGTCCGCAAATGTCAAAGACCTACAAGAGATTTGCATTTCACGAAGCAATGAGGCGGCTAACAGATAAAGAGATTCGCCGTTCTGTAGTCTTAACAGGAACCAGGCGAGTCGGAAAAACAACGATCCAATACCAAATGATTGAGTCGCTCTTGAAATCCGGAGTCGCACCTCAGAAAATTGTTTTTATTTCTTTAGATCATCCTATGCTGAAGCTCAGTCAATTTCAGGATGTTCTGGAGTGCTATCATGAAAATATCTATGCTGAACAAGATGTTTATTACTTCTTTGATGAGGTGCAATATGCACAGGATTGGGATCGATGGTTAAAAATAATTTATGATACACAACCGAATACCCATGTTGTTGCAACCGGTTCTGCCAGCCCGGCATTAATGAAAGGCAGCAGAGAAAGCGGTGCCGGCCGCTGGACCATTATACAGGTTCCGACCCTGTCTTTTTACGAGTACTGTGAGCTGCTGAATTTAGAACGCCCCAATATTGCTCCTGATTTGAAAGTAACAACCTTGCTTCATAAAAGCCAAATTGAACGAACTCAGATTATGATGCAACTTTCCAAGGTTCAGAATCACTTCATACGATATTTGCAGATCGGCGGCTTCCCGGAATTGGCATTGGCTGACAATGATTTAATGGCACAGCAGATCATGCGCGAGGATGTTGTGGATAAAGTTCTTAAGCGTGATCTTCCCTCTCTTTACAATATTCGTAACGCAACAGAGTTAGAGAGAATTTTCTTATATCTCTGCAATGTCTCTTCGGAAATCATATCGATTGAGGGAATCACAAAAGAACTAAACGGAGTATCTCGCATAACCGTTGAAAACTATATTCAATATCTGGAAAGTGCAAATCTGATTTACCAAAGCTGGCCGGTTGATATGGCGGGAAAAAAGATATTGAAGGCGCGGCCTAAAATTTATATTGCAGATGCAGCAATCCGGAACGCTGTCTTAATGGATGATTCTATTTTAGCAGACCCTGTCGAGATGGGAAAGATCGTTGAAACTGCCGTTTATAAGCACGTTGCAGCATTTTATTATCAATATGCCACCTCTGTCGGTTATTTTAGAGGAGGGAAAAAAGGGAAAGAAATTGATATTGTAGTGGACTACCCCAACACGAAAAAGATTCTTATAGAGGTCAAATACAGAGAAGGTGCGCCAATTGCGGATGATGATGCGATTGTAGAACTGTGTGAGGAATCATCTGCAGCAATTGTTATTACCAAGAATCCAGATGATTTTGGCGTTCACAATACGAAATGTGGCAAGGATTTGCTGCGAATTCCTGCATTTGCTTTTCTGTATTTGCTTGGAAATGCAGAAAAGCACGGATATCGCGGTGTTGAACAATAAAGTGTCCCGCCTTTTGCCCTTTCTGACCGCAATGTCACAAAGCAACAAAAGAGTGATAAAACAATTTCAAGAATTATCCGGATTATCTCCGAATAATCTACTATAAGCAGGTACGTTTTCGCTCTATTGTTGACATTTGTCACATATCTTTAGTAGAATGACAGTAACAAATCAATATTAACTGTTCAGACTTCGGTCTTTTTTGTGGAAATAACCCGACATCATACGGATGCGGGTGAAATAAAAAAGGAGGAGAAAAAACATGTTAAGATTTTGGGGAACCGGCACTGACGAGGCAAGGGCTCTCGTCGACAGTATCGTCGTACGAAGTACGGAAAACTTCAACTGGACATTCATCTTTATTCTCGCAGTCGTATTCTACATCTACTGGAATGAGATCCGCAAGAAAAACTGGGAAGTAGTATACGCAGGACTTGCACTCTACGGAGTACATTGGCTCTACGAAATATGCAACGCTGTCATAGGTCATTTTTCCGGATATCCGTTATGGTCTGTTTCAAACCAGTCCACAACCTTTATCCTTCTTATCGGCGTTTGTTGGGAATTATCGATGATGTTCTCTATCGCAGGTATGATTTCTTTCAAGATGCTGCCCGAAGACAGAAGCAAAAGGTACTTCTCTAAGGACGGAAAAGGCGGCATAAGCTGTAAGCTTTTAAGTGCTCTCGAAGTAGCTTTGCTTTTTGCATTGGTTGAGTCATTCCTTGCGGGAACAAGCAACAACTCGTTCATCTGGGTTTACAAGTGGTGGGGTGTTCTTCCGGTATTCATTACTACTTACATCCCGTTCTTCCTTGCGGCAAACTACGTTCCGGACATGGAGCCGAAAAAGCGCAAGATATTCCTTATAACACTTTGGAGTCTTGTTGCGGTTCTTCTCGTAGTTCTTATTCCGCTCGGCATCATTTAATTCATAGAAACTGAGTAAACAAAGCACCTTCGTACCTTTTAATGCGAAGGTGCTGACTTTTCCCTAAGCCCTCTACAACTGATACCCTTAATTGCCTTATAGTATTTGAAATGCTATAATTATCATGAGCATTTAAATACATTTACATTGCGACAAAGGAGGCGCAGTTGTTATGACAGTTGAAAAAATACAAAAAGAGATAAAGGATATTCTCGCAATTTTGAATGTGGAGGATTATCCCGAAACCTATCAGTTCTTATCTTTTATTGTCAACGGAGAAAACGAGGACTTTTCAGATCTTTACGAAATAGCAACTGACCTTGTAAGCTGTGACATACATGTTCCCATGCATAAGCTTGTTTTTGACTTTGCCGTTGCCCTTTATGAGGATGAAATAGAATGCGGCAACGAAGATGCAATGAATGATCTCGGCGCTCTTTATTATGACGGCAGAGGCTGCAACCGGGATTTTACAAAAGCCGTGCATTATTACGAAAAAGCCGCAGAGAACGGAAGCAGACAGGCACAGGAAAACCTTGGTTACTGCTATTATTACGGGCGGAATATGCCGGTTGATTACGAAAAAGCATTTAACTACTTTGCCCTGGGCGCATTTGACGGACACCTGGCTTCCCTTTATAAAATCGGCGACATGTACCAAAACGGATATTATGTAAAGAAAAATGAAAAAGAAGCATTTTTCATATACAACAGATGTATAGAAACTATGACCGATGAAGCGGCGCCGACTGTCGCAGGTCCGGTATTTTTAAGACTGGGCAATGCATTCCTTTACGGAAAAGGGACAGAACCCGATTTTAAAAAAGCTCTTCTGTTTTTTCAAAATGCCGAATTATACTTGTATGACATGGTAAACCATGGAGATTTCATGTACAAAAAAAGTCTTCAGGCTGCCGTTGACGGCCAGGAAAAAGCACGGGAAATGCTGTCAAAGCTCCTTCCCGACAGAGACTGGTAAAGCCTAAGGCAAGCCACCGAATTCTGTTCCCAGAATTCGGTGGCTTTATCATGTCAAAGGAATTGTGTGTTTTTTCTTTTTCCGGTGTAAAATTATTGCTTTTCGATATATCCGCTGATAGGCTCAGCATACATATTGTCATCAGTTACAGGCTCAAAGCGTTTTCCGTCATATACGTCCGTAAATCCGTTTGTTGCTTTATAAATCTCATTTGTTTCGGTGTCGTATACGCGTTCATAGCCGAGGGTTGCATCGCTCTGCTTCTGACTCATTATATCCTGACTTCTGCTGCGGTTTTCCCATGAGGACATGATTCCGTCCATCGTTTGATTGAAATTCTGACTTATTTGCCTTGCAAGAGCGACTTTTTCGTTACTTGCCTGATTTGTTGCATTGACAAAGCTGTCGGAGTACTCAAGCGTTTTCATGCAGCTTGTCAACACACTTTCCCACTCTATAAAGGAATCTTTTACTGCGGTTACGGCAACGATGTTATACGCCATATAATATCCGCCGTCAACCTGCTGTAGCTGATATCCGACAACCTGTCCGTTTGAGATTGCGTAACTTCCGAAATCAACAACCGAAGCTCCGAACATGCCCTCCCCTTCTTTTCCTCCGTCGGTAAAGGTTGCGCGGAGAAGCTCATCGCCGATAGCTGCCGACTTAAGATTGCTTGTAGAAGCAAACCTTTCCGTTACGGTAAAGTTATCAAAGCGGGGAAATGTATATCCCGAATAACTTGAGTCTGCCTGAGATGCAAAATCTGTATACTGAGAAAGAATTTTATAAAAGTTCTCTGTTGACGGATTTTCCAGAACCGGAGCATTTGCAAATATTGCGGCCTGAGTATTTCCTGCATTGTACAGGCTCTGCCATGCGTTTTTTCCTGCCTGAGAGTGAAGAAGTATCTCTGCCTTAAGAAGAATAAACATCTGGTTAAGCGGCTCATTCGGATCATATACACGAATACTGTGATCAATATTGCGTCCGCCTGTAGTCACCTTCCAGCCCTTGGGAATGGTGATGCTGAAATCAGCGGTCTCGTATTTTTCTGTTTCAATCGAGTTTGCCTCGGTTTTCGTTATTTTAATGCCCTTTTCCACCTTTCCCGCTTTTTCGGTTTTCTTTACGGCGTCATCCGTTGAGGTCTTTTTTCCGCAGGCGGACAATGAGAGCACCATTATAAGTGCAAGCACAAAAGATATGATTTTTAATGTTTTCTTTTTCATTTGTTTCTTCCTCCGTTTTCTGTATCTCGGTTAATTTTCCTTGCTGTAATCCCAATAAAAAGTCCTGCAATCATACTTCATATACTCCGAATATCCCTCTTTCATTGCCTCGTTTATGGGTATAAGAGTATAGTCGTCGGTTATCACGTGGCTTGTTGAGATATTTCTTACATCGCCGTAAAACGCGGACAGCAATTCTATTTTTCTGACCCTTGCGTTGCAGTTGAGATGTTCATATGCCGGGTAGTACGGTGATGCGCTGCCGTCCGGTGCGAGTTGCGTTTTTTCATCATTTTCATCAAGCGGCTTTGACGCATAAACAATCTCGTAAAAGGCGCTGTTCGTCATTATAATATTATTATTGAAAAGACGAATCGGGGTTTCTTTTCCTATTTCCGATGTATCAAGCAAAAAGGCGATATATTGCCGAAGCCCCATATCTCTGTACATATTAAAGTTAAAGCCGCTTCCCGTATCGAGATACTTTCCCGGAAACAGGAGATAAACCTTTTCATTCAAAAAGACTATTATGGCTGTTCCGTAGTCATAGACATGATCTGCTTTAAGGAAGCTTTGCGTTTTGTCCTCAAGTGTTTTCCCGTCAGACGCATAGCAATAAACCTTGTTAAACATGGAACTGTCCTCTGCACCGCGTTTACGTGACGTATACGGTCCGTTTGCGGATGAGGAAAGAAGCTCGTAGCAGCTCCCGCTCTTAAAATACACAAGTCCCATCTCGCCGTCATATGTAAGGTACCACTTTGAAACCGGTCCTGATTCGGGAAGAGTCCCTATCTCCTGTATGTTTTTTCCGTTTGACAATGTATTGTTGAAATTTGCCTTATATATCTTTCCGCCGGAAATAACAATGTCATCGACCGTCTTACTGTACGCGTGGTCAAGACTGCAGTCAAACTCGGCATACGGAGTTATGATTCCCTCTCCGCCTATGAATTTTTTATAGTCGGATTGGTCATACTCCTTTCCCCTCTCCTTAAGAAGCACCTGCTCAAGGGTCACGGGATCCGCCTGCGTGTGGTCGGTCTGATTCTGCGGCGTGTTACCTTTATCCGATTTGCCGTCCCCTTTTTTCCCGCAGCCGGCCGCTGTCAGAACAAAGGCGAGAACCAGCAGTCCCGCAACAGCCCTCCGTATAAGTTTCATTGGATATTCCTCCCCCTACTGAAAGCTATAATTACTCAAGGATATTTTAGCATATGTACTTTTTCAAACATGAAAATTTCCGAATTGGCAATTGCCAATTCGGAAATCATGAAAATAATAACTTTTGTCATGCTTAGTGCATTTGCCTTTATTATGATATATGATATATAATAGACTGCATAATCATTTCGTCAAAAATTCGAGGTGTTCATTCAAATGAAATTTCACGAAAAACTCAACGAGTACATCTCCATACTCGGCTGTACCGGAAAAGAAATCAGCACCCGCTCGGGTATTTCAACCGCGTCTCTCAGCCGTTATCGTTCCGGGGATCGTATTCCCGACGTCGACTCGAACACATTTACAAGTATCTGTAATGCCATAGCGTCAATTGCCTCTGAAAAAGGAATCTCAAAGCTCGGCGCTGACGAGATAAAGAAAAACTTCTTATCCTGCGAGAACGTCGTTTCCGCAAACAAGGAGCTTTTAATTGGGAATTTCAATGCAATGATTTCCGTTTTGAATCTCAATCTTTCAAAGCTTTGCCGCTATATGAACTATGATACCTCGACCATCTTCAGGTTCAGAAACGGCACCAGACAGCCGTCAAACCCCGAGCAGTTCGCATCAGACGTTGCATTGTATATCTCTCACGAGATTGATTCGGAAATTGAACGCGCATCCCTTTCGGAGCTGATAGGAAAAAATATTTCCGAGATAGAGAGTGAGGCGTCTCGCTTTGAAGCCGTCAGAGACTGGCTTCTTTACGGAAAGACCCCCGATTACGGAAAAAGCAGCATTGCGGACTTCCTTTCGAAGCTTGATGATTTTGATCTTAACAAGTATATAAAAGCGATACATTTTGACGAGATGAAGGTTCCCAGCTTTCCCTTCCTTCTCCACACCTCAAGGATGTACTACGGTCTTGACGAGATGATGGAGAGCGAGCTTGACTTCTTAAAAGCAACCGTCCTGTCAAAGTCCATGAAGCCGGTAACTCTCTACAGCGATATGCCGATGTCCGAAATGGCTAAGGACCCGGACTTTCCGAAAAAATGGATGTACGGTATGGCTCTCATGCTCAAAAAAGGCCTTCACCTCAACAACATACACAACATAGACCGTTCTTTTGACGAAATGATGCTGGGTCTTGAAAGCTGGATTCCCATGTACATGACGGGACAGATTTCACCGTATTATTTAAAGGGCTCGCAAAACGGAGTTTTTCATCATTTTCTGAGAGTTTCGGGAGCTGCAGCCCTCTCCGGCGAGGCTGTTTTCGGCCATCACTCGGACGGAAGATACTACCTGTCAAAAACCAAAGAAGATATTGCATATTATCAAAAGCGTGCGGATGACCTTATTGAAAATGCCTCTCCTCTCATGGACATATATCGTTCTGAGAAGCAATCGGCTTTTAATGCCTTTCTCATGTCAGATACAAAGCAACCCGGTGTGCGCAGAAGCATTTTATCCTCTCCGCCTCTCTATACCATGGACGCGGAGTATTTGAAGGAGTTTTTGAAAAAGCATTCCGTAAGCACGAAGGACCGAGAAAAAATTCTTGAGTTTTCCTCCGCACAAAAAGAGATGTGCGAGCAGATATTAAAAGAAAACCCGGTAATTGATGAGCTCGGTATACTGTCCAAGGAGGAGTTTAATCTTCATCCGGTTGTATTGCCGCTGTCGGGTATGTTTTACGATTCCGACATAACGTATACGTATGACGAATACAGGGAGCACTTAAAACAAACAGAAGCATTTGCAAAGACACACAAAAATTACAAGCTTGAAACGGCGAGATCAAATACATTTCGCAATCTGCAGATAATCATGCACGAGGGACAATGGGCAATGATTTCAAAGGGTAATTCCCCCGCCATACACTTCGTTATTCATCACCCGAAGCTCCGCAATGCAATCGAAAATTTCATTCCGCCTGTTGTGGAATAACAAAATTTATGCAGTTGGCAGAAGCCTGCCAACTGCATTTTTATTTTTTCAGTTTTTTTCAAGTGCTTCTTTTATTTCCGCAGGAATATCCGACTCCCCGGAAATACCAAAGCTGTATCTGTAAATCCATTCTTTCCCGTTATTCACCGAGATGCTGAAGCAATTATTCTCACGTGAATCGGGAACTGACGGCACCATTTCATAAAGTTGGTCTTTAAGTTTTTCAGGATTGATTTGTTTGATTTGAGTTTTTTCCAATTCCTGAGTCACTGCGCCGGCTTCTTCACCGTCAAGAGATATATTCACAAGGATTTTGTAATCTTTATAAGAATCAGGATTTCTGATTATATTTATTATTTTGTCAACCTCATTGCGTCTCTTTTTTTCAAAGCACTCGTTGATATACGCAATCGACCTTTTATCTTTTTCGGAAATATGCAGCTCAAACGTGTCCTCTTCTTTGTATGAGGAAATACACAAAAAAGCTATCCTCTCTTCCTCTGAAGGAAAGCCCAAAGCACTTCTTATCTCGCTTTCTCCCATTCCGTGTTCCTTGACATCTTCATAAAAAAGCTCATAAAGCTTCTTTGAGTCAATTTCCCCGTTTGAAGAATTAACGCTTTCCGTCAAGGCTTTTGAAATCGCCCCTGCTGTTATCTTGTCCATCCCGTTTTTTTCAAGTTCATTGATTGGCGGTATATCATCAAAGGACTCAGATATTTTTTTGTCGCTGCACAGTCTGTCACAAAGGAGCTTTGCATCCTCTTTGGTCATATACACATATCGTTTTTTCTTTCCGCTACGCGTATCAAAAATGATATCGAACTCGCAGTATTCCTCTCCCTCGTGTTTAAGCCCTTTTTCCTTTGCTTTATAAGCCGCCTTATACGATTTCTGAACAACTCCGATTGCCTCTTTATCCGCAACAAAATAATCTTTAAGCTTTTCCCCTGCATACGAGGAATCAAAAGAGACAAGATGTACACCTTTTATTTCTTCGGCCTCGGGCAAAAAGCTGTTCTCCTTCTGAACAAAAGCGTATGCCGAGCCCATCAGCAATGCGTCGAAAACAAAAGCAATCAAAACTCCGTAAATAAGCCTGGCGGCCGTTTTAACATCCTTTTGCGTAACAAACAGGTACAGGAAATAAGCAACCGCCGCAAGAACTGCCCCAAGCAAATAAAATACGCCTGCTTCGTTTGCCTCCGAAACACCTGTAATCTGAGCAAGGAGCTTCGGACAAACCGCGAAAGAAATAAGAAAAGCAATCCATATACCGAATACCGCCTGCTTCCCCTTACTGTATTTTACATTGTCCGCTATCTCCGTAGCTCTCTTTCCAAAAGCGTACGCGGCAACAAAGTACATAATTATTCCCACCGCAAGCTCAAAAAGAATATTTTTCGGAGCCGCCAGAAAATCCAAGGCACTGCGGTTTGAAAGATAGAGATATGATGTTTCCCCGCTTACAAGCGATTTCAGCGTCTCAAAAACAAGACCATTCATTCCGCCCCACGCAGATGAAATATCCGCATCCGCAAAAAACAGTGAATGCTTCAAATAACCGTTGAGCTCCGTAATGATGTAACCGGGTGTTAAGAGAATCATAACTCCGAGAATTACACCACCGAAAACTTTACCCGTAAGAGACATTGCCAATGCAAAGGCACACGCAGTAACCGTACATACAAGCATCAGCGACAACGTACCCACCAATATTCCCATAGCTTTTATCACATAATACTCTGAAAATATTCGATACAATAAAGCTGCCGCTATTCCGTTTATAACAATAATTACAAGGGAACAGATCATAACAGAAGCCAGTCGTGAATTAAAAAGCGACAGCCTGCTTTCCGGGAATGAAAAATACAGGTCACTTGAATTTCTGCGATCCGCAAACCTAAAGACATAAACAGTCATCACGGCCGTTCCGAGTATCGAAAAAAGCATCGATGCATAGTTTACAAACGGAAGCGGAATAAAAATATGTCCTTCCGTATTTGAAATTCCGGATATCCCAATCGCGGATTCCGAAATATTGAAACAGGTAAAAATTATCATTATTCCAAGAAATAGCAGCGCCAAAGGCAATAGTTCACGAATCGTGTCCCTGAAAAGGTTTACATTGAACAATTTAGTTTTCTTCATCGTCATACACCTCCAGAACATCATCAAACTCGTATCCCAGTGCGCTCATTTCATACGTAAAAACTTCTTCCAGGGAAAGATGAAGAATATCAAAAAGAATCGGTGTCTTCTCCTTTAAGAAGGTCTCCGTCTCAGCCTTATCACCTTTTACTATCATCTCTGAAACAGAACCTTTTTTTCGAAAACTGAGTATCTCAAGGCCGTTGAACATGGACTCATCATACGCCTTATCGAACGCTATCTGAACCTTGAAAAGCTTTGTTTTAAGGTTGTCTACATCGTCCTCAAAAAGGAGGCCGCCTCTGTGAAGTACCGCCAATTTATCACAGACATTTTCAAGCTCACGAAGGGAATGAGACGTTATTATTGCGGTTGTGCCCCTGTCAAGAATTTCGGATGAAATAATCTTTCTGACAAAGTTTCTCATTATTGGATCAAGGCCGTCAAAGGTCTCATCAAAAAACATATACTCGGTATTTGAACAAATCGCCAACAAAACCGCGACTTGTCTTTTCATGCCTTTTGAAAATGAATTCAGATTTTTTCGCGAATCAAGGCCGAGTTCACCCGTAAATCTGAAAAACTTTTCCTTGTCAAAGTCTTTATACATTGCCGAGTAGAGAGATGCCATTCTTTTAAGATTTGCTCCGCTTAGGAAATACATGTCGTCAGAAACAAAAACAATATTTTCTTTTGCAATAGGGTTGTCGTAAATCGGCTCGTCATCAAGCAACAGTGTTCCGGAGTCAGCCTTGTACACACCCGAAAGTACACGCAAAAATGTTGATTTTCCTGCTCCGTTTGAACCTACAAGGCCGTAAACACAACCGCTTGGGATCGTGCAGTTTATGTTATCAAGAGCGACAAGGTCACCGAATTTTTTGGTTATACCCTCTGTTTTTATCATTTCATTTTCCCTCCCCGTAAACTTCATCAACAATTTTTTGTATCTTCTCAACCGGTACTCCCGCCAATTTATATTCGCTCATAAGGTTTCTGAGATCCGAAAGCGTATCTTTCTTTTTCTCAGAAACAATTTCTTTTGCATTTTCGGAAATAAAGCAGCCTCGACCCGGTAAAGAGTATATAAGTCCGCGGTTATCAAGTTCATTGAAAGATTTTTGTACTGTGTTTGGGTTTATTGACAATGTCAGAGAAAGCTTTCTCACAGATGGCATCGGATCTCCCGGCAGAAGTATTCCTTTCAGAATAAATTCCTCCGTTTGATTGATTATCTGTTCAAACACCGGTACTTTTGACTGACTGTCTATGACAAACACATACTCACCTCCGTAAAAAATTGTAGGTGTACTACTCTTGCTAGTACACCTACAATTTAGCATTAAATATTCCTTTTGTCAATCATCGGTTAAGCACGGCGATTCCGGCATTCAGATATGTTGCAAATGCGACCCACAAAAGATACGGGATAAACAGATATCCCGCAAGCGGTTTTATGGATCTGAATTTTATGGCTGTGGTGAGAATAAGGATCCACATGGAAATTATCCATATGAGAGCAAATACATAAGCTCCGAGATTAAAGAAAATCAGTGTCCAGAAAAAATTGAATCCGAGCTGCAGATAATAAAACAGCTTTGCGCGTTTGGTTTCTTCATATTTCCCTCCGTACATATCAACCAGATGAGCAGCTACCCCCATGGCAATGTAAAGCGCTGTCCACACAACCGGGAAAAGCCACTTCGGCGGTGAAAGCGGCGGCTGATTCAGACTTTGAAAACTTTCCATACTGTTTTTCGTAAGAAGAGATGATACCCCTCCCACTATAAGCGGCAATGTAATATTTTTTATAAGATTTTTTGTTCTGATATTCATAGCAAACTCCTTCCTCAGTTTAATTTTATGCAGTATATCTTTTATTATTAAAATAAAAAGTATAATTCCTATTGACACGGTAGGAAAAGATGAGACTCACGTACTCATGGGACCAAACGGAACCGGAAAATCAACTCTCGGTTACGCAATCACAGGAAATCCCGTTTATACGGTAACGGACGGAGATATACTCCTTGACAGCGAAAGCATTCTTGTTCTCACCGTAGATGAACGCGCAAAGAAAGGATTTTTCCTCTCCTTCCAAAATCCGCTTGAGGTTCCCGGAGTGACCTTAAGTGCGTTTATACGCAGCGCACTTGAACAAAAAACAGGCAAACGTGTACGTCTTTGGGAGTTTAAAAAGAAGCTCAGTGAAACAATGAAGCTTCTCAACATGGATGAATCATACGCGGAAAGAGATCCCAATGTAGGCTTTTCCGGCGGCGAGAAAAAGAAAGCCGAAATACTTCAGATGCTCATGCTTGAACCGAAGCTTGCAATACTCGATGAGACAGATTCCGGTCTTGATGTCGACGCCGTGCGTACCGTTTCAGAGGGCGTGCATCTCTACCGTGAAAAGGTACACGGTTCTCTTCTTATAATCACACACAGTACACGTGAAGCGCTCCATGTTGATGAAACGCACGTTATGGAAAACGGAGTTATTGTAAAGAACGGTGGAGCAGAACTTATCAAAGAGATAAATGAAAACGGATTCGGCGCAATAAAAACCGATAACCGTACATAAGGCAGGTGGACAAAATGAAAGAGAAGACACAAGTTGCGGATATTGACCGCAGCGTCTATGACATAAAAGATGAAGAACATGACGCCTACCGTATGGAAGAAGGTCTTACACCTGAGATAATCGATAAATTGTCAAAAGAAAAAAATGATCCTGTCTGGATGCAGCAGTTCAGACTTGAATCTCTTCAAATTTACAATGAAACCCCTCTCCCGAACTGGGGCCCGTCACTCGATGGACTTGATATCGACCATATTGCAACGTATGTAAGGCCGAACACGAAGATGCAGAACAACTGGAAAAACGTCCCACAGGACATAAAGGATACCTTTGAGAGACTTGGAATTCCGGAGGCCGAACGCAAATCACTTGCCGGTGTCGGTGCGCAATACGACTCTGAGCTTGTTTATCACAATGTAAGAGATGAAGTTGCGGCACAGGGCGTTGTATGCCGAACGTGATTTTTATTTAAATCACAATGCAAATCCTCTTCGCGGTATATACGCCCTGAGTGTCGAAGCAACGGAAGCACTTGAAAAGGCGCGCGTCGCTGTGCAAAAATTCATAAGTGCATCCCGTCCGGAGGAAATAATCTTCACAAGAAACACCACCGAAGGTCTTAACCTTGTAGCATACCGCTACGGACTCTCAAATGTTACCGCAAGAGACGAGATCCTTGTTTCGATAATGGAACACCACAGCGATTTACTTCCGTGGCAGATGGTGTGCCGCCAAACCGGAGCAACACTCAAATTCATTGAGTGCGAGCAGGACGGAAGCCTTGATCTTGAAAAAGTAAGAAATCAAATAACAAATCACACAAAGATCGTAGCCATAACACAACTGTCCAATGTTCTCGGACGAGTTTATCCGGTTGCGGAAATTGCAAAAATGGCACACGAAAAAGGCGCTGTAATAGTTGTTGACGGAGCACAGAGTACACCTCATATACCTGTCAATGTAACTGAAATTGACGCAGATTTCTTTGCCTTTTCCGGGCATAAACTCTACGGGCCTATGGGTATAGGAGTGCTCTACGGAAAGAAAGAATTACTTGACAGTATGCCTCCGTTTCTTCGCGGCGGTGAAATGATAGAATCCGTCACAAGAGACTCTGCTGTATTTGCCGAGCTTCCTCACAAATTTGAAGCCGGCACGGTAAATGCCGCCGAGGCAGCAGGTCTTCATGCCGCAATAGACTATGTAAACCGGGTTGGTTTTGATACCATCCATGAGCGCGAACTCGCTCTTACGGCAGACGCGCTCATGCGTATGAAAACCATACCGGGTGTACGTATAGTCGGCTCTGACGACCCCGCTGAGCATAACGGAATCATAACATTCACAATAGCCGACGTACACCCTCACGACGTAAGCGAAATACTTGCTGCCGACGGCGTTGCGGTCCGTGCCGGACATCCTTGCGCGGAGCCGCTCCTGCACCACCTCGGACTTCGTGCCACGGTCCGCGCAAGCTTTGCTTTCTATAACACACAGTCAGATGTGGACAACTTTATAAACAGTCTTTCAACTGTAAGGGAGCGCATGGGATATGGAAAATAGGAGTTTCTACAATGAGGTTCTGACAGAGCACAATATGCATCCGGAGTTCAAATATGATCTCCCGGGCGCAACAATCACACTTGAAGGTGTAAATCCGAGTTGCGGTGACAATATAAAGCTTGAGCTTAAAACTGACGGTGACATAATCACCGACGGTGCCTTTATAGGTGACGGATGCGCCATATCACAAGCATCCACAGATATCATGCTCGGCATGATTATAGGCAGAAAAAAGAAGATGCACTGAAGCTCTCTGAAACATTTATGAAAATGATTCACGGAGACGCAAGTGAAGAAGAAATTGAAAGTCTTGAAGAGGCATCCGCTCTCAGAGAGATTTCACATATGCCCGCACGTGTAAAATGTGCCATGCTCGGCTGGAGAACTCTGTCTGAGGCACTAAAAGAAGAAAGCAATTGATTTACCTACCGGATTGGTAGTATACTATACCCGATAACTGATGGGAGGCATACAAAATGATTTCAACAAAGGGCAGATATTCCGTGCGCATTCTTCTTGACCTCGCCGAGCACAACAACGGCGAATACATCCCTATGAAAGAAGTTGCGGCAAGACAGGATATATCTCTCAAGTATATTGAAAAACTAATGCCGTCCCTGAAAACCGCCGGGTTTATTGACAGCACACATGGAATAGGCGGCGGATATAAACTCAGAAGAGAACCGGATCAGTACACAATATGGGAAATTCTCAAAGTCTCAGAAGGCGATCTTGCTCCGGTTTCATGTCTGCTCGACAACGCGTCCCCGTGCGAGCGTGCGGCAGAGTGCAAAACTCTTCCGGTATGGAAGAACTACTATAAAATGACCAAAGAATACTTTGAAGGCATCACGCTTTCAGACCTTATGGGAAATCCTGAGATAAATAATTACGTCATTTAAAGCTTTAACGGGTAAATCGTCTGTAATTTCGATTTACCTGTTTTTTTATAATTTTTTCAAAAACAATGTTGACAAATTTGTAAAACGGACATATAATACTACCAACCTACCAAGTTGGTAGTATTTAAAAGCAAGAAACGAGGAAACAAGATATGAAATGGACTTCCGGTTTTCGATGTTGAATTTGATTTTTTATTTAAACTTAAACCAGTTAGCGTTAATCATCAAACCCTCAAAACAACTTTAATCAATAAATAATAAAATAAAAAGGAGTCATTTATCATGTCAAAAATATATACATCCGCTGATCAGCTCGTAGGAAAAACCCCATTGCTTGAACTCACACATCTTGAGAAAAAATATGATCTTAAGGCAAAACTTGTAGCAAAAGTTGAGTATTTCAATCCTGCAGGTTCAGTAAAAGACAGAATTGCAAAAAAAATGATTGAAGATGCGGAAGCAAAAGGAATCCTCAAAGAAGGCTCCGTTATCATTGAACCGACGTCAGGAAATACCGGAATAGGTCTTGCGTCTGTTGCTGCGGCACGCGGCTATAGAATCATAATCGTTATGCCTGAAACCATGAGCGTTGAACGCCGTCAGATAATGAAGGCATACGGTGCTGAACTTGTACTTACAGACGGTGCAAAGGGTATGAAAGGCGCAATTGAGAAGGCAAACGAACTTGCAAAAGAAATTCCGAACAGCTTCGTTCCGGGTCAGTTCGTAAACAGTGCAAACCCTCAGGCACACTATGAGACGACCGGACCGGAAATTTTTGAAGACAGTGACGGCGAAGTAGATATCTTCGTTGCAGGTGTCGGCACAGGCGGCACGATAACAGGCGTAGGTAAATACCTCAAGGAGAAAAAGCCTGAGGTAAAGATTGTCGCTGTTGAACCAAAGACATCGGCTGTTCTTTCAACCGGAGTTGCAGGACCGCACAAGATTCAGGGTATCGGCGCAGGCTTTGTTCCCGACGTACTCGACACCAAGGTTTACGATGAAATAATCCCTGTCGAAAATGAAGATGCATTTGCAACAGGTAAAGAAATAGGCAAAAACGAAGGCATTCTCGTCGGCATCTCGTCAGGTGCTGCGGTATGGGCGGGAATTGAGCTTGCAAAGCGCCCCGAGAACACGGGAAAGACAATCGTTGTGCTTCTTCCCGACACAGGCGACCGTTATCTCTCAACTCCTCTTTTTGCCGACTGACCTCGCGTTTTTCTTGCTAAAACAAATAAAGTACACCAAAAGGGTATACAAAAACCGATGAAATTCAGACAAACTGATTTTCATCGGTTTTTCGCATCTTGTATCAAAAACTTACAGCAAGCTTCCCATAGAGAGCTCCCCCTGCGGCACTATTTCGTACCCCTGCGGAGTTTCACCGTTACTGTAGCTTACCTGTATATCATAAAAATCCGGATAACACTGCCGTGACGATAACTCTTTTTTGCGGTTTTCGATGGTATTGCTCAAAAATATATTGAATGTAAGGAGAAGAAAATAAAGTAAATTGTAACCGACAAGCAATGCCTCCAGTCCCGTTGCAGCCCAGAAGTTTTTCTTTGCGCCCGCGAACATAATAAGAGAGAAGACCTGCAGCGACATAAAAATAAAGGTCTTTTCCCAGTTATCAACAGCATACCTGAATGTAATTATCAAAACTGCGAGTGAAAAAAGAATGTTTACTGTCGGATAAAGGTATTCAAGCTTCTGCATTTCTTTTCTGTCCTCGCGGTTTTTCTTCATCTGCTCATTGTGAGCCATAACACGACGTTGAATTTCACCGTCGGTATCCGAATAAATGGTGACGCTTCCTTTTCTTATGATAGAGTTCATTATTTCGCTGTACGGTGTATCCATTCTTTCACTTCCCCCTCACTTCAACGAAGCTTATTTCAAAAGCCAATTACATATTATAACATTTTTGAAAAAATGTATAGACGTACTGTTACAAAAACTCAAAGGCAAACCCCACAGATAATGCTGACGCATATCTGCGGGGTTTAACGAATTATTGTGCAAAAAAATGTTGTTTTGAAGCAAAACCGCCTTATGAACACTCAGCCTTCGGCAGTGGAGCTTTCTCTTATAAACTGTTATTAAGTTATTCAACCGTAACCGATTTTGCAAGATGTCTTGGCTGGTCGATATTGCAGTCCTTTGATTTTGCCGTATGATAAGCAAGAAGCTGAAGAGGAATAACCTCAAGGGAAGGAGTGAAAAGAGGATGCGTCTTCGGAACGTAAATCATGTAGTCACATACTTCCTCACACTGCTTATTATCCTCGGTTGTCACACAGAGCACCTGTGCACCTCGTGCCATTACCTCTTTCGCGTTGCTGATTGTTTTTTCCACAAGACGTTCACAGCAGCAGAGAGCAGCCACCATGGTATTCTGTTCAATAAGTGAAATGGTACCGTGCTTAAGTTCTCCCGCAGCATATGCCTCCGAGTGTATATAGCTTATCTCCTTAAGCTTGAGCGATGCCTCAAGAGCCAATGCATAGTCTGTGTTTCTGCCTATGAAATATGCATCGCTTAAGTATGTATAACGCTCGGCAAGACGCTCGATATACTCCTCGGACTCAAAAACCTTCTCAATCTTTTCAGGAATACGCTTTATTTCGTCAACAAGATCATACGCGATCGTATCCGTTATGGTCTTATGAGCAAGAGCAAATCTTATGGCAAGAAGATAAATAAGTGTAAGCTGTGTGCTGTATGCCTTTGTTGTTGCAACCGCAATTTCGGGACCTGCCCACGTGTAAAGAACGTCATCACTTTCGGACGCAATTGACGATCCCACAACATTTACAACAGACAATGTACGCGCACCCTTTTTCTTTGATTCGCGAAGAGCTTCAAGAGTGTCCGCTGTTTCACCGCTCTGACTTATAAGAATAACGAGTGTTTTATCATCAACGATAGGATAACGGTAACGGAACTCAGACGCAACATCCACTTCAACCGGGATTCTCGCAAGCTCCTCTATAACATACTTGCCTACAACACCGACATGGTAAGCGGAGCCGCACGCAGTGATAAAGATACGGTTAAAGCCGCGGATATCCTCATCTGTGAGAGAAATACCGTCAAGTGTAATGGTATTGTCATCATTGATTCTCGGAGAGAGCGTTTTTCTTATAGCGTCCGGCTGCTCCTTTATCTCCTTCATCATGAAGGTCTCATAGCCGCCCTTCTGTGCGGCACTAATGTCCCACGTTACCTGCACAATTTCTTTTTTTATGGGATTTCCCTGATTATCGTAAAACTCAACCTTGTCTTTTCCGACAACCGCAATTTCGTTGTCATTCATGTCGTAATAATCACGGGTATACGCAACAAAAGCAGTTACGTCTGAAGTGATAAAGTTTCCCTTGTCACTCACCGCAACCTTGAGCGGCGCTCCCTTTTTTACACAGATAAGCTTATCCGGAACGTCCTTGCAGAGAATTCCGAGTGCATAAGAGCCTCTGAGCTTTTCAATTGTTTTTTCCACTGTTGAGAGGAATTCTCCCGTATAGCATTCGTCAAGAAGGTGAGCTACCACCTCTGTATCTGTTTCGCTGTGGAAAACATACCCTTTTTCAAGCAAATCCTTTTTAAGAACGGCAAAATTTTCAATTATTCCGTTGTGGACAACTGCAAATCTTCTGGACTTGCTGAAATGCGGATGAGCGTTTTCGTCACTCGGCTCACCGTGTGTTGCCCAACGTGTATGTCCGATTCCGATAGTTCCTTTTGGAACGTGCCCCTTGGAAATCTTCATTTCGAGATCCTTTATCTTTCCCTTTGACTTAACAATATCTATGTCTCCGTCTTCGAGAATAGCTATTCCCGCAGAATCGTATCCTCTGTACTCAAGCTTTTCAAGACCGTCAAGAAGGAGCGGGGTTGCGTCCGACACACCGGTAAAACCTATGATACCGCACATAAAAAAACCTCCTTATATGCAAAAAGAATGAGGATATAATACCATATTTTGATTGACGGGGCAATATATAAGCGTTAAAATTACACTTGATAGGTGAATTTTTGAATGAGATTATATAATTATTAAACACTCAGGAGTGATAACATGCCTATAATTCAAATGAGAGCCTGTGATTATCGTCAGGTTGCAAGGGAAAGACTTTCGGGAAACTGGGGCGTTGCCGTACTTACCTCCTTCGTTGCAAGCCTTCTTGGCTCCGCAACAACAAACGGCTATTCTTCTTACTTCAATCTGGGCTTTGATTCCGGACTCAAAAGCTCCGATTTTGACATATCGGGCTCGTACAATGACTTCTCTTTAAGAGACCTGGCGGAATTTTTACAAAGTCATCCGAGCCTCGCAGCCATAATAACCATATGGTTTGCGGTGTCCGCTATCTGTGCCCTTGCGTCGTTCATTCTGGGAGGAGCAACAAAGGCCGGACTCTGTGAGTTCAACAAGGGTCTTTACGACGGAAATCCAAACTTTAACGACCTGTTTAAACACTACAGCATCTTCGGAAAAGCCTTTTTGGCAAACCTTCTGGTTGGAATCTTCACAACTCTTTGGACCATGCTCTTTATCATTCCGGGAATAATAGCTTCGTTCTCATATTCTATGACCTTTTATATACTTGCCGACCATCCGGAGATGGACGTCATGGATGCGATTCAGTTATCCAAAGAAATGATGCGCGGTCACAAATGGCAGCTTTTCTGTCTGCAGTTAAGCTTCATCGGATGGAATATTCTTGCAGCATTTTCACTTGGCATAGGCTTTTTATTCCTGGCTCCGTATAAAGAACAGTCTTCTTATGCTTTTTACAGAAATATTTCCGGCACGGCGCCGATTGAATTCGGAGAACAATCATATGAAGGCCAATTGTGATTTTTGTATGAACTACGCATACGATGAAGAGTTCGACGAGTACGTATGCAGTATAAACATGGATGAGGACGACTATGAGCGTATTCTTCGCACCGGCATGGACAACTGTCCTTATTTCCGCTTCGGAGATGATTACTCAATAGTACGTAAACAAAACTGAAAAGAAAAACAGCAAAAACTCGCAGCAGTTTATGGGAGGCAACAGATGTTAAATACTATTCTCAAAAAGGTATCTCACGGACTCGGAACTCTGAGCGAAAAAGTACAACCGTTCATGCACAACGGTAAGATTCAGGAGTTTTGGAACTGGGTTGACCGCAAATGGTACAGAACAGACTATAAAAAATAATCCGCCTTACAGCGGATTATTTTTTAATTCATCAAGTGTAAGCTCAAAGCTTGGTATACACTCCGTAAGGAAGATTTCGGCGGCCTCACACTTCATTGCGTGTATGGATCTTTCAGTTGCCTCTTTTGCCTGAATAAACTCTCTGTTTCCGGCCTTTTCTTCTTCAATACACTTTATGAGAGCGCTTATTTTATCAGCGGCCTTATTCAGCCTCCAAAGTGGAATATCCTCCTCTTTTGCAAAAAAAAGATCCTCATATGACGGCTTAAGGTCCTCGGGCAGCATATCAAAAATCTTTTCGGTTGCAACCTCTTCAACTTTTTTAAACGCACCTAGGATTTCCGAGCTGTAATATTTGACCGGGGTCGGCATATCCCCCGTGAGAATTTCCGCCGTATCATGGTAAAGTCCTATAAGTGCGGCCTTCTCTGCGTCATAATCGGTACCGAGTCTTGCGTTGCTTATAACTGCAAGCGCATGTGCTATAACGGCAACCTCAAAGGAATGCTGACTGAGCGATTCGCTGTCAGTGTTCCTCATAAGAGCCCATCGGTCGATATATTTCATACGTGACACAAGAGCAAAAAAATCGTTTGACATATATGTTTTTCCTCCGATATGAAAAAATAAAAGCCCGCTTATCTCCTTAAGCGGGCTTAAATCTTAGGTATAATTACTTTACCTTCTTAGCTTTTTTTACTTTGGGATTTGCTGCTTTAGCCATCTTCTTCGCTGCCCTGTCATATGTAACACTTCTGCCGGTGTACATGAAAAGAATAGAAACAATAGAAAAAGTAAGACCAACCATCATAAGTATAATAGCAACAATCGCAAACATAAGAATAATTCCGGTAGTGATCATAATACTATCCCCTTAATATTACTATAGTTATAGGCAAATATTAAAATATAAATATGAACATAATATGAACAAACAGCATGTTATGTAAATATTTTTTCCGATTCACTCAACTTTTTGGTTATTTTTTAAGTTTACGGAATATTCTCAATATTATAATCCCGGTTTATACCTTCCATGAGGTGTATTCAGTATGTAAAAGCTCATGAGACTTATGAGAAAGAGGCTCGCCGAGGAAGTTCTCATAAAGCTTTTTGACATCCGGATTCTCATGTGAAAATCTGAGAGGTGCGCTCTTGTCAAGGAAGTAGAGATTTTCCGCTCTTTCCTCCGCAAGCTCCTTGTTGAAAGCAATCGGCTGTCCGCCTCCGCCCGAGCAGCCGCCCGGACATGCCATTATCTCAACAAAGTCATACTGAACCTTTCCCGCACGCACTGCCTCTATGAGTCTTCTTGCATTGCCGAGACCGGATGCAACTGCCGCGCGAACCTTAAGTCCGTTGATTTCAAACTCGGCTTCCTTCCATCCGTCCATTCCGCGAACACCGCTGAAAGCATCAGCATCTGCGTTAGTTCCGGTGATAAGGAAATATGCACTTCGAAGTGCAGCTTCCATAACTCCGCCCGTTGCGCCGAAGATAACACCTGCGCCCGATGCAGCCTCAAAGGGTCTGTCAAATTCAGAATCCGTAAGAGTGAAGACATCTATGTTCTCAGCTTTTATCATCCTGTCAAGCTCACGTGTTGTAAGGACAAGATCAACGTCTCTTACGCCGTTTTCGTTCTGCATAACAGGAATATCACACTCTGACTTTTTGGCGATACAAGGCATAATCGAAATAACAAAGAGCCTTGATGGGTCCACTCCGAGCTTCTCGGCAAAATATGTTTTCATAATTGCGCCGAACATCTGATGCGGTGACTTTGCCGTTGAAAGATTTTCGAGCATATCAGGATACTGTGTTTTGATAAATCTTATCCATCCCGGACAACAGGAGGTAAACATGGGGAACTTGTACTTGTCCTTATGAGTGAATCTCTCTATGAATTCGCTTCCCTCTTCCATGATGGTAAGGTCCGCACTGAAATCCGTGTCGAAAACATAGTCGATTCCCATTGCTCTTATGGCAGCCGTCATCTTCTCTATGGTTGCTTCTTCTCTTGCAAGACCGAGAGATTCGCCCCAAGCTCCGCGCACTGCCGGTGCAATCTGTACAATTGTTATCTTATCCTCATCGGCGATAGCGTCAAAGGCTCTGTCTGTGTCACTTCTTCCGTAAAGTGCTCCTACGGGACAATGTGTTATACACTGACCGCAAAGAGAACAGTTAGCCTCACGAATGGTCCTTCCGCCGGAAACACCGACTGTTGTTCTGGCACCGCTGTTAAGAATATCCCACACACCGAGAGTCTGCACCTTGTCGCAGAACTGTATGCATCTCATACACTTAATACATTTTGCGGTATTTTTGATAAGAGGGAAGGTTTCATCCCATTCGTTTTCCTCGATATTCTTTTCATAAACCTTTTCGTTGGCAATTATGTCGTTCGCATATGCCTGAAGCGCACAGTTGCCGCTTCTTGCACACGAAGTACAATGACAGTCATGCTCCGAAAGAATAAGCTCAATATTCGTTTTACGTGCAGCTCGTACTCTCGGGCTGTTAGTTCTTATAACCATGCCCTCTTTAACAGTGGTTACACATGCCGGAGCAAGCTTCTCTATTCCTTCAACCTCAACCACACAAATTCTGCATGCGCCTATTTCGTTGAGCTCCTTCAGATAGCAGAGAGTGGGGATTTTGATTCCGGCAATTTTTGCGGCTTCAAGGATAGTTGAATCTTCCGAAACAGAAATCTTTTTATTGTTAATAGTTACATTTACCATTCTCTTACTCTGCCTCCCTTAAAGCATCCAAGTCCGTAATAATCGCACTGAAGACATCTTCCTGCCTCCTGCATTACCTCTTCTTTGCTCATGCCAAGCTCTACGCCGTCAAAGTCATGCTTTCTGATTCCGGCTTCTCTTTCCTGCATATTTACGCGGCCGCAGGAGGGATGATCTCCGAATCTTCTTTCGGGGATTTCAACGTCACATCTTATCTTATGGTTGTACCCGAGATAGTTGTCGATATTTGCGGCAGCAACCTTTCCCGCTTCAATAGCCTTGATAACTGTAGCCGGTCCGGAAACACAGTCACCTCCTACGAATACACCGTCAAAGTTCATTGCGGCACCGGATGTCAGTGCTTCAAATGTTCCGCGTGTAACCGTAAGTCCGGATTTTTCAAACTCTTCAAATTCTATTGCCTGCCCGATAGCGCCGACAACAATATCCGCCTCTATACGCTGTTCCGGTTTGTTTGCCGGAACGGGACGCGGTCTGCCGGACTTATCGGTTGTGCTTATCATCTGCGGCTGTGTAATAAGCGCGCATACCTTACCGTTTTCGTCAGTCTCTATTCTGACGGGGGCCTGGAGTGTGATAAGCTCACATCCCTCGGCAATTGCTCCCTCAACCTCTTCCGGAAGAGCGGTCATGTCATTCTGACGTCTTCTGTAGCAGATGGTGGAGCTCTTTGCGCCGAGACGCAAGGCTGTACGTGTTACGTCCATTGCAACGTTTCCGCCGCCTATAATTACAACTCTCTTTCCTGTGAAGTCAGGATAGATATCGTCTCCTATTCCGCGAAGAAGATCCACAGCGGAAATAACGCCGTCGGCATCCTCGCCCGGTATACCTATGGTCTTGAAAGTATGAGCTCCTATTGCAACATAGATGGCATCGTTTTGCTCCTTAAGAGTTTCAAAGGTGATATCCGTTCCCACAGATGTATTGAGATGAACCTTTGCTCCGTTTGAAAGAATAGCCTTTATGTCATTGTCAAGACGCTCTCTCGGAAGCCTGTAGCTGGGAATACCGTACCTGAGCATTCCGCCGAGCTTGTCTCTCTGCTCATAAACCGACACTTTATGTCCCATAAGAGTGAGATAATAAGCTGCCGTAAGACCTGATGGTCCGCCGCCTATTATTGCCACTCTCTTACCTGTGTCGTCCATCGGTGCCGGAACAGGAACGTCTGCGCTGTTGTCCGCTGCGTATCTCTTGATTCCGCGTATGTTGACAGACGTATCTACGATATTTCTTCTGCACTGCTTCTCACACGGATGCTCACATATGTATCCGCATACAGTCGGGAAAGGATTGTCTTTACGGATAAGTGAAATGGCATCTGCAAGTCTTCCGGCAGCGACAAGAGCCGAGTATCCGGGAATATCAACTCCGGCGGGGCAACGTGAAACACACGGAACAGCCGCATATTTGTTTATGCAATGTCCATGCTTTAAGTGTGATTCAAAGTCCTCCTTGAAGGTGTCAAGGCCACGCAGAACCATACTGCCCGCATATGCGCCGACTGCACAGTCGGATGACTCGGAAATTGTCTTTGCAAGGTTTTCGATTTCCTTAAGAGTATTTTCCGTTGCGTTTCCGTCAAGAACCCTGGTCAAAAGGTTTTCCAGCTGAGTTACGCCGACTCTGCAGGGGACACATTTTCCGCAGGACTGTGAATGTGTCACCTTTGTAAACGATAAAAGCATATCCACATTGCATACGCCTATCGGAGCCGCAGAAAGTCTGTTAATGATTTCATTGTGCATACTGTCTGAGGCCTTTTGAGATTTGGTTGTTACTGCAATATCCAACCTGTTCAATAAGATCTCTCCTTCCTATTTGTGAATTAGCACGCTGAGTTCATTTTATCAAAAGGTTCCGATTAACACAATGTTCATTTAATACAATCTTTTTGTATATAATTTATTAATATTGATTTAAATATTGGCTCTTGCGCTTGACTTTATTTACGTATTTTTTTACAATTTTATCGTATATTTGTGTATGGAGGTGGAAACGTGCAAAATGCTTTTATAGTATCCTTCGGCAGATGGATTTTACCTGTTATCGCTCTCTACATCATAATAGGCTGCGGCGTATCCCTCGTAAGAGGTAACAAAAAAACCGGAACCATAGGCTATCTTGTAAACTCTGCCAACGGAGATGAGATTCCTCTCATAAGCTATGAAACTTCCATAGGAAGAAGCAACTCGTGTGATATCGTTCTCGCTTACACCACCGTTTCCAGATTCCATGCCGTTGTTGCAAAAAGGCACGGAGACTGGATTGTATTTGATACAAACTCAAAAACCGGAACCTTTGTCGGCGAAGAAAAAGTTCCTAACGGAAGCACGGGAAAAACGATAAAAAACGGTGACACCGTCGTTTTCGGAAATGCTCCCTTCCGGTTTTTTGAAAAGCTTCCGAAAAAATCCGCCGCGGAAGAAGCGGAACAGGAGGAAAACCCCGCTCTGTTTTTAGGAGACGAAAAGTACTACACCGGCGAAGTCATAATTCCCAGCAGCATCAAGAAGGGATGTAAACTTCGCAACTGTATAACGGGAGAAGAGATGAATATCGACGACATGGACAACGTTCTCATAGGACGCGGCCCCGACTGTCACATAAGAATCAACTCTTCCGCCGTATCAAAGGTACATGCCCTGATAAGCAGAAGCGGAAACAACTGGATTATCGAAGATCTTGACTCCGCAAACGGCACCCTGCTTAACGGTCTTCCGATTACGGAGTGTACGGTTCTTCACAACGATGACATCATTGAAATATGCGGCTTCACCGTAAAGTTCATGGATGCGTAAACTTTGATTTTTTAACTGTTTTTTGATTTTAATTGTCGGACAAGGAGGGGTTTAGTTGACCGGAAAGAAATGGTTTCCGACTATGCTTCTTATTTCAATATTTCAACTGATAACCTTCTATCAGATTATATTTACGGGGGAAACCGCAAATAAAAGTGCGATTATTGTCCTTGCTGCCTTCTCCGTTATAGAGTGGGGATGGGCGATTGCCTCATCAATCATACTGAAAAAATCAAGTCTCGCCCTTGAGTGCATTGCGTTTTTCCTCACGGGTATAGGACTTGTAATTGCAGGCAGTGTAAGCACTTCTCTCATGGTTAAGCAATTCGTTGCGGTTGTTCTCGGCTTTATCTCGTATGTTGTTCTTCTCTTCATAATCGCAGACACCGAGCGTGCGGAAAAGTTCCGTACTCCCATGGCTGTCGCCGCAATTGTTCTCCTTGTAGTCACTCTCATTTTTGCTCAGAACAAAAACGGCGCATACAACTGGCTTGTAATCGGCGGATTTTCCATTCAGGCGTCCGAGCTTGTAAAGGTTGCCTTTATCTTTGTGGGCGCGGCAACTCTCGAAAAGCTTCAGTCAACCCGACATCTTACGGCATATGTTATTTTTTCCGTGGTATGCATCGCGTTGCTTTTCCTTATGAGAGATCTCGGAACCGCACTTATCTTCTTCTTCACCTTCATCGTCATAGCGTTCTTACGTTCCGGTGACATCCGTACAATCATCTTCCTGTGTATGGGAGCGGCAATGATTGCCGGACTTGTTGTCCTTATGCGTTCCGATTACGTCATTTCAAGATTCAAGGCATACCGCCATATATGGGAATACGCCGACGGAAGGGGTTATCAGCAAACACGTGTACTGACATATTCCGCAAGCGGCGGTCTACTCGGTCTCGGTATAGGTAACGGAGAACTCAAAAAGGTTTTTGCTGCCACCGAAGACCTTGTGTTCGGTGTTGTATGTGAAGAATGGGGTATGCTTATCGCCTTCCTCATTGCTCTTTCATTTATCTTTATTTTTATTCACAGTCTAAGATGTGCGAAAGGCTCTCGAAGCGCCTTTTACTCGATAGCAAGCTGTGCTGCCGGAGGTCTTTTCCTTTTCCAGGCGGCACTCAACATATTCGGTGTTACCGATTTTCTTCCTCTCACCGGAGTTACTCTTCCGTTTGTGAGCCGCGGAGGCTCCAGCACCATCTCCTGCTGGGCTCTTCTCTCCTTCATAAAGGCGGCTGACAACCGGACATGGGCAGGAGGTAAAAAATGAATAAGATATTTAAAAGATCGTACTGGCTCTATGCCTTCGCCATAGCATTTTTTGCGGGCATTGTTACATTGTTTTTCACCATGCAGATTCATGCGTCCGAATGGGTTGTAAAGGATTACAACAAGCATTTGTACTCGGGCGGTGAATTTCTTGCTGCCGGTAAGGTTACCGACCGCACCGGAACGGTACTCGCGGAAACGGTAGACGGAGAACGCCGCTACAACGAAAATGAACAGATAAGAAAGGCCACCCTCCACGTCGTAGGTGATACCACCGGATTCATCTCAACAGGCATCCAGAGTGCCTTCAAGTCAGAACTCACGGGATACAGCCTTATAAACGGCGTATATACGCTTAAAAAGAACGGTGCCGGAAACGATGTTCAGCTCTCCATAGACTCAAGACTTTCCGTTACAGCCATGGAGGCTATGGGTAAAAACAAAGGAACCGTAGGCGTTTATAACTACAAAACCGGAGAGATCCTCTGCGCGGTTTCTCTGCCGACCTATGACATATACAAAAAACCGGCGGATATCAACACCGACTCTACCGGAAAGTACGAAGGTATCTACTTAAACAGATTCTTTTCCGGAGTTTATACCCCCGGCTCAACCTTCAAGATTATCACAGCCTGCAGTGCTATAGAAAACATTCCGGATATCACTACCAGAACCTTCACATGTAACGGAGCGTATGTAAACTCCGCCGGAAGCAAGGTAAAGTGTATGGGAGTACACGGTACCATAGACTTTAATAAGGCCCTCAGTCACTCCTGCAACTCCGCCTTTGCGGAAATCGCAGTTGAGCTCGGGAATGAAAAGCTCACAAAAACAGCTGAAGAATGCGGCTTTAATCAGCCTCTCACCGTGGACAACTTCACATGTGCAAAAAGCAGAATCGATCTCTCTAAAGCATATTCTATCGACAGAGGCTGGGCAGGAATCGGACAGTACACCACTCTCGTAAATCCCTGCCATGAGATAACCATTCTCGGCGCAATTGCAAACGGAACCGGTTACACTCCGAGACCGACCGTCATAAAGGGTAAATCTACTTCAAAGATCGGGTACATGGGCTCTGTTCCCGCCAAAAGGCTCAATGATATGCTGAGGAACAACGTTGAGACCTATTACAGGGACTCCCGCTTCCCAAACCTTAAGATGTGCGGTAAAACCGGGACGGCAGAGGTCGCCGGAAAAGAGCCTCATGCATGGTTTGTCGGCTATTCGCAGAGATCGGACCTTCCCCTTGCAATAGTAGTTGTTCTCGAAAACAGCGGAAGTACCGGAATGGGCTCCGCCATACCGGTAGCAAATACCGTCATGCAGAAGGCGGTTGAATTATATGTAAAATAACAGGTTTCTCTTATCTGAGAGCCGAAATACTTTCAAGATTCGCTATGATGAAGGCCTGTGCGTTTTCATCATAGTAGTTTGAGTAAAGGTCTTTACCTCCCTGTTTTACAAACCTCGTTTCAATACCCAACGCATTTCCTGCGGTCGTGGCCTCTCTGTGGACACGACCGTTTTTTATTACACTGGTCAAAAGACCTTCATTTTCAAGCCACTGTGCCATCCGTATTCCGGAAACAGTCCTTACATCCGGCGGCAAAACACGTTCTATCCTGTGAGAGATAGCGGTAAGCTTTACGGGTGTCTCAGAAATACTGATACGGCTTCGCTGCTGCTCCGTAATTGAAAATTTTTTCTTTTTGCTGTTTGGTATAGAAACCATACAGTTATTTTTTATGACCTCATCAAGAACGGAGGAGACAAAGTTAAACATTCTGCAGAGATTTACATCGTTGAGCACCGAGTCCTCCGGCACCTCCACGTTTTCGACAGGATCAATTCCGTTTGACAGCTTATCAAGATAAAGCTTTGCCGTATAAAACATTTCCTTGTTTACTCCACTCATCATACTATTCGACCTCCAAAGTGCAAAAAAATCATGTTGAAAAAATATCCCGCCGCAACAAAGGGAGCAAAGGGAATGACATCCTTTCTTTTCATCTTTTTAAAAATCAGCATAACTACAACCGTCACGGCGGCAACGACCGATGTAATCGCCATAAAGGGAAGGAACCTGTCGATTCCCATAAAAAATCCCAGTGCAATGATGAGTTTTACGTCTCCGAACCCGAATCCGTCCTTCATCACAAGCTTGCATACAAATGTCAGAATCACCGCGCAAAGCAATCCGGCAGCAGAGCCCTTTCTCATTTCGGATAAAACTATGATTTTTACTATTCCGGTCACAAAAATCAAAATACTCACCACGTCCGGAATCTTATAGCTTTTTATGTCCTTCACTGCTGCCGCAATAAGAAAAACCAGTACTGCCAGTGTAAATATCTTATCAATACTCATACTTTTGCCTCCTCAAGATAATATATAGTTGCCTCCGTTCCGTAAAGCTCGTTCAGTTCGATAAAAATCGCATCAAGCACACCGGAGTATACGGGGCTTTGCGCTTCAAGCGGAAAAATCACGACAAGCTCTTTTCTCTTTATTTCAGGCTTAATCTTTTTTCCGTTTTCCATCTCCAAGGTGTCCAACGTGGCGATATCATATTCAAAGTCTTCTATGTATTTTTCAAATTGCTTTAAAACGGCGTCGATGTTTATCTCCTTCTCACCGCTGAAGGCTTCTCCCTTCGGAAAAGCTTCCCCTGAGGATTCTCCGCCGGAAGTAGCTTCTAAAAGATAAGAAGAGGAAAAAATATTCATGGAAAAAATTTCAGATACCGTGCCTGTACCGGTGTCATAGAGGTCTATACCCTGCCCGCTCTTCACTGCTTTTTCGCCCTGAAGAGCCTTTATTCTTTTTACAAAGTATTTTCCTCTGACAAAGTTATTTTGTTGCCAGATTCCCTTTCCTTCTTTTTCCTCAATACTCTCAAATGAAAAGTCATAGGGCAGCCATGCTTTGGTTTTTGCTTCTTTTTTTACATGAACATTTTTTTCAACAAAACCGAACATTTCTATCTCTATTTCATACTCAAGAGAGATATCAATTTCGCTGTCTCCGTCAAGTATTTCAGATCCGGAAAAATCCAGTCCGTAAAGGCCTTCCTTAATCCCCTTTTTTCTGAGCCATCCGCCGGGATCGATTGATTCTGTCTTAAGACGTTCTCTTATCAATTCCCTGCACCAATCCTCCGTATCCCTCCATTCTCCCTTTTCTTCAAAAAACCTCTCTGTGTCATATGCTCTTTCGGACAACTCCATTGACACCTCATTCGCGGCGTGTCCTATCACGGCCTTCACCTGAACAACCGGGATAAGGCTTATGAGCATCATCATGAGAGCAGTAAAAACACTTAACGACAAAGCCGCCTCTACAGAGTAGGCTCCGCCCTTTTCCTTGAAAAAATCAGTAAGAATATGTTTTCTCAAATACAATTTCTTTTTCAAAAACATGGATTTTACCTCCAAGTCTTACTCCCGTACCGCAGTTAAGAATATTGAAGCCTCTCTTTTTGTTTTCACAGTTCAGCTGAACGATAATCTGACTCCTCTTTAGGATGTTTCTCTTCGAGTTTTCTCCTAAAAGACGCAGATAAAGAAACAACTTCAGATAGTCCTCGTATGACATGCTGACTCCCGAGGTGTTCATAAAAGAAGATGAGATGAGCTCGCCCTTGCCTGAGGTATTTATTTTTTTCTCTCCCGCAAACAGAGAAACCTCTTTCGTATACTCATCAAGTGTATCTCTCAATCTCCCTTTGATATCTCCCTTTGCGGAACCCAGCATTTTTGATATTTCATCGTTAACCTTTTTCTCCGCGCGCTTGAGCTCTGAGTTTATTTTTTCCATAATCCTTTCGTATACGGAATCAATTGCTCCCTTTATCTCGGCATAGGCTCTTTTATAAAGATCTTCATCCGATGAGAAAACTCCGGGAAGCCTCTCATAGATATACGAAGCCAGGCTGTCAAGGCACTCAGCGCAGAAAAAGTCCTTTGCCATCCTCACGGCATCCGAGTCACACGGGATATCATCTGCTATTTTTTTCAGGAGCCTTTTTATATCCTCCCTGCTGTAATTAACCTTCACCCCTGAGATAAGAAGTGTTATTTTGTTTTCCACGGGCGTTGCAACTGTCGATGCAATTGATTCCGCAATACCGTGAGAAGTGGTTTCGATGTATCCCGAAACAGCTTTGCTAACCTTAGATACATTGCCTGCGGAAAACTGTTCAATCTGCGAAAAGACGTCGTCAACGACCTTTCCGCCAAATGACGTTATACCCGCCTCCAGAAGCTTCGGAACATTTTCGAGGGTGAGGTTCCACGTTGCCATGGTTTTGTATACGGGAATCGATTCGCCCCTGCAAAGAAGGTATGTATCCGTTACTGATTCCGCCGCAGCCCACGAGAGTAAAATGAGATTCTTTGTAACGGATACACCCGGTCCGGTCATACCGGCGACCGCAGCGGCAACGGAAAGTGCCGTCTGTCTCATCCTTGTATTGGTCAATGCAAACACCGAGTTCAGAATCATTCTTATCGCAAATATACTGTCAATACAGAGTTCGACATTTGTACGCATATTTTCGTTCCCGAAAAGAAGATATTCCGTTTCGGGAAGCCAAAGCTTCTCCGTGTTTTCTGAGGTAAGACAGGTGAACCTGTCAGAAAAAAACTCGGCGACATATGCCTGAGAGAGACCTATGCCCGAAAGCCCGGAAAGGGACGAAAAACTGTCGTCCTTTGCTGAAGATCCGATGATTCTTGAATAAATATCCTCGGAAACAAGTGTTCTTATGCTTGTGTCGGAGACTTTTTTTGCAAAATCCTTTAAATCAAACTTTTCAATCTCTGCCAAAGAGTCTTTAAAGGTTTTACTATCCCCGTCACCTTCCGTCTTTTTTCCTTCGGCACCGGATACGATTACATACTCATAAAATGCGCTTTCCGTAAAGGACAGGTCAGACAAAGAAGCCTTATCATCAAGGCTTGTAATTCTGTCGATATCCTCATTTATCTTTGTTTGAAACTCCTTAAGTGAGTCGGTGGAAAGATAATCGGAGGAAGAATTACAGTCTGTTTCCAAAAGAGTTTTCAGCTCCCTGTTTTCTATTTCATCTATGGACGCCTTTAATGCAGCAGCCTCCCTGTCGATTTTTTCAAGATCGCTTGTCAGAGCCTGCGCGGATCTCATGATATTTTTCAGTTTTTTTACTATATCCGAATTTGATTCGTTAAGGTTTACCGCCGCAATAGATGAATAAATATCCATGACGCTGTCCCCGGTTCCCGAAATGACCTTAAAATACCCTGAGCACTTTTTTATAACCCGTTCAATTTGCGAAAGCTGTGTAAAAAGAGAAAATTTTTGAGAAACAAGGGAAACCCAGTTGTAAGGAGCTTTATAAATCATTGACGCTTTTATCGCTTTTTCATAATTATCAAGCCTTGAAAGCATCATCTCATCGGATAAAGATATAAAAAACTCCTTGGTTTCCGGATAATTTTGCAAAACGAGTTTTTTGTACTCCTCCCGACTTTTGCCGTCATACGAAAACGCGGTAAGACCGTATAATTCCATGAGTGTACGGTCATAGTCGGATAAAGCGGCGTTTGCCGTAAGTCCCATAATCTCTTTAAATTCATTTTCCGCGCTCTTCAGGCGCACTGCATAAACTGCAAGCGACACACAAGAGTACATCGGAAGCATAATCATTATAAGGAAAACCGAAACAGCCCCTTTGCTTTTATCAAAAAATCGCATCATAAATATCCTTCAACCCCTCAAAGTCACATCCGGCAGTTTTTAAAATCTCCACAGCCCTCATTTTTTCGGCAGGATTATGTATATCCTTCTCCACTACGGTCTTAAAACAGAACTTGTCTGAA
>UQZY01000019.1 GCA_900545655.1 uncultured Oscillospiraceae bacterium
GTGAAACACCGTCTATGGTTTTAAGGTATTCCTCCTGCTCCTCTTTTGTAAAGTGTGACGGCTGACTCTTGAAGTACTTCTGCCAGTTTCCGTCAGCACATACATCTTCTTCGTTCTGATTGATGTATCCGTCAATTACATTGTCTCTGGTCGGACGTCCTATGTCCTCTCTGAACGGAAGGTTTAAAACCTTGTCGCTTTGGCGAAGGAACCATGTATCCGCCTTGCTTCCCGCAAGCCTTACACAGTGAACACGTGACTGCTGTCCTGCACCGACTCCGACTGCCTGACCGTCTGTTGCAAAGCACACGGAGTTTGACTGCGTATACTTGAGAGTAATAAGTGAGATGATAAGGTCACGTATTGCGGATTCAGGAAGTTCCTTGTTCTCGGTAACGATATTTTTAAGAAGCTCTCTGTCTATTTTAAAGTTGTTTCTTCCCTGCTCAAAGGTGATTCCGTAAACCTGCTTATGCTCAATAGGGTCAGGCACGAAATTCGGGTCGATTTTAACTATGTTATAGTTTCCGCCGCGCTTTGATTTCAGTATTTCGAGTGCTTCCGGCTCGTATCCCGGAGCAATAATTCCGTCTGAAACTTCATTCTTTATAAGCTTCGCGGTCATAACGTCACACGGGTCGGAAAGCGCAACCCAGTCGCCGAATGAGCACATGCGGTCCGTACCCCTTGCCCTTGCGTATGCAATGGCAAGCGGAGATTCGTCAAGTCCCTCTATGTCATCCACAAAGCAAGCTCTTTTGAGTCTGTCCGACATAGGAATTCCGACTGCTGCTGAGGTGGGACTTACATGCTTGAAGGATGTAACTGCCGGAAGTCCGAGAGCCTCTTTAAGCTCCTTTACAAGTTGCCATGAATTGAACGCATCCAAAAAATTTATAAATCCGGGTCTGCCGTTAAGTATTTCTATCGGGAGCTCGCTTTCGTCATGCATAAATATTTTTGCGGGTTTCTGATTAGGATTGCATCCGTATTTAAGTTCAAACTCTTTCATTGTTACTCCTCCTCAAAAATCACTTATTTTTGTTTATCATACGGTTTTCTGTTTCACCGGTCTTAAGGTCGATATATCTTACATAAAGTGAGATTCTGTTATCGGCATCCAGGTTATTCCAGATGTCCTCGTAAAACTCGTCAATATCATCAGGGATAGAAACACGCTCGGGCTCACCCTGAAATGTCGGAATTGGATTTCCGTCACACACATACGTATGGATAAAATGTCCGAGACCCGGTAAAGGCTCATAGTCAAAGGTATACCTGTTGCATACCGTTCCTACCTCGTCACCGCTTTTGAGAATACTGAGTTTATATGTAAAATCCCCGTTATCACAGGTTACAATACCCGAAATTCTCGGAGTAAGATTCGGTGCATCAGGCTCAAACTTACGTGTTGCAAGTGCGTTTTCAAAAGCACGGCAGCCTTTTCCCATTGACTCTTTTTCCTGTATAAAATCATATATCGTCTGTGTCTGGTCGCCGTTTGTAACAATAGTACGGTCTCCGAGAACTTTTATCGGTGAATAAATAATGAGGCTCGGATCCTCTACCTTGCTTTCATCAAATGGGTAAATCGTTACATCCTTGCCCTCTTCTCTGAAAATTCTGTTACGGCTGTTTTCGCTTCTACCCATGATAAAGTATGCGATTGCAGCCCTTGTTCCGTCCTCGGTTTTTCCGATAACGATACCGCGTCCGACATATTCATTTCCGTGGATACGCGAGCCCATCGTCTTTGTCTCATAAATATTCACTGTCATCACTCCTGTAAAACTAAATAAGGTTTAAACTCGGACAACACTGTATTTTTGTGACGCTTACGCATTTTTTTCAGAGATAAGAAATATTTGTTTTGGTTATGAAAAACACACTTGATAAAAATGATGTCGAAAAAAATAGGCGCTAAAAAATACAATGTTATCCTCGTTTTAATCGATAATACTTTTGCAGACATACTCGGTTGCTTTGGGAAGAAGCTGCCATTCAGCCTCCTCCATAACTCGTTTTTGAAGACTCTCCGGTGTATCATCCTCATGAACATCAACGGCTTTCTGGAGGATTATCCTTCCGCCGTCAGTGACTTCATTTACGAAGTGTACCGTTGCACCCGTGACCTTCACTCCGTACTTAAGTGCTTCCTCATGTACCCTTAGGCCGTAATAACCGTCACCGCAGAAGCTCGGAATAAGTGAGGGATGAACGTTTATTATTCTGTTCGGATAATTCTTCACAAAGCTTTCGGAAAGTACAGAAAGAAAGCCTGCCAGAACTATAACATCGATATCATACTGCTTGAGCATCATAAGAATTGCCGACTCGAAGGCTTCCTTTGAACCGCAGTTACTTCTCAAAATTGTCACTCCGTCAATTCCGGCATCACTTGCTCGCGTCAGGGCATATGCACCTTCCTTGTTGGAAACAACAAGCTTTATTTCCCCGGAAATAATTTTTCCGGCATTTTGTGCATCTATAAGCGCCTGAAGGTTTGTTCCTCCGCCGGAAACAAGCACGGCGATATTTGCCTTTTTCATATGTTCATCTCCACTAAATCATGAATAAAAGAATACAAGCTTATACTAAGAAAATCACTCAAGAATAATTTTGTTTTCGTCATCCTTAATGATTTCACCCAGTACATATGCTTCGGGCTCACCGTTTTCGTGAAGCACCCTAAGAGCCTCGTCTGCGGCGGCTGACGACACCACGACAGTCATTCCGACACCCATGTTATATGTGTTATACATGTCGTGTGCCGAGATGTTTCCACGCTTCATTATAAGATCGAAGATGGGAAGGACACGTACGTCGTCCTTCCGTATTTTCGCGCACATTCCGTTCGGAACAGAGCGCGGAATGTTTTCATAAAAGCCGCCGCCGGTTATGTGAGACACTGCTCTGACATCAACCTTTTCAAGCAGTGCAAGCACCGGCTTTACATATATCTTTGTAGGAGTAAGCAGTGTCTCACCGATTGATTTTCCGCAAAGCTCGGGAATCGGTTCCCTGAGCTCGGCTTCCGATATGTTTTCAATATCAAAAACCTTTCTCACAAGGGAAAATCCGTTTGAATGAACACCGCTTGACGGAAGGGCAAGAATTACATCGCCCTCCTCCATTCTTGTGTTATCGAGAATTTTGTCCTTATCAACAATGCCTACCGAAAAGCCCGCAAGGTCATATTCGTCCTCAGGATAAAAGCCGGGCATCTCGGCAGTCTCTCCGCCGACAAGTGAAGTTCCCGACTGTACACAGCCGTCCGCAACGCCCTTTACAATTTCGGCGATTCGCTCGGGAAAATTTTTTCCGCAGGCGATATAATCAAGGAAAAGTAACGGCTTTGCGCCGCAGCATATTATGTCGTTCACGCACATCGCCACACAGTCAATACCCACCGTGTCGTGCTTATCCATGAGAAACGCAAGCTTGAGCTTTGTTCCGACGCCGTCCGTGCCGCTGACAAGAACCGGCTTTGTTATACCGGTCATGTCAAGCTCAAACAGTCCGCCGAAGCCGCCTATCGCACCCATGGCGCCGCTTGTCATTGTTCTTGCAACATGCTCCTTCATCAGTTCAACTGCCTTGTAGCCTGCCGTTATGTCAACGCCGGCATCGGCATATGATTTTGAGTAAGACTTGTCCATTTTTTACTCCTTATTTTCGGAAATTTTTGTTTCAAATCTGTTTTTCTTCGGTGCAGTCGGAATATCAGTCGGATACTTTCCGTCAAAGCATGCGGTGCAGTATCCCGACCCGTTAATACCCTTTGCAATCTGCTTAACGCTCTCAGTGCTTAAGTATCCGAGCGAATCAACACCGATTATTTTTGCAATTTCATCAATCGAATATTTACATGCTATAAGATTTTCACGCGAATCAATATCCGTTCCGTAGTAGCAGGGATTCAAAAACGGCGGAGCGGAAACACGCATATGTATCTCCTTTGCGCCCGCATCACGGAGAAGCTTTACAATCCTTGCACTTGTAGTACCGCGTACTATGGAATCATCTATCATTACAACTCTTTTTCCTCTGACCGTCTCGGCAATGGGATTGAGCTTTATCTTAACTTTGTCTTCTCGGCTTTTTTGTCCCGGAGCTATGAAGGTTCGACCGATATATTTGTTCTTTATAAAGCCTATTTCATACGGAATACCGGACTGCTTAGCATAACCGAGTGCCGCATCAAGTCCCGAATCCGGAACTCCTATAACGACATCTGCCTGAACAGGATGTTCAAGTGCGAGGAATGCACCTGCCCTCTGTCTTGCAGAATGAACGCTGCAGCCGTCAATAACCGAATCGGGTCTTGCAAAATAAATGTACTCAAACACACACATCGAGCATGGTGCTTTATCACAGTGGTCCTCTATTGAGCGTACTCCGTTTTTGTCAAACACAACTATTTCGCCGGGCTTTACATCACGGACAAATTTTGCACCTACTGCGTCAAGCGCACAGCTTTCAGACGCAACGATGTATCTTCCGTCATCAGTCACACCGTAGCAAAGGGGTCGAAATCCGTTTTCGTCACGTACCGCAATAAGCTTTGACGGAGACATAATAACAAGGGAAAACGCGCCCTTAAGCCTGTAAACCGCCTGATTGACAGCCTCTTCTATGGAAGGAGCCGTAAGACGCTCCTTCGTGATGATGTAAGATATAACCTCCGTATCACTTGTCGTATGGAAAATAGAGCCCTCAAGTTCAAGCTCCTTACGAAGCTCCCCGGAATTTACAAGATTGCCGTTATGGGCAAGAGCCATCTTTCCTTTTATGTGATTTATAAGTATCGGCTGTGCATTACTTCTGTCGCTTGTTCCGGTCGTACCGTATCTTACATGACCTACGGCGATATTTCCCTCTCCGAGGCTGTTTATTATCTGCGGAGTAAATACATCGTTCACAAGTCCGGTATCCTTATACACGGAAATAAGACCGTCATCATTTACTGCAATGCCGCAGGACTCCTGCCCTCTGTGCTGAAGTGCAAAAAGTCCGTAATAGGATGTACTGGTGACATCTGACTTTTCAGATGAAAAAACACCGAACACACCGCATTCTTCTCTGAGATTTCCCATTTTTCCCTCCGACTCAAATACCGAGTCTCTTCATCATTTCGTTGTATGCGTCTTCTACGCCGCCCATATCTCTGCGGAAACGATCCTTGTCAAGCTTTTCATTTGTGTCCTTGTCCCAAAGTCTGCATGTGTCGGGAGAGATTTCATCCGCAAGAACAATTTTACCGTCCGATGTTTTACCGAATTCAAGCTTAAAGTCAACAAGACGTACTCCGAGTGTCAGCATATATGCCTTAAGGACCTCATTTACCTTGAAAGCCATAGACTTTATCTGCTCGATTTCCTCTCTTGTAGCAAGTTTAAGAGCAATTGCGTGATACGCGTTCAAAAGAGGATCTCCGAGATCATCATTTTTATATGAAAATTCAATCGTAGGTTCATCAAATACAATTCCTTCCTCAACGCCGTAATGCTTTGCGAAGGAGCCTGCGGAAATATTTCTTATTATTACCTCAAGCGGAACTATAGAAACTTTTTTTACAACAGTATCTCTGTCGGAGAGCTGCTCAACAAAGTGAGTGGGAACACCCTCTTTTTCAAGCATCTGCATAAGGAAATTTGACATCTTGTTGTTTATAACGCCCTTACCGACAATTGTGCCCTTTTTAAGACCGTTGAAAGCCGTCGCATCATCTTTATAAGATACAATGCAAAGCTCCGGGTCAGATGTTGCAAATACCTTCTTTGCTTTTCCTTCATAAAGTTGTTCGAGTTTTTCCATGTGATGTTTCCTCCAAATGAAATAATATGCAATAAATCTATAAAAATAAAAAACAAGCAGATACGTTTCAATATCTGCTTGCAATTTCCCTGTCAGCCGCAAGTACCTTGTCAGCACCTGCACTTCTTGCGTTATTAAGTTTTTCCGCAAGGCCTTTATCTTCAACACTGAGTATCTGCAATGCAAGGAGAGCCGCATTTTGTGCTCCGTCTATAGCTACAGTTGCAACGGGAAGCCCGCTTGGCATCTGTACCGTGGAGAGCAATGCATCAAGTCCGTCAAGTGTAGAGCTCTTTACAGGTATTCCTATAATGGGAAGTGTCGTCTGAGCGGCACATGCTCCTGCAAGGTGTGCAGCTTTTCCTGCGGCTGCAATTATAACCCCAAAGTCATTTTCGCGTGCTTTTGAGCAGAATTCGCGCACCTTGTCCGGTGTTCTGTGAGCAGAATACACGTGTACCTCTGTCGGAACTCCGTATTCCTTAAGTGTATTTATACATTTCTCAACAACGAGAAGATCCGAATCGCTTCCCATTATTACAGCAACCTTCTTCATGACGGCCTCCGAAAAAATTTAAAAATAAAAAAGGGCAGTCCTCCGGTATTATAACTAAAGGATTGCCCAGACGGTCGACACTATCAAAGCAGGTATTCCCGCTTTGTTCACTTCCCTGCTCCCATGTGGTGCCCCACTAATCCGTCAGTTACAAAGAAGTCATCACTTCAAATGACACCACCATTATGCCAAAACAAACTGTCAAAGTCAATTATAAAAAGTGACAAATAAATATGAAATAATACCTTCTTTTTATGCAATATCTTTTACCGCCTCCGCAATTGCTTCTTCAATTGGTAACATTTTTTATCTCATCCGGAACTTGAAGATAATCAATTAAAACAGATTCAAGTAACCTTGAAAAATTAATATGCTCTTTTTCTGCAAGCCGTTTGAGCCATGCCGGCAATGTAATATTAGTTTTTTCACGTTCATTGTCCCTCTTTATCCTATATAAATCAGGATGAATTGTTATTGGCATAATTATATTTCCCTTTGTATACTCCGGTGGTAAATCTTTTGACGGAGTAGGAATTTCTTCTCCGTCATTTTCTAGACCGTATACATGTAGGCTTGCGGCTTCTGCACCCATTCTACCGGCATCTTCAAGATCATCCCCGCAGCTTATGCACCCCGGTAAATCAGGAAATGAAACACCGTATCCACCGTCGCTTGTTGGCTCAAGAACAGCAAGATAAGTCAAATTCAACATATCAAATTCCTCCATTCTGATTACTTTAATCCGGCCTGTTTCAGTATACTGTTAAGTGTTCCTTTAGGTATATCCCTCTTTGCATGCATAGGAACAGTCACTTTGCCTTTTTTATCAATATTTTTTAACTGGATATGTGAACCATCCTGATCAACAACATACCAACCGTCATTTCGAAGCATCTTTAGTATTTCTTTTGAATTCAAAAGTATCCTCTCCATATTATACGCATAGATAATACGTATGTCAATTAACTTTACAAGTACAAATTTAGAAATACAGTAAATGAATATATCTTTCAATACTCTTGGAACGAAAGGTCGAATAATCGGTATAAAAGGTCTTAATGTATTGAAAAGAATTACATTTTCACACAAAAAAATGCACTGTCATCAACTGACAGTGCAAGGTTATATAAAATTTTATGCAATATCTTTTACCGCCTCCGCAATTGCTTCTTCAATTGCTTTGTTGAGAGAAATATTTTTTGAAATAGCAAGTCTTGCAATTTTTTCATGCAATTCCGGGGATACTCTGATGTTAAATGAACCTTTATACCCAATTTCAGGTTCAATATTGTTTTCTTTACACATCAACAAATAATCATCTACCATCTGATGAAAGGAGCTGATCAATGTATCAACATCCTTACCATCATATGACACATACGTATGAATTCCGAGAACTCTACCAAAAAATATTTTATCTTCTTCGGAAAATTCAACACTGCCAATGTATCCTTTGTATTTCATGGTGTTATTAATTTTCATATGAGTCCCTCCTCTTCTAAGATTAAAACAATATCTTTTATCTGATAGCTAAGCAATTCTTTTCTTGGATGCGGTTTATGTAACATAATTGATCTTCTGCCGAGAGATTTGAAAGTAACACTTGAACCACTCGTTTTACCGTTATTTTCTTTTGTATATCCAAGAATATTCAGCAACGTTTCTAATTCTTCAAAAGTAAAATCTTTTGGTTTATCTTTGATTCTTAAAATAAGTTTATCTTTTTTACTCAATTTATTCTTCCTCTCCATTATAAAATAATCGAACAACATTTGCAACTGATTTTAGTTGCAAATGTTAGCTTTCCAAATAATATTTATCACCAAAAGTCATATCTTTCAATACTCTTGGAACGAAAGGTCGAATAATCGATATAAAAGGTCTTAATGTATTGAAAAGAATTACATTTTCACACAAAAAAATGCACTGTCATCAACTGACAGTGCAAGGTTATATAAAATTTTATGCAATATCTTTTACCGCCTCCGCAATTGCTTCTTCAATTGCTTTGTTGAGACTGATTCGATTGTTAAGTGCAAGCAATGCAATTCGTCTGTGTAAATCCGGGGAAATACGTATATTAAAACTGCCCTTATAAGACAACTCAGGAGAAATATTTTTCTCCTCACACATTTCAAGATATTCATCAACACATTTGTGAAAGTCAGCAATTAATGATTTTACATCTTTTCCCTCATAAGATAATAATGAACGAATTCCTTGTACTTTTCCAAAAAGCACTTCGTCTTCTTCCGAAAACTCAACACTTCCGACATAATCCTTGTAAACCATACAGTTGTTCATTTAAAATTGCTCCTCTCTATCAAGTATCTCTATTACTTGTTTAATTGCATAAGCCTTTAATATATTTCCCGGATGTGGTCTATGTAAGAAAATGGTTTTACCATTTTCTTTAGTGAATCTCATTCTTGAACCACTTGTTTTGCCTGAATTACTTTTCTTGTATCCAAAATATTTTAGCAATTGTTCAAGTTCATCAACAGTAAAATCCTTTGGTTGTGATTTTAACCTTTTTATCAATTTTTCTTTCTGACTCACTAATTATCTTTCCTCTCTGATTATAACTCTTACTTTAGAAAAGTGCAACTGATAATCAGTTGCACTTTTTTTCTTGTTTCAAATAATATTTATCACCCAAAGTCATATCTTTCAATACCTTTGGAACGAAAGGTCGAATAATCGGTATAAAAGGTCTTAATAGGCAGTTTATCTGACGCATATACAGTGATAAAACACAATAAGTAAAAACAAAAGCATAACCGACGGGAATTTCCGAGGGTTATGCTTTTTAGGTTATATCCAGTACTTATTACTTATGCTTTTACTTCTGTGTTTTCAGAAATACTTTTACCCTTAACGAAATGAACAATCAAACCGATGATTTCACAATCAAAGCTTCATTGCGACATCCCATGCACCCCAGATAACGGTGCGAAGATTTCCGACACTCTTTGCGTCACCGATTACGTGAACATGGTGCTTCTTTTGGAATAAAGGTGTCGGTGTATAGCCAACCGACATGATAACACTGTCGCAGGGTATCTTTTCAAGTTTTTTGTTTTCGGACTCCACAAGAACATATCCGTCACCTATCTCCTTTGAAGCGGTACGAAGATAAACCGGAACATCATTTGCCTTGAAGAAGTCACGGAGGAAACTTGAATTTGCAAGACAAAGATTCTTTACGGACATAAGGTCATCCTGCATCTCAACTATAACAGGCTTCTTTCCTTTGTTGTAAAGGTCAAGTGCAATCTCACAGCCCGTAAGACCGCCGCCGATTATTACAACGTTATCACCGACAGGTTTTTTTTCAAGGAGGTAGTCGCAGGCATCCATTGCCTTTTCGTGTCCCGGAATCGGAATGGTTTTCGCCTTTGAACCGGTTGCAACGATAACCTCATCCGCTTTAAGGGCTTTGATATCCTTAACCTCCGTATCGAGATGGACTTCAATTCCGAGATTTTTCATCTGAAGCTTATACCACTCGATAAGGCGTTTATCATGCTCCTTGAATGACGGTGCGGCTGCGGCGATGAAAATTCCGCCGAGCTTGTCGTCTTTTTCATAAATGACAGGCTCATGTCCGCGAAGCTTAAGGACACGTGCAGCCTCCATTCCGCCTATGCCGCCCCCGATAATTGCAACTTTTTTCGGTCTGCGAGCCTTTACAATTTTATACTTATTCGACTGCATAGTCGTAGGGTTGAGCGCACAGCGGCACATATGCATGGAATCATCAAGGTCCTGATCACAGGCAGACTTACCGTGCTTTGCCATATCAAAGCACGCCGCATGGCAGCATATGCACGGCATTATTTCTTCTTCCCTGTCCTCTATGAGCTTTGTAACCCATGTCGGGTCTGTCAGGAACTGACGTCCGACCGCCATTGCGTCAATTTTGCCCTCGGCTATCGCTTTGGCGGCAACATCGGGTTCCATACGTCCGGCGCATACGACAGGTATGTCAACAAATTTCTTTATGTGTGCAACGTCCGGAAGGTTGCAGTTTGACGGCATATACTGCGGCGGATGTGCCCAGTACCAGGCATCATATGTTCCGTTGTCGCAGTTGAGCATGTCATATCCTGCGTCCTGAAGATACTTTGCCGCTTTTTCGGATTCCTCCATGTCGCGGCCTATCTCGATGTATTCCTCACCGGGAACAGCACCCTCCTGAAAGCCCTTTGTTTTCGAAAGAACGGAATAACGCAGTGAAACAGGATAATCCTCACCACAGGATGATTTGATAGCCTTAACTATTTCAACAGGAAAACGGTAACGGTTTTCAAATGATCCGCCGTATTCGTCTGTTCTGTGGTTTGTGTACTTAAGCGTGAACTGGTCCAGGAGATATCCCTCGTGAACGGCGTGAACCTCTATTCCGTCAACCCCTGCCTCCTTACAAAGACGAGCGGTTTCGGCAAATGCGTAAATGATCTCATCAATCTGCTTTTTCGTCATCTCTTTCGTAGTGATGTCATCTGCCCAACGGTTAGGAAGCGGTGATGGAGCGGTTGTCAGGTATTCGGGATTCATTATCGGCTTTGCAATAGTTCCGAGAACTTTGTTGTTTATGAGCATGGTCATCATTGCCGAAAGCGCCATGGAACGTCCGAAGCCCGCAGTCATCTGAATAAAGAGCTTCGCACCGGTCTTATGTACCTCGTCCATAAACTCCCTGAGCTGTTTAAACTTCCACTTGTGCTGATAAAGCCATGCGCCGCCCATGATATCCTTTACCGGAGCAATACCGGGAATAACAAGACCGCAGTTGTTCTCCGCAATTGTCTTTAAAAGCTTTGCGGCTTCTTTGTCAAAATGATTTGGTTCTGTCCAACCGAATATACAGGTTCCGCCCATAGGAGCCAGAACAATACGATTTTTTATCTCGCAGTTACCTATTTTCCACGGCGTAAATAACGGTTGATACTCTTGCTTCATCTTAGGTCAACTCCTTAAAATAATGAATAATTACTCTCCGAAGCCGTTTGACAGCCTCTTCACCCGTAGATAATTATATCATAAATAAATATGCATAATCCCGTTTTTATAACGCAATTTAACATTTCTGCGATTTTAACAAAAAAGTAAGCAGGATTTTTACATTGCTCTTTTTCATAAAGAAACCGACGGTTCATGTAAAACGAATCGTCGGTTTCTTTGTATATTTATTCGGTATTATCAAAATAAAGTACTGACCCTGTGGGAGTCCTTCATCAGTCGACCTTTACAATCCAGCCCTTTTTATCCTCTGTCCTTCCCCACTGAAGGTCGGTAAGAGTATCATAAAGCCACTGTGTCGTAGGTCCTATCTCAAAATTATTTATGGTGTATTTCTCACCGCTGTATGAAAGCTCTCCGATAGGTGATACAACCGCAGCAGTACCTGTACCCCATGCTTCTTCAAGCTTTCCGGCACGAAGAGCGTCGAAGAGTTCGTCGGCTGAAATCTTGCGTTCCTCAACGGGGATACCCTTATCCCGAAGAAGCTCAATACATGATTTTCTGGTTATACCCGGAAGAACCGAGCCGAGAAGCTTCGGTGTGACAACGGTACCGTCAATCTTGAACATTACGTTCATTGCGCCAACTTCTTCGATATACTTTCTCTCAACTCCGTCAAGCCAAAGAACCTGAGAGTAGCCCTGGAGCTCCGCCTTGTGTCCGGCACGTGTGGACGCAGCATAGTTGCCGCCGCATTTTGCATAGCCCGTACCGCCGCGTACGGCACGTACATCGTCGGTTTCGATCATTATCTTAACGGGGTTGATTCCCTCCGGATAATAGCTTCCGGACGGAGATGCGATGATGATAAACTGAGCCTTCTGTATGGTGTGAACACCGAGAGTCTCGTCAATTCCGAGCATAAACGGGCGTAAATAGAGCGATGTACCCTCAAGATGCGGAACCCAGTCCTTTTCAACCTCAACGAACTTTACGATTGCCTCAAGCATATCATTTTCATTCATCTGAGGAAGACAAAGTCTTTCGGCAGAATTGTTCATTCTTCGAACGTTTTCAATAGGTCTGAAAAGCTGTACATTTCCCGCAGCTGTTCTGTACGCCTTGAGTCCTTCAAAAATTTCGCAGCCGTAGTGGAAAACCGCACATCCGGGACTGTATTTAAGGTCCTCAAAAGGAACTATGCGAGCATCATGCCAGCCCTTACCGTTTTCGTAGTCCATTAAAAACATATGATCGGTAAAAATCTGTCCGAAGCCGAGTTTATTTTCGTCCTTTGGTTTTTCCTTAGGAGTTGTTGTTTTTGTTACTTTGATATCCATAGCCTTTCACTCCTTAACTAAAATTTCGGGTTATTAAAATTATTCGTAGTCGTATCCGGCTCTGAGTGCTTTTTTGTTTACCTCAAGCAAATCCTGATGACGTGCCGAAACTATCTTTGCAAGAACCTTGTCGGCATTGTCAAGAGAGAGTCCCGGTACTTCCTTTATCATCTTTCCGGTGATAATCATGTTCGCAAGAGTCGGAATTTTATGCTCATTTGCGATACCCGTTGAAGGTATGTAATAAACGTCAACGTCTGTTCTTTTTACCTTGCGCTCGATAAGTGTTGAATCGACAAAGATTTTTCCGCCGGGAACAACGGAATCCTCATATTTGTCAAGTGACGGAAGGTTCATTACTACAAGAACATCCGGTTTTGAAACTATCGGCGAGCCGACATCCGTGTCGGAGATAATAACGCTGCAGTTTGCTGTACCGCCGCGCATCTCCGGGCCGTATGAAGGAAGCCATGAAACATGCTTGCCCTCGATAAGGCCGTTATAGGCGATGTATTTTCCCGAAAAAAGAATTCCCTGTCCGCCGAATCCGGCATAAAGAATATTCAGAGTACTCATGTTACTTTTCCTCCTTTTCCGCATATATGTCCTTGTAAACTCCGAGAGGATAATAAGGAATCATGTCAGAGTCAACAAAGTCAAGAGCTTTCTGCGGTGTAAGACCCCAGTTTGTAGGACAAGTGGATACCACCTCAACAAGTGAAAAGCCCTTACCCTCTATCTGATTCTGAAAAGCATGCTTTATTGCGGCTTTTGCTCTGCGTACATTGGCTACATTGTTTACCGCAACACGCTCAAGATATGCCGCTCCGTCAACTCCCGAGAGAAGCTCGCACACCTTTACCGGATAACCGACAAGTTCAACATCACGTCCGTACGGAGATGTCTGCGTTACCATACCCGGAAGAGTGGTCGGAGCCATCTGACCGCCTGTCATACCGTAGATTGCATTGTTTACAAAGATGATTGTTATGTTTTCACGGCGTGCGGCACTATGAACCGTTTCGGCAGTACCGATAGCGGCAAGGTCACCGTCGCCCTGATAGGTAAATACTATTTTTGACGGATCCGAGCGCTTTACACCCGTTGCAACCGCCGGTGCACGTCCGTGAGCCGCCTGAACAAAGTCAACATTGAAATAATCATATGCCATTACAGAGCATCCAACGGATGCAACACCGATGGTCTTTCCCTCGATACCGAGCTCGTCTATAACCTCGGCAACAAGTCTGTGTATGATACCGTGTGTGCAGCCCGGGCAATAGTGGAGGGTTGCGTCTGTAAGTGAGTGAGGTTTTTCAAATACTACTGCCATCAGTTTACACCTCCGTTTTTATCTGCTTCCTCTATCTTTGCAAGAACCTCTTCCGGAGTGGGAATCATTCCACCTGTTCTATTGCAAAGATATACGGGTCTCTTACAGCGAATTGCAAGCTCAACGTCACCGATCATCTGTCCCATGTTCATCTCGACGCTGATAAATGCCTTACACCTTTCAGCAGCCTCGTAAAGAGCCTTTTTCGGGAACGGCCAAAGTGTTATAGGTCTTATCATTCCTACCTTTATTCCCTTTGCTCGTGCCTCATTGATAGCGTTTTTTGCAACACGCGATGTAATTCCGAATGCAACGATGCAAATCTCCGCGTCATCCATAAGATATGACTCGTACATCACTTCGTTTTCCTCGACAACCTTATACTTTTCAAAACGCTCAAAGTTCTTTGCCTCAAGCTCATCGGGCTTTAAGTAAAGTGAATTTACGATATTGGGCTTACGCTTCATATCCGTTCCTGTAAGAGCCCACGGCTTTTCAACCGTTTCCGGCTTGATATCGTCAATCTCAACAGGCTCCATCATCTGACCCATTGTACCGTCCGCAAGAAGCATACAAACCATTCTGTACTTATCTGCAAGCTCAAATCCCTTTATTGTAAGAGAGGCCATCTCCTGAACGGAAGCCGGCGCAAGGACGATATTGTGGTAATCACCGTGACTGCCGCCCTTTGTGGCCTGAAAATAATCCGACTGCGACGGCTGAATACCGCCGAGGCCCGGACCGCCGCGCTGCACGTTTACAACGAGAGCGGGAAGGTCGCAACCGGCAAGATAAGAGATTCCCTCTGATTTAAGTGATACTCCCGGTGACGATGAAGAAGTCATAACCCTTTTGCCGGTTGATGAAACTCCGATAACCATATTGATTGCGGCAACCTCGGACTCAGCCTGAAGGAATGTACCGCCAATCTTCGGCATACGCTTTGACATATATGCCGCAACCTCTGTCTGAGGAGTTATAGGATAACCGAAGTAATGTCTGCAGCCGGCTTTTATAGCAGCCTCGGCGATAGCTTCGTTACCTTTCATTAATACTTTATCTGCCAATTATCTCACCTCTCTACAGTAATAACACAGTCAGGACACATGATTGCACAAGATGCACAGCCTACGCATGCATCCATATCCACGCACGTTGCGGGATGGTGTCCCTTAATATTCAGTTTACTTTCGTCAAGGGCAATGATATTTTTCGGACATGCACCAACGCAGAGTCCGCAGCCCTTGCATATGTCGGTCTTAAAGGTTACCTTTGCCATTAAACTTCAACCTCCTCGAAAATTTTTGACTGTAGTTTTATAGGAAACAGCTCGCCCACTCGCTCTCTGTCGAGTGACTTGCTGTCTATAGCAAGTAATTCCCTGTATACGTTGTCCGTCATTGTCGTGTACGCTACAGGAAGACCCGTAAGTTTTCTGACCTCATCCGTGTACTCTATGCCGCTTATAACATCCTGAGCGGTTGTTATAGGACCGAGGTTTGAATTGTTTATTATGGCGGTGAACTTCATGTTGCATGCCGTTTCAATTTCATTCATGACACCCAGAAGAAGCTCAGGAGTCTTTGTAAGCGGCCTGAATCGGTTTATAACAACGAACATGTCATAGTTGTTTTCCTCAACGATTTTGTCCCTGTAGCGTCCGAGAGCGAGTGCTCCGCGGTCGTCGCCGCCCACGTCGAGAACTGCGTATCTTTCCGTATTGTCAACCAGCGAGTAAAGCTCACCGGGAAGCGCCGGAAAGTCTACATTTGAGCCTGCGTACTCGGATGAAATAAAATCAATTCCGGCGCTGCGCAGTTCACTCAGGCTGTCCTTCGTCCTGAAATACGGATTTACGATATCCAAGTCGGCGACGACGACCGGAAGATTCTGTTTTCGAAGCATAAGCGCATAGTTTATGGCAACATTTGTTTTGCCCGAGCCGTAATGTCCGACAAAGAGTGAAACCCTTTTCATCGCCGTCCCCTCTCTTTCATCAATTATTTTTCGGTAAACCGAATAACAATTATAACTCTTTTCTTATTATCTTTCCACTGATTGTTTTAGGAAGCTCTTTTCTGAATTCAACAATACGCGGATACTTGTACGGAGCGGTTTTTTGCTTTACATACTGCTGTATCTCTTTCTTGAGCTCATCCGTAGGCTCTGTACCGTCAACAAGCACTATTGAAGCCTTTACGACCTGACCGCGCACCTCATCGGGAGCTGCGGAAACGCCGCACTCAAGAACATAGGGAAGCTCCATGATAACGTTTTCTATCTCAAAGGGTCCTATCCTGTAACCGGAGGACTTGATAACATCATCAACGCGGCTGACATACCAGAAATAGCCGTCCTCGTCGCGCCATGCGATATCTCCCGTATGGTAAATACCGTCATGCCATGCCTCCCTGGTTTTCTCCTCATCCTTGTAATAGCCGAGGAAGAGTCCACAGGGAACCTTTTCGGAGGTACGGATACATATCTCTCCGTTTTCACCGACGCCGACCTCCTTGCCTTCACTGTTGAGGAGAACAACGTCATACAGAGGAACAGGCTTGCCCATTGAGCCCGGCTTCGGAGTCATACCTACAAGGTTTGCGATGGTAAGGGTAGTTTCTGTCTGACCGAAGCCCTCCATAAGCTCAAGACCTGTCGCACGCTTAAACTGATAGAACACCTCGGGGTTAAGAGCCTCACCCGCAACCGTTGCATGCTCTATAGAGGACAGGTCGTACTTCATGAGGTCCTCTTTTATGAGCATCCGGTACATCGTCGGAGGCGCACAGAACGTCGTTATCTTGTACTGTGCAAACAACGGAAGAATATCCGTCGCGTCAAATCTGTCAAAGTCGTAAACGAATACCGCACCCTCATACATCCACTGACCGTAGAGCTTGCCCCAAAGAGCCTTGCCCCAGCCGGTATCCGAGATAGTGAGGTGAACACCGTTATTACGTACACAGTGCCAGTATTTTGCAGTGTGGAAATGTCCGAGAGGATACTTGCATGAATGAAGAGCCATCTTCGGATAACCGGATGTACCGCTCGTGAAGAACATAATCATCGGATCATCTCCGTGCGGAGAATCCGGTGTACGAAGGTATCTGCGGCTGAACAATTTATACTCATCGTCAAAGTTATGCCAGCCCTCGCGTGTATCTCCGACAATTATCTTTGTTTTAAGCGTCGGCGAATTCTTTGCCGCCTCGTCAACCGATGACGGAGTGTTGTCATCGCATGTGCATACAATTGCGGTAACTCCCGCTGCATTGAATCTGTACTCAAAATCGTGAACCTTCAACTGATGTGTTGCCGGAATTGCTATAGCGCCTATCTTGTGAAGTCCGAGAATTGCAATCCAGAACTCAAAACGGCGCTTAAGCACAAGCATTACTCTGTCGCCCTTCTTTATGCCGAGGCTCGTAAAATAATTCGCCGCCTGTGAGGACATCTGCTTTATGTCACGGAAGGTAAACCTTGTTTCGTTTTTATCTCTGTCAAGGTGTATCATCGCAACCTTTTCGGGACGTACACGAGCTATCTCATCAACAACATCAAAGGCAAAATTGAATTTGTCTTCATCAGTAAATTTGATTTCCTTAAGGGCGCCCTTTTCGTCCTCAACAGTCTCTATAAACTTCTCTATGATGAGTTTTTCCGACTGCTTTGCACGTGTGATGCTCTGCTGTTTGAACTGTTCCTCTGTCGCATCGCTGTTAAGAACTATTGAAAGGAATTTACAGGGAGCGCCGCCGACGGCAAGCTCACCGTGAGGAATTGATGATTTAAAGTAAATGGAATCTCCGGCATTGAGCGTTTCGATATGCTCGCCCACCTGCACCTTAAGAGAGCCCTTTATTACAAAGTTAAACTCCTGTCCGGCATGCTCCACAAGCTTCATCGGCTTATCCTGGAGAGACTCGTCATAATCATAGATGCAGAAATACGGGTCTCCGAGCTTATCCTTAAACATAGGCGCCATACTCTGAATGGTTATTCCGTCCTCTTTAGCCGTTATAAGTCCGCTGTTACGACGTGTTACGGTGTACGTTGAAAGTCTGGCACTCTGACCCTCAAGCAGGTCTGCAATGCCGATTCCGAACGCAAGCGCGCATTTGTGAACAAAGGTAAAAGGAAGGTCAACCGTTCCGCTCTCGTATTCCTCGTACTTTTCCACGGAAAGCTCGGTCTTTTCCGCCATGTCGGAAGCCGAAAAACCGCAGATATCACGCATCTCGCGTATACGCTGAACAACCTCTTTGATTTCTTGTCTGGTATCGGTCTGTGTCATTGAAATTCACACCCTCGGTAAAAAGATTTTTAATCTTTGAGACGAAAGCAAGATAAAATAAAAAACGCCTCAAAGTCAACAAGTAACTTTGAGACGAAACTTACTTCCGCGGTACCACTCAAATTGTGCTCTGGCTATTGCCTCCGCACCACTTAAAGGTCTGACAACCCCTTTGCACTGACGTAGCATTCACGTAAGACACTACTCGGAAATCCTTTTGCATCTTCAGCTGTTGAAGTGATAAGCAATCAGGTCGTCACTTGCCGGTTCACACCACCCACCGGTTCTCTGAAAAGTTCAGCCTGCGCCGTCTTCGTCATCGCCTTTGTTGTAAAGGATTTTAGCACTAATAAAAAACTCTGTCAATACATTTTTTTAATTTTTTGAATTTATTCTGTGATAATTTTTATTATGAATATTTGACAATATATCCATTCCGTTTTTGCGCATTATGATTAAAAAGTTAAGGGAACGTGCAGCCCTGCACGTTCCCTCTTTTTCAGAATCTCATTTTATAAATCTTTTAACGAATTCTGTAATCAGTACATCTCCGACTCATCATCTTTTCTTCTGCGCTTTGTTGCAACATACATAACCGCTGTGAGTGCGAATGCCGCACCTATGTTTCCGAAACGATTTTCGTCGAGAGTCTTGGCTGTCTTTTCCTCAGGTTCCTTGTAAGCAAGGATATACGTTGAGAACTTATCTGTCTCAAATGTAATCTGTGTGCTTCCCTTCGGAGCTGTGGCTATTATTTCCTCAACACCGTTATGGATACGAATTACATAGTATTCATCCTTACCGAGAAGCTCCTGCGGAATATCAAGTACATACTTAATCTTGTCCGGAGCGGTATCTGTGATATTTTCCGTGTAAGCAAGTACATATTTACCGGTTTCGGCATTGTACTCATATACGTACTTAACGAGCGTTATCTCAAGATAGAGACCTGCCTTAAGGCCGTATTTTACAAGGAATTTATCAGAGCTGCTCTGTTCGGAGCTTGAAAGCTGACTCTTAATCTGCTTTTGAACGATATTTTCAATTCTGACATGACCGCCCTTTGCAACAGTCTCTTTGTCCTTATTTGTGTAAACAGACGGATTGTCAAAGAGCTTTTCAAGTCCGCTTGCCTTTATGGAAATATCCTTGTCAACGTTGACAAATTCTACATCCTTGTCGCCTACAATGAATTTTGCTTCATTGAAAAGTTCAGGATAGGTATGGGCTGTTCCCTTTACTGCATCTATCGCCGAATTAACGATATCCTGAGCAGCCTTCGGAAGTTTATCCCATGCATCCTTACCGGAAATAATCTGATCAGCGTTGTTCTTGGTTGCCGTTCCGTAAACATCCTTCGAGTTTTCCGGATAGGTCTTTCCATTCGGAAGAAGATAATCTTCTATAAACTTATCCGCAAGCTCCTGAGCCTTTTTCTCTGCGTCCTTCTTCATATCCGGATAAGAGTCATATGTTTCGGAGCCGTCAGCCTTTTGATTGCCTATGAGGCCGTTTACCTTATCCTTAACAGAATCGGTCATCTTGTCATAGGTGTCGGAGCCGGAAAGAATCTTGTCAATATTTTCATCGTTAATAGGATTGTTACCCTTATCATAAGGATCATTCGCATTGTTATCCGATGCATATTTGTTTACAAAGTCACGTGCCGTTGCATCGTCCTTTGTATCCTCGAATTCCTTCTTTGTATCTTCAACCGCCTTGTCGATTTCCTTGTCCGATCCTGCGTTGTCGATATCCGCCTTACCCTTGTCACGCTCTTTGTCTATTTCATCCTTGAGCTTGTCTTTTTCTTCATCTGTAAGGTTTTCCTTGGAGTCAATCTCCTTCTTGGCATCCTCAGCCGCCTTGTCAAGCTCATCCTTTGCAGCATCCTTGGCATCCTGAAGCGCCTTGTCGGCGTCTGCCTTCATTGACGGATAGTCAGGATATGTTGTGCCGTCTGTCTTACCCTGATTTATAAGGTCATTTATCTTATCCTTTACAGAATCCGTGTGACCGTTATAGATATCCGAGCCGCTGATAACCTTGTCCGCATTGGTCTTGTCAACCTTGTTGTCGGTCTTGTTATAAGGATTGTCGGCATCATTGTCCGATGCGTACTTGTTTACAAAGTCACGAGCTGTAGCGTCATCCTTTGTGTCATCAAGTGTCTTCTTTGCGTCATCAACAATCTTGTCAAGCTGCTCGGCAGGTGTCTTACCGTCAACCACTGTTCCGTCAACCTTGTTAACATCGGCAATCGCACTGTCAGCCTCAACTCTTGCTTCATCCTTGAGATTCTTCTTTTCTTCGTCGGAAAGATTCGGAAGTGCATCTATTGCAGCCTCTGTTTCCTTTTCCTTCTTCTCAATCTGTTCAATAGCGTCTGCCTTATCAACGGTTAAGTCAAAGTCCTTCATGGTCTCATCGACAATATCCTTAATTTGATCATCCGTCGTTGCGTTGTCGATATCCTTCTTCGCGTCGTCAAGAGCCTTGTCAATCTCGTTCTTGAGATCTTCCTTTTCCTTGTCGGTGAGGTCGTCCTTGGAGTCAATCTCCTTCTTGGCATCCTCAGCCGCCTTGTCAAGGTCATCCTTTGCTGCGTCCTTGGCATCCTTGAGAGCCTTTTCGGCATCAAGCTTCATTGACGGATAATCAGGATATGTTGTGCCGTCTGTCTTGCCCTTGTTTATAAGGTCATTTATCTTATCCTTTACGGAATCGGTATGACCGTCATAAGTATCGGCACCGCTGATAACCTTGTCCGCATTGGTTTTGTCAACCTTGTTGTCGGTCTTGTTATAAGGATTGTCGGCATCATTGTCCGACGCATACTTGTTTACAAAGTCACGAGCCGTAGCGTCGTCCTTTGTGTCGTCAAATTTATCCTTGGTGTTATCAACGATATCCTTGATTTGATCATGGGTCGTCGAGTTATCGATATCCTTCTTTGCGTCATCAAGAGCCTTGTCAATCTCGTCTGTGAGAGTCTTTTTCTCCTCGTCACTGAGATTTCCCTTGTTGTTGATTTCGTCCTTTGCCTTATCCGCTTCTTTTTCAAGCTCGGATTTCGCATTGTCCTTAATCTGGTCAAGGAGCTTATCTCTCTCGTCCTTGAGCTTCTGAATCTCATCAGGATCAAGGTTTGACGGCTCATTTCCGTCGGTTGTTTCCTTATCGAGAAGCTTATCTATCCTGTCGATAAGCTCACCGAGTTTTTCATCTGTAGCAAGCGATGTATCCGGTTTTCCCGTTTCGGGATTCTTCGGAATCTCACTTTCGATTTCGTCGATGAATGTATCAATTGACTTCTCAACAACCTTTACCGGGGCTGTGGAGTTGCCCGCCTTATCCGTTGCGGATACAGTGTACTCGTTGTCATCGTTCGGAAGAACTATCTTAACGATATCCTTTCCGTTCGGGTCAGCGGTTACCGGCTCAATCACCTTAACTTTAGTTGTCGGATCCGGATAATTAACGTCTGCTGTTCCGTCGGCGTTGAAGGTTACCGTTGCGACCGTATTTCCGTTCTTGTCCGTTACAGTTACCGTATCAAGGTTTGCGTCACTTACGGTAACAATACGATCTCCGTATGAAGGTGAATCGTTAACACCGTCGATATTGCTCGAAACGGCGATATCCGGTTTTGACGTATCAAATACGTGACCGTTTGATGACAGGTAGGTTACATTGCCTGCGTTGTCCTCTATACGTGCATAGATAACAAACTTTTCGGCGTCGACTGCCGGGATTGTAAACTGCCCGTTGTAATCAGTCCAGTCAGTGCGTGCTTCAAGAACTGCTTTGTCGGTTATAACGTCAGAGGTCTTGATGTATTTCACTGACTTGTTACCTGAGATTGAGGAATCATTGGTAATTTTAACGGTTACGGTGTCGTTCTTGTAAATACCGAATGTGATATCTGAAAGGAATTCCTTCCAAATGTTTGTGTCTACCGATACCTCACCGGTCGGCGCGGACTTGTCTACCTTAACGGCAACCTTTTCCGTATCCATAAGACCGTTTTCGGCAACAGCGATAATTGTATACTCGGTATTTGTGTCTGCATCCACCATAAAGCCTGTTGCAGGATCAATTTCCACCCACTTGGTCTTGTCTGACGGATCCGCATCCGTTGTGTAATAATACCTGGTTGTTCCGAGATTCGGGTTGTTGTTATCAACCGTAACCGTGACATTTTCATTTGTCCAACCGGTCGGAACACCTGTTACCGAAAGGTCGGGTGAGGTGTTGTCGATAACGTCCTTAAAGGTGATTGTATCCGGGCTTATATTTTCAATACCTGCGCCGTTTACAACCTTTGCGGTATATGTCACCGAGCCGTCTGTACCGAGGTCGGCATCAGTTACTGTAACGATATACTTTCCGGCAGCGTCCTTCGTAATCTCTGTCCATGTTGCACCGTCGTCCTTTGAAACATAAACCTTACCGCCCGTTACACCGAAGTCCGGTGTAAGCTCGATAGTCTTTTCCGTTTCAATGGTGGTGGTATCCGCAGTCATTTCAACTGTCGGAAGCTTGGTATCTACCCAGAACTTGTAGGTTGCGGTTGAGGAATTTCCAGAACGGTCGACACTTGTTACTGTTACAGTGTTTTCACCCTGTTCAAACTCTGTTGCCGCAAACTCAAATTTTGTCAAAGCAGCACCGACGTTAAATCCGTCATAAGCCTTTTCGGTCTTGTTGTTTATCTTGTAGGTTACAGATGCAAGACCGGAAATAACAGTATCCTTTTCGTTTACGGTTACATGGATTCTGTCATTGTTCTTTGTGAGACACTTGACGGTTTTGTATGTTGCCGTTACACCGTCACCTGCGACGTCTTTTGCAGCAAATGTAATCTCCGGTGCGTCATCCTCGGCAATCATGCCCTGTGAGGATGCATATACCTTATTTCCGGCGTTATCTGTTACACAAACATATATAACAGTCTTTTCATCGGGATTTACAGGTACTTTTCCGCTGTTAACATCTGACCAGCCACCGTTTGCGGCTGCCGCGGACTCGACTGCTTCGGCAGTCGTGAGAGCTTCCTCAGAATCAATCTTGAAATACTTAACCGATGCAACACCGCTCATTGCGTCATTCGCGGTTACTTCAACCTCATGTCCCTTTGAGAAGAGGCCGAATGTAATTGTGTGAAGAAGATCTGTCCAGAAGTTTCCGTCATCATACTTTACGGTAACTGTCGGAGCAGTCTTGTCAATCTTAAATGATACAAGCTTCTCCCCTGTTATCGACTTGTAAAATTCAGTATCTGTCGGATCATTATTTCTAAGATAGTATTTTACATTGTTGTGAATACCGTCTTCCGCTACCGTAAGTTCTTCCGACCAAGCGGAATCATCGGCAGAATTTGTACGGCTGATAAGGAATCCGTCAGGAGCCTTTATCTTTACTTCACTTGTATACCATCCGTTATTACCCATTGTTCCGTCAAGATAAGCATTTGTATCTGCCGGATCATAAGGATTGATAACATAGCTTGAGGTTGCAGGCTGGATATCGATGTAATAGTTTCCGTTTACATTGTCAGCCGCGGAATCATTTGCAAGTCTTAAATCCTTGTTCTTTATTACATATGTTCCTGCGTCCTCGCCCGGCTCTCTTTCGAATCCGCCGTCAAATGTAACCATTCCGGCGTCAGCGAACTTGTAGCCTGTTACCGTGTAGTCAAGCTCTGCGTCAGCCTGACCGTAATTTTTCTCATGTGATTTCGGTGAAACTGTAAGCTTTGCCTTCTGAACACTGAGCGTAACCTCGTCACTCGTTGTGCTTATCTCGGCACCGCTTGTGACAATAACTCTGTATTTTTCGCCGTTATTAGCGACAACCGTAGGATTGCTTACAACAAGCTGCGGTGAATTTTCACCTACGTCTGTCCAAGCCGTATCACCCTGTCGCTTGCACTGCCACTTGTAGGTAAGACCCTCGGCAACAGTTGCGATATCCACGGAGAATTTAGCGGAAGCAGTACCGTACTCAACGGAGATATCTGTCGGCTGTGCGACAACGGTAAGGCTTGTTTCGGCACGCATAATCTCAATGTCTGCCGTTGCTATGTTACCTGCTCTGTCATATGCAGAAACCGTAATAGTATATCTTCCTGCCGGGATATCCCCGTTCGGAATTGTAAACTTAACAGCTCCGCTCGGATCTGTTACGGTCGTTGCTGTTTTTTCCACTCCCTTGTAGCCCTCGGGAGCGTTATTATCATAGGCATACGTTATCTTTCCTGCCGTTGTGTCTACACCTGAAATACCCTTCGGCGACTGATCATCCGTAATTGTAACAGGGAATTCAATCTCTGCGTCAACACTCCAGCCGTTTACCTTATCCTTTGCAGAAGTAAGATCAATATCAATCTTCGGAGCTACCTTGTCAAAGATGAATCCGTCGGATGAAAGGAATGCAACGTTTCCTGCCTTATCAATAATTCTTGCATAAACGATATAATCGTCATTTTCCTCAACAGAGAAGAGTGCCGAATAAGTAGTCCAGCCGTCAGTCATTGCACGAAGCTGCTCCTCGGTCATTGCCGAATGCGACAAATAGTAAGAAGCAGATGCAACGCCGCTTAAGCCGTCCGCATAAGTCATCTGTACCTTAACCGGATCCTTAAAGAAAAGGTCAAGCGGGTCGGCAATCTTAACAAGCGTTGTTGTTGCCGTTCTGTCATTCAGCTGAACAGAGCCTGTAGGCACAACCTTATCAATGCTTGTCTTAACCGTTGTCGAAGTGCTTTCCTTTCCGGAAGCGCTGACAGCAATTATCTCGTATCCGAGCTTTTCGCCCTGCTTATCAACCTTAAATGACGGTTTGCCGTCAGTTGTTTCGGTTACAGTTGTGTAAGCCGCACTGCCAACCTCTCTGTACTTGTAGGTTACGATGCCGGTATTAACAGACGTCGGATTGATGATAAATGTAACATCATCATTTATCCATGGCGCATTTTCAAAATCATAAACCTTTGACTTAGATGTTGCCGATACGTCAAATGTCGGAGATACCGAATCAACAAACGAATATGTAACCGCCTCTGTTGTCTCGTTTCCGGCAACGTCAGTTACCTTGAACGTGTATGTGCCGTTTGAAGTTATTTCTGCAGTATATTTTCCTGCCGCAGCGTCAACAACCGTTGCACTATGCCACGTTGCTTCATTTGCTTCCTTATACTGTACAGATTTAACTCCTGATGTAGCATCACTTACTGTGATTTCGGGATTTTCTGCGGTAACCCATGAAGAGTCTGCGCCTGTAGGTGCCGAAACCGTAATTGCAGGCTTAACCGTATCCTTGTTTACAATAAGCGTTGTAACAGTTGATGCATTGCCGACAAGGTCGTATGCGCAAAGCTGTACGGTCTGTCCTTTACCCTCTGCAAAGAGGTCGTTTGTAAACGAGTACGGAAGCTCGTATTTTACGCTACTTCCGGAATCAGGATATCTCTTCCATGTGTTTCCTCCGTCAAGACTGTACTCAAGATAGTTAAGACCGGAGCCGTTTTCCGTCTTGTCTGTAGCCGCTCCGCTGATTACAGCCGCATCAGCAGCTGTTGCGGAATTTATCCACTTTTCGCCGTCAAAGCTGCTCTTACCGCCTACTGCCGGAGCCGTTGTATCCACAACAAGACCGTCAGTTCCGAGATAAAGAACATTGCCTACCTTGTCTGTAACTTTAGCATAGACAAAGTATTTGCCCTCGTTTATGTCGTCACCCGTTGCATTGATAACAACCGGTGCTTTGTACTCCTTCCAGGCATACGTTCCGTTTGCGATATCCGAAGCGGAAACCTCTGTATCCGAAACAAAGTACATAACAGATGAAGCATCCGCAAGACCACTCAATGTATCCTCTGCGTCAAGAATCTCCATCTGAACCTTTTCCTTGGTAAAATGTGTACCGAAGAGGTCATCAATCTTTTCGGTAATCTTAAACCACAGGGTGTCAGGCTCTGAAAGCTTCATTTTTGCAGTTGGAGCGCTCTTATCAACCCTGGCTGTGTATGTGCCTTCATTTACAAATTCATCAAGGTTTTTAGCGACTGCCTTGAACTTGTACTCTGTTTCACCCTCGGTATCAACAGTGAACTTACCGAATTCAGTTCCGGGTACATTAAACCATGTATTTCCGCCGTCAGTTGAATACTGGTAGGTTACATTGTCCGAAGTATAGGTAAACTTTTCGTTTGTACCGGTAAATTCAAAGGTAACGCTGTTTTTCGTCCAGTCAGAAGGATTGACCGTTACGTTAAACTTCGGCGCGATATTCCAATGTGCGTAATAGGTAGTATCGGATGTTCCGGTGAAAACATCATTTTCGTCAATCTTCACTCCGCCTATTTCAGCCGTATACCAGCCTGCAAACACCTTGTCCTCAGACTGTGGATTCTCTATTTCGGGGAAATCCGGGTATACATCGTTGTAGGTTGCATTGATAGTGCCTATTTTTTTGCCTTCGGAAATAAAGTCTATCTTGTAAGTTCCCGGTGTATAAAGAATGTCAACAACTTTCTCTTCCTTGTTTGCACTTGCCGTGATAGTCTTATCGGTTCCGGTATATCCGACAACGTCAGTCCTTGCCTTTGCGGTATAGCTGTCGCCCACGTTTACTTTCGCATACTCAACAGCAAATACCTCACCGGTGTTTTCGTAAATATGACGTACAGTTACATTGTCCTCTGTAAGTGCATATTTAACGTTTATTTCGAGAATTACTTCATTTTCGTTGTGTGTTCCTATCGTTGCGTCATTAACCTCATAGGATACCGAAGCCTGAGCCGGGTCAACGAGCTTGTAGCCCGGGATAGCCGGTGAAGCAACTGTTTCCTTTAAGGTATAGTATGCATTTTCATTTACATATTGAGTTGCAGAAGCGATAGGACGATTACTTGTGTCAACATAGTTTATTTTTACCGTGTAGAACAGCGGCTCGTAAGAACCGTATACATAGTAATCATTTGCGGTCATTTCCTTAAGAGGCTGACCGTCATCGGTATTCCAGTCCCAAACGAACTTGTAGCCTGTCTTTGCCGGCATTGTTGATGCGTCAAACGGCTCAACTCCCGCAGGAATCGGAGCACCTGCTTCAAAAGACTGAGTTGCCTTGTCAGCCGAAATTACAATCGGAAGTCCGTGCTGATCTGTTGCCTCAAAGTGAATCTTATAGGTCTTAACGCCTGCCTCAGCGATGATGTAAACCGTTCCCTTTATGCTCTCCGCATTTACAACAAGCTCTCCCGTTGCCTTATCATACGTATAATCATTGCCCTCGGTAAGAGTTGTCGTTCCCGATTTTACGGTAAATGTTGTCGGAGCTTCATAACCCGAATTTGTCTTTACCGTCGCAACGAGCTTATCTCCGTATGTAACCTCTGTCGGGCCGTCATAAGTCATATGCTTAAGACCGCTTACGTCAACATCACTGTACACCTCAACAGATGCCGTGAGAGTCTGTGACTGCTCCTTCTGAAGAGCTGCCACCTTTGCCTTTGAAGCTGCATTTGTCGGAGAAATTCCGTATGTATACGTGAATTTCTTAGTTTCCGTCGCATTAAATCCGCTTGTACGGTCGATATCGGTTTCATCAATCTGGTTTACAAATGCTGTATTGTCTGCATCCGTCGGCCATGTGCCCGTAACGGTGAACAAATCTGCAAAGGAGACATTTGTACCGTATTTAACACGGTATTTTCCGTCCTTAACATTTGCTTCGTTCACAGCCGCGGTGATTGGATTGGTAATTTCGACATTTACAAAGTCGGTGGTTATGTTTTCCGGAACAGTTATTGCGCCCGACTCACCCTGCTTTAAGGTAAGGGACTCAAGTGCCGGAACATAGTTACCGCCGAGGAAGCCGTCTTTCGGCTCAAATGTAAATGTCCATGTAACTCCGTCTCCGCCGAGCTTTGCAGTCGTTGTCTCAGTTCCGTCACCGTTGTCTACGGGACCGTTTATCTCGATTGCATTTGTAAAATCATCAGCAGTCGGTGTTGTTACAACAATATTTTTAAAATATTTCGTAAAGCTATAGGTATCAAGCATGATTCCCGAAAGCCTGTTAGTAAGGTCATCCTTAACTTCGGCTTCAGTTTTACGTGTATCAACAAATGTAATTTTTGCCGCACCGGAGGTGAAATTCGGATTAGAACTCGAAAGAGAATCATAAACTATCTGAACAGCAACCGGATAAGTTGAGGTTGTCAATTCCGAACTGATATAATTCTTTGCTGCAGTCTGACCGCCGATTCCTCCTGTAACTCCACTGCTGCTGGCAGTTCCTTTAGAGCCGTCCGCAGAAGAGCCGATATCATTAAAAATGTTTGTTGTCTCGGTTACGCTTACTCCTGCAGTTCCGTGTTTGAAAATAGCATCCTTATTTTCATTAAAGCCAGCCTTGAATTTGTAATGGCATGCACCACCACCGCCGCCGGCACCACCGGAAGCCTGAGCCATTATGTTATTGTTAAATTTTATGATTGTCGGAATACCGGCTTTTCCGCCGTCACATGTTATGTTGTATTCCGTGTTACCTTCACGTTCTATGTCGTAACTTTCGCCATTAAGACCCTTTGCTCCGTTTTAAAGTGTTAATGTTTCATTTTTCTTTAAATAAACAACAGTTGAAACGTATCCACCGGTTTCGCCGATTCCTCCTATAGCTTCTCTTTTCTTTCCGCCTTTGTTGGTGTAATCGCCACCGAACCGCCGTTACCGCCGTTACCGCCCCATGCCTGAATGATATAGTAGCCGCTTACCGGAGCAGTAAATGTATCATTTGAAGTAAAGGTTTGATTTGTAAATGAGGTCGGAAGATCCTGCGTGAAACTGAGAGCAGCATCATTGACCTTAGGCCCATCGGGAATATCCTTGTCCTTAGGTCTTTCGCTTGACTTAAGAGTTACGGAGAGTGTGTACTTTCCGGTTCCCTTGTCAAAGGTTATCTTCTTATAAACGTTGTAAGTAACACCGTTTATAACCATCTCTGAAAATACATCTATAAAGGCACCTGCGGTGTATTCTGTCGTCTTTACAACTTCACCGACAACAGCCTTTGAGGGGTTGATTGTCTTCGGTGTTACCGTAAAGCCTACGATATACGCCGTAGATACACTCGGAGAAATACTGCTGTCAGTAATTTCAACACCGGTATCAAATTCCTTAACCGTGTATTCAGAAACAGTCTTTATAAAATCATATGTGTAATCGGGATTATTTCTTGCGTCTGCGTATGAATCATTGAAAAGCGCACTTCTTTCTACCGATTCGCCCGCAGAGATGCCGATATCGTCATTACCGCTTGCCTCGAAGCCGTTAAGAGGTATATTGGCATAAGAAACCTTATCGGAAAGATTTATTGAGGATGTCTTTCCGGCATTATCTGAAATTGTGAATTCTTTCGCGGTATCTTCAAAGAGGTTTACGTCATTACCGCCCTTAAAGCCAGCCTTCGGAGTAAACTTGACGGTAAGATTGAATTTACCGTTTTCCTCGTTGAGGTTGGCATTCTTAAGAGTGATTTTGCTTCCGTCAACAGTGACATTTGCCGTTGCCGATGACGCAGTCACGTCAAAATACTTTGAAGCGTTTGCGGTGAAAACAAGATTCTTAAGCCAATCTGTTTCGGTGTTGCTTAAGTTATCATTCTTGTTACCAAGGTAAGAAATGTTAACGTTACCGCTGCCGGTTGTACCGTCATTCGGGTTAACCTTGTTCTTTACTTCATCAGAAACCGATGAATAGTCAAAAAGATCCGAAACGTATGACGAACCGCCGCCGCCACCGCCGATATTTCCGGCTACCATAGCGGAAGCCATAATACCGCCTGAGCCGCCGCAGAAGCCTGCGCCGCCGCCACCGCCGCGGAAGTTACCTGCTCCACCGGTACCGCCGCCGACTTTAGCACCGCTTACAGTGCCTTCCCAGTTGTTTGCATTGGCGCCGTCCCACCAACCGAGCCAAGTGCCGTTGGTTTCTCCCGGCTGGGTTGTAGCGCCGTAGCCTATATACTTAAGCTTCTTGCCGCTGGACTTACCGTTTTCGCCGTTAAACACCTTTCCTCCATTGAAAGAAGTCACAGCATTTCCGATACTTCCGCCTGCACCGCCGTCAGCAGTTCCGCTCGGTTTGTATCCGAGAATAAAGCCGTCTCCGGCTCCGCCGCCACCGCCACCGGCTGCAATCATAACATACTTGGAAAGACGGTCACTCTCGGAGATAACTCTCCTGGTAAGTGTTCCGTTTCCGTCTGTGTAGTTCTTGATAAAGTTGTCAGCCTCAGTACCGTTTTTGAAAAGGTAAACAGAGGAGTATCCTCCACCGCCGCCGACTCTGTAGTTACCCTTTTCACCGTGAGCGGCACCGCCGTTTGCTCCGCCGCCTGCATCGGTTACAAGAGTCGTGTCACCTTTACCGCCGAGATTGTAGCAAAGGATGTCGCCCTTTTTGAGGTCTATAACTCCATATGTATGACCTCCGGCTCCGCCTTTACCTCCCTTGTTGTACTTTGTAGTTTGGCCTGAAGCACCGCTTCCGCCCCAAAGTTCGACAAGGTACTTTCCGTCGAACTGAGCTACGAAAAAGCCGTTCTCGGAAATATCCCTCCTGGTATTTTTGTCAGACTTCGCAACGTCCGACCAAACGTCAAGAGACAGAGTATAAGTACCGTCTCCGTTGTCCCTGAGCTTCGAGTCATAGTTGATGTCACCGTCATCAAATCCGATAACACCGCTGTCACTCGCCTCAGTCTCTCCGCCATTCGTTGCAAAGGCAATGTTAAAAGGCCCTGCAATAGCAATGGTAGAAAGCATGATTGAAAAGACAATAAGCATGGAAATGAATCTGTCTTTCAATCTGAAGTTCCCATTTTTCTGTCTTGATAGATACATAATAAACCTCTCTCCATAATGAACTCTAAAAGTAAAAATGTACAAATTTAATTCCTATCTAAAATATTATAAAACATCATTTGATATTTTTCTATCAATTCCTGTTCATAATTTAGTAAAAATTTACGCCACATTTTTATGCAATGTGCATACTTGTGGCGTAATAATTTTGTAATAATTCCTATTTTTTTAAGCAGTAACTATACCGTCTGCTTTTTGAAGCCCAAACTTTTTGATTGCATCCTCACGCATCTTATACTTGAGAATTTTTCCTGCGGCATTCATCGGGAAGCTGTCCACAAATTCGATATACCTCGGAACCTTATGCTTTGCCATGTGATCCATGACATATTTCTTCATCTCGTCCTCGGTCATCGTCTCCCCTTTTTTTAGAATAATACAAGCCATTATCTCCTCACCGAGTCCCTCATCCGGAACACCGATAACCTGTACATCCTGTACCTTGTCATGCGTGTAGATGAACTCCTCTATCTCCTTTGGGTAGATGTTCTCTCCTCCGCGGATGATCATGTCCTTAAGACGACCGGTTATGCGGTAATTGCCGTCCTTCGTGCGGCACGCAAGGTCGCCCGTATGAAGCCAGCCGTCAGCGTCGATTGCGCTTGCCGTGGCTCTTGGCATCTTATAGTAGCCCTTCATTATGTTATAGCCACGCGCAACGAACTCGCCGGTGACCTCATCCGGACATTCCTCTCCCGTTTCGGGATTTATTATCTTACACTCTATCTCGGGAAGCGGGCGACCGACAGTGCTGACGCGGACCTCTATTGAATCATCCGCGGAGCTCATGGTGCAGCCCGGTGAGGCTTCGGTTTGACCGTACACAATGGTTATTTCACTCATGTGCATCTTCTCTACAACGTCCTTCATAACCGCTATAGGGCAAGGGCTGCCCGCCATGATGCCGGTGCGCATATATGAGAAATCCGTTTTGGCAAAATCCCTGTGCTGAAGCATAGCTATAAACATGGTGGGAACACCGTGAAATGCAGTGATTTTTTCCTGATTGATACAGGCAAGCGCCGGCTTCGGTGAGAAATACGGAAGCGGATAAACGGTGCCGCCGTGGGTCATAGTCGCGGTCATTGCAAGCACCATTCCGAAGCAATGGAACATGGGCACTTGAATCATCATTCTGTCGGCTGTTGACAGGTCCATACGGTCTCCGATACATTTGCCGTTGTTTACGATGTTATAGTGAGTGAGCATAACTCCCTTTGGGAAGCCTGTTGTACCGGAGGTATACTGCATGTTCACAACGTCATTCCTGTCAACTGTCGCCGCAATACGGTACACCTCCACGAGCGGTACCATATTTGCACGAAGGGTTGCCTCTTCAAAGGTAAGACAGCCCTTCATCTTAAAGCCGACGGTGATGACATTTCTGAGGAAAGGCAGACGTTTTGCATGAAGCGGTTCTCCGGGCTTTGTTGTCTCAAGCTCGGGACAGAGCTCCTTGACGATTCCGGCATAGTCGGAGTCCTTGAAGCCCTCAATCATAACCAGAGTATGTGTATCCGACTGCTTAAGAAGATATTCAAGCTCATGTATCTTATACGCCGTGTTTACGGTAACAAGAACAGCGCCTATTTTTGTTGCGGCCCAGAAAGAGATATACCACTCCGGTACATTGGTCGCCCACACGGCAACCTGAGTTCCCTTTTTCACTCCGAGAGAGAGAAGAGCACGCGCAAATGTATCCACATCATCACGAAACTGTGAATAGGTTCTCGTATAATCAAGGGTTGTATACTTAAAGGCAAGCTGATCGGGAAATTCCTCAACCATGGCATCCAAAACCTGCGGAAAGGTCTTATCTATAAGAGTCTCCTTTTTCCAGAGAAATTTTCCTGTATGAGTCTTGTTATAGTAATAATGACTCTTATTCTTTTCCGTACTTCCGAGTGAATTCATATAGTTTGAGTAATGTGTGAGAATTATCTCAAAGTCATCAATTCCGGGAAGAAAATCCGGATTCCATGTAAGTGTAACAAATCCGGGATAATTTATCGACCGAAGTGCGTTTATCATTTCATTTACAGGTAATTCACCCTCGCCTACAAGCGCATATTCTCCGTCCTTTTTTCTGTCGACGATATGCACAAGCTTTACATATGCTCCGAGGTTTGTTATCGTTGCTTCCGCGTCCTCTTTGCCCACAAAATATGTATCGTGCATATTCCAGTCTGCGCCGATATTGTCACAGGCAAAGGACTTAAGAACCTCAGAAAGCGTTTCTGTGTTTGCAAAGTTGTCCCTTGTGCTTATGAGAATTGTAACCTTCTCTGCTTCTGCAACCGGGATTACCTTTTCAAGAAAGGTCTTTGCCTTTAAGACTGCGGTTTCTCCGTCATCATCACTTTCACCGTAAACCTTTACATACGGAATACCGTAGTCATGTGAAAGCTTTATGATTGAAACAAGCACATTGACGTCTGCCGAATCCGACAGGATGTTCATTCCGCTGTTCACAGAGGATATCTCCACTCTGCTGTTGTAGAGGAATCTCTTTGCGTTTGACGGTGACATCTTTATGAAGTCTATGTTATTTATTTCAACTGCTCCGAATTTCAGCGACTTTGCCATTCGGACAAACTCTTCAAAGGAATAATCCGAGGACCAGAACCTTGTCGAAAAACTTAAATTCATAAAGCATTATGCCTCCTCGTAGACAATCTTGTTGATTGCGCTGACGTACGCACGGATACTCGCGCCTATGATATCTGTGGAAATACCGTTTCCGGAATAAAGCTTTCCGTTATCCGCACGAAGCTTTACAAGTGCGGAGCCCATAGCCTCACGTCCCTCTGTTACAGCCTGAATCTGGAAGTCGTCAAGCTCATAGTGATGTCCGAGAATCTGCTCTATTGCCAAAAATGACGCATCAATCGGGCCGTCTCCGACACATACACCGGAAAGCTTTTCTCCGTTTTTTGAAAGAAGAATGTTTGCTGTTGCGGTGATTACATTGCCGCTGTTTATAACGTAACTTTCAATCTTGTAGGTTGCGGGAACCGAAAGTGCGGAGCTTGCGATGATAGCCTCAAGCTCTCTCCTGCCGACCTTTTCCTTTTTTCTTGCAACTCGTAAAAATGCGTCGTATACGTTCTTCTTGTCCTCTGCCGAAAGGTCATATCCTATTGCTTCGGCTGCGGTTGCAACGGTGTTTATGTCGTCGTCAGCGGTGAGAACTACGTTAGGCGAATCACTCGCAACAACAGTTGTTGCCTCATTTACGCCCATCTTCTTTGAACTTGTTATCCACACCATCTGTGAAACGCCGCGTCTGAGTTCAGTTGCCCTTATCGTGGAGTTTACCCCCATATCATTTCCGCGCTTTTCAATAACGCTGACAACATTCTCTATTTCAGGATAACCGAAGCCCTTTATAGTTGTCTTTATCTCATCGGCACCTGCAGCGACCGCCGCAAAGACGCATGCGGTTGCCATATCAATTTCATTCTTTACCTCAACCGCAAGAGTGACCCTTGAAAGTTCCGGAACGGATTTCTTTATCTCCGTTACAAAATTTCCGAATTCATCAGGCATCATCGTCCCCGCCGTGTCGCAAAGGGTTATTTTTGTAGCGCCTGCAGTAATTGCGGAATCAATACACGATACAAGGAACTCGCTCTCCGCACGAGTAGAGTCACCTGCCGAAAACTCGACCTCATCACAGTATTTTTTGCACTCGGAAACAAGCGCCGGGATAAGCTCGGCGATAACCTTCGGCTTCATATGGCAAAGATACTCCATCTGAACTGATGACACCGGAACCGATACCGTAAGTACGGGTCTTTTTGCATTTTTCACACAATTCCACACCGTCTTAACATCTTCAACCCTGTATCCCACCGGACAGGCAATCTTATTGTCATTTATACCTGTTGCCATGGTTTTGATAAGGAGAGAATCAGTCTGAGGGTCTGTAATTTCCGGCAGCTCAATAACGGAATAATTGAGCTTATCCATGATTTTTGCCATTTCAATTTTCTCTTTAAAGCTGAGTGTGACATCCTTTGAAAGAGAACTTTCTCTTATCGTGATGTCAGATAAATTGATTTTTCTCATAATAACTAATCCTCCTGATAAATAAAAAATCCCGGAAACACTGATAAAGTATTTCCGGGACGATAAAACATGTTTACCGCGGTACCACCCAAAATTGTCTGAAAAAGACCACTCTTCAAGTTCTGACAAACTCTAAACTGATAACGGTGTTTGCCGGGATTCCTTATACAGCCCGAAAGACCTTTAGGGAAACCTGCTCCGGTACGAGACCGCCGAGTGCACTTCCTGTCGACTCACACCAACCGTCGACTCTCTGAAAGGTTCATGCAAAGGCGTAATACCTTCAACGCATTTGTTATTCACTTGTGTTGCCACTATTATATGAAATTGATTTATCAAAGTCAACAGTATTTTTTTCTGTTTTTTTATCTTTTTTTTTTAAGCAGCTTCGCTTCGCTCAAAAACAGTCCTATCAAAACAATTACCATACCGACAGCCGCAGTTATACTCAATACATTGCTGTTATAAAACACCTGTGCGACAAAGGTTATAATCGGCATAATGAAAAGGTATTTACTGGTTGTCACCGTTCCGAGCCTTGCAACGCACCTATTCCAGGAGAAGAAGCATATCGCCGAAGCAAAAACACCGAGATAAAGAAGTGAAAGCACCGACGGCAATGTAAAATTCGACCTTTGAATATTCCCTGTGATAATAACAGGCACAAGCATCGCAGCCAATGAATAAAAGAAAATCCTTCTTGTCACCACGAGCCCCGGCAAACCAAACTGTGCAATCTTTTTTACAATGATTGAATACACAGCCCAAAGCCAGATGGAACAGATGATAATTACGTCGCCGAGAAGGCCGGTTTCAATCTTCTTCGAATCTCCGAAGCATATAAGACCGACGCCGACGATAGAAATAAGCATGCCGATAACTGTCTGCAATGTAACCTTTTCCTTGAGAAAAAAGTATGCAAAAAGTGCCGTAAAAAGCGGGGCAAGAGCAGTTAAAAACGAGACACTCGCCGGACTGGTATACTCTACGGAAACATTTTCAAGGTATTGATAAAGCGTCGCTCCCGAAAGAGCCGCTCCGAAGAAATAAAGCTCCTGCTTCAGATTGAACTTCACCCATTTCGGGCACATAAGCCATAGAGCCGCGTATGCAACGCAATATCTCAAAAACAGAATTTCAAGGCTGGAAAACGTACCCTGTAATTCCTTGATAAAAAAGAAGGTTAAACCCCATATCACCATTATAACAAATGCGAGTCCGTGATCAATTATTTTATCCTTTTTAATTTGAAGCGACATCCTGTTTTAACTCCCCGTTTTTGTACTTGACTGCTTCAGCGTATAAAGTTCGTCATAACCTTAGGCTCTGAAAGTTTCCATGTAATTCCTTTTTCTTTACCTGCTTCAATACACTTTAAAAGCCATGCCATGTTATGACCAAGTACCCTCATGGTATGAAGCCCTTCAAGGTCCTGCTTTGCCTCATCGGCGGTGTTGCCGTGTATCTGATTCCAGTAGTTTGATGAAACCACCGGCATATTGCTTATAGTGAAATACTTGTTTATCTCATCAAAGGTTGCCGTTGCACCGCCTCTGCGACATGAAACAACCGCAGCACCTGGCTTTCCCGCAAGCTTTTTTCCTGCTCCGCTGTAAAAGAACCTGTCAAGGAAGCAACGAAGAGTTCCGGCAACGTTCGAGTAATATACCGGCGAGCCTATAACAACTCCGTCAAACTCCCCTATTCTTTCCGAAAGCTCGTTGACCCCGTCATTTATAACACATTTACCGAGCTTTGTGCAAGCCCTGCACGCCATACAGCCTGCAATCGGTTCCTTTCCTATCCAAAAAAGTTCCGACTCAATGCCCTCATCGGAAAGAGCTTTTTCGACCTCGCTGAGTGCGGTAAATGTACATCCTTTTTCATGCGGACTTCCGTTTATAAGTAATACCTTCATATCCATACCTCCGAAAATCACTGATACCCGACCGTGTCCTTCGTTTAATAATTCATTGCTGCTTTTTGCCGAACTCTTAATTAAATGCTTTTTGTCGGACTCTTAATTTAATTCTTTTGTCGGGCACTTAATTATATTCGATTCGTCAATCTATTATAGTTAGTTTTCTATAAAAAGTAAATTGCCGCAAAGAAAAAACTTTACGACAATTTACTTAATCTATTTCATCCTATTTTATTGCGTTTTTTCAAAGCTTATTTCCAGTTGAAATTAACCATACCGTAGATGTAAATGAAAAGTATGATTACAGGAACAACATACTTGAATACGGGCTTCATCCATTCCTTAACCTTGAGACCTTCGCCCTCATTTGCCTCTTTGACAAAGTTATCCCAGCCCCAGCCGAACTTATAGCAGCAGAAGATAGTAAAGATAAACGAACCGATAGGAAGAATGTTGGTCGAAACAAGGAAATCCCAGAAGTCAAGCCAAGCAGTACCCTCGGCAAACGGAACGAATCCGGAGAAGGTGCTGTATCCGAGAGCGGTCGTGAGAGCAAGGCAGAAAACAACCACTCCGCATACAAGGGATCCTTTAGGCCTGCTCCAGCCTGTTGCTTCACGAACACAAGCAAGGATGTTTTCAAATACAGCAAGTTCTGTCGAGAATGCGGCAAATACCATGAAGAGGAAGAAAAGAGTTCCCCAGAAGCGTCCGCCAGCCATATTGTTGAAAACGGTTGCCATAGTGTCAAATAAAAGGCTGGGACCTGCAGTTACCTCAAGTCCGTATGTAAAGCATGCCGGGAACATGATAAGACCTGCGGTTATAGCGACAAAGGTGTCAAGAGCTATAACGTTTGCGGACTCACCCATAAGTGAGCGGTGCTTGTCAATATATGAGCCGAAGATAGCCATTGATCCCATACCTACGGAAAGCGTAAAGAATGCCTGATTCATGGCACCGACTATAACGCTTCCGTCTATCTTTGAAAACTCCGGTACAAGATAGAACTTAAGTCCTTCCTTTGCACCCGGAAGTGTAAAACTGTGAATTGCAAGCACGATCATGAGAATCATAAGAATAATCATCATATACTTTGTAACTCTCTCAAGACCGCCCTGAAGATTAAAGCAAAGAATACCGAAGCCGAGAACTACGGCAATAGCTAGATAAACGACGTTTATTGTCGGATTTGAAATCATGTTTACAAATCCGAGCCCCTCATTCTGTCCGATGAGGAATTTTACGAAGTAGTACATCATCCATCCGGTAACAACGGTGTAGAATGCCATAAGGAAGATGTTTCCGAGGAAAGCCAGATAACCGTGTAAGTGCCACTTCTGACCCGGCTTCTCAAGCTTCTGGTACATCCTGAGCGGACTTGCCTGAGATGCACGTCCCATAGCGAACTCCATAGTCATTACGGGAAGGCCGAGAAGTATAAGACAAAGGACATAAATAAGTACAAAGCCGCCTCCGCCGTACTGACCCGTCATCCAAGGGAATTTCCATACATTACCGCAACCGATAGCGCAGCCTGCCGAAAGCAAAATAAAACCTAAGCGACTTCCGAGTCGCTCTCTTTCTTTTTCCATTTCATTTTCTCCTGATTAAACGAATTTGTCATCATAAAATAACTTGTTTATTTTAACAAAATATACTGCTGTAGTCAACAGTTTAAACTTTTAAAGCGTTAAATTAAAAAGAGGGTGGCAGCATTCAGACTGCCACCCTCATAATTATTTCATTTTGCTGAAGGTAATTATATACGGTTATGCTATCCAAACACCGCTTGAATTAAACGTGTATGTCTTGCCGTTTATTCTCT
>UQZY01000020.1 GCA_900545655.1 uncultured Oscillospiraceae bacterium
AGAAGCTTGCGATAATTTCCGCGTGGCTGCACGACCCGAAGCTCATAATCATGGATGAGCCTTTTGTAGGACTCGACCCGAAAGCTTCACACCTTCTCAAGGAAATGATGAGAGAGGTGTGCGACAACGGGGGTGCAATTTTCTTCTCAACTCACGTATTAGAGGTTGCCGAAAAGCTCTGTGACAAGGTTGCCATTATCAAAGCCGGTCAGCTTATAAAATCGGGTACTATGGAGGAGGTTAAGGGGGATACATCGCTTGAATCCGTATTTCTTGAGCTTGAAGGTGATATGGAGGAGCTTGTATGATAAGTCAACTTGTAAAAAAGCAGTTAACTGAAATTTTTCAGACATATTACATTGACAAAAAGACCGGAAAACCGAGATCAAAGGGAAAAGTAATAGCGTATTTTGTCATGTTTTTCGTATTGGTAATGGGAACCTTCGGTGCAGTATTTTATGGACTCGGATATCTTCTTTCACCCATGCTGACAGTAGGACTCTCGTGGCTTTACTACGTTATGATGTTCCTCATTTCAATTGCTATAGGTGTTTTCGGAAGCGTATTCAATACATTTGCCGGGCTCTACCTTGCAAAGGACAATGATTTGCTTTTGTCACTTCCGATTCCGCCGCAGAAGATTCTTATCTCAAGACTTGTTCCGGTATACCTTATGGGTCTTCTCTACGGCGGAATGGCAATGCTTCCTATGACAGTTGAGTTTCTTATGGGAACGAAAATTACGGCACGCGTGGTTGTTTGCTCGATTTTCGGAATAGTAATTGTTACATTGCTCATATTTATACTTTCATGCGCCCTGGGCTTTGTGGTAGCAAAAATCAGCAGTAGGCTCAAAAACAGAAGTTTCATAACTGTGATACTTTCTCTGGTATTTTTCGGAGCATACTATTTTGTGTACTTCAAGGCAAATACCCTTATCACAAAAATGGTAAATAACAGTGTTGCTGTCGGTGAAAAGATAAAGGGATCCGCTTATATCCTTTACTTTATAGGAAAAATCGGAGATGGAGACTTCGTTTCTCTTTTTGTGTGTTTTGCTGTTACTCTTCTGCTCTTTGTACTTACATGGGTGCTTCTTTCACGAAGCTTCGTGAAGATTGTTACTACCACAAATGCAACAAAGAAAGCAGTATATAAGGCACAAAAGGCAAAACTTAAAAGTGTGGGCGGCGCAATGTTTTCAAAGGAGTTTGCAAGATTTACGTCAAGCCCTACATATATGCTCAACTGCGGACTCGGAACACTCTTTATCCTGATTGCCGGCGTAGCGCTTCTTATAAAGCGTGGCGATGTAATCGATGTGGTAAATGAAATGTTCGGTGCAAATTCAGGGCTTGTTGTTGTGGTGCTCGCAGTTGTACTCTGTGTAATGGCTTCAATGAATGATATAACGGCTCCATCTGTATCTCTTGATGGCAAGAACATATGGATTTCACAGTCCTTGCCGATTAAACCGTCACAGGCTCTTATGGCAAAATTCAACGTTCATGTTATACTTACTGCAATACCTATGATTTTTACGATTATCTGTGTAGAAGCGGTGTTTAAAATGTCGCCTGTTCTTCGTCTTGAAATTGCACTTCTGCCGCTTGCTTTTGTTGTTTTCAGTGCGGCTTTTGGTCTTGTTATCAATCTCAAATCACCGAACCTCAAGTGGACGAGTGAAACTATTGCCGTAAAGCAGAGCGTGGGTGTGATGGTCGCAATGTTCGGTGGATGGATTCTTTGTGTCCTTATGGGCGCTGCATACTACTTCGGTGAAAAGGTGATGTCCACAGAAGTATACCTTGCCGTTGTAACCACGATAATTATTGCCGCATCTGCTGCTATGCTCTCATGGATAAATAAGAAAGGTGCAAAGATATACGCAAACCTTTGATGAATACCTTGTCAACCTTAAGGAATTTTTTAAGGGAAGATTAAAAAGCATTCAAAAAACATAATTCAGGAATTTAAAAACACCTCAAAGTCAATACTAGCTTTGAGGTGTTTTTGTATGGGTAAAAGAATTGTAGTTTTGTTTTTTATCGTGGCTGCGGCGCTTTGCGGTTTGTCTGTGAGAATTATTTCGGTAAATGCGGGTGATTTCGCAAAGACCGCCGCCTACAGCAACAGCAGAACAATCCCCGTGGCAACGTCACGGGGAATCATATACGACTGCAATATGGAAAGAATGGTAAGCTCTCAGGATGAGTATGCTGTTGCTGTAAAGCCGACGGCGCAGGGATTAAACTCTGTGTCGGGATATATGGGTGAGGAGAAAATGCGCGAGGTTCGTGCGGACCTCGCAAAGGGTAATCCGGTACTCCTGCGCCTGTCGCAAAGGCCCGAGGGCGGACAGGATACACAGGTCATAGCCTACAAGCGTCGGTACTCCGACAAGCAGCTTGCGAAGCACCTTGTCGGATACCTGGACGCTGAAGGCAACGGCGTTACCGGCATAGAAAAAAGCTTTAACGATTATCTCTCGGACGATGCCGGAACGCTCAAGGCTGCATTTTACGTTGACGCCCTCGGCCGAAATCTCAAGGGTGCCGAAATAGAGGTGATTGATGACGGATATTCAAGTGAAAAGGGTATTGTCTTAACTATAGACCTACGTGTTCAAAAAGCTCTTGAAGATGCAATGGACAGCTGCTTTATAAACAGCGGATGTGCGGTGGCGGTGGATCCTAAAACCGGAGCTGTCAGGGCTATGGTATCACGCCCGAACTATGATCAGCTCGATGTTGCCGCAAGTCTTAAAAGTGAGAATTCGCCGCTTGTAAATAAAGCTCTCATGGCATATTCCGTAGGCTCAACCTTTAAGGTCGTGGTCTCCGCCGCCGCTCTTGAGGAGGGACCTCTTTCAAAGGAAAAAATTTTTGACTGCAAAGGCGTGATAAATGTCGGCGGAAAGGATTTCGGATGCTACGGAAGAACCGCCCACGGAAATGTTTCTATGAATGAGGCGCTCATTCACTCATGCAATACGTATTTTATTTCGCTCGCGGAAGATCTCGGCTCATATAAAATTCTGCAAACGGCAAAAAAGATGGGCTTCGGAACGCAGTTTACCCTGTGTAAAAACGTCGTTTCGAGAGAGGGAAAACTGCCGGCTTCCGCAGAGGTAAGCTCGGAGATAGATACGGCAAATCTCGGATTCGGTCAGGGATCGCTCCTTGCGACTCCGCTACAGCTTGCAAGCGCATTTTCAACAATAGCAAACGGAGGCTATTTTGTGGAGCCGTCGCTGATTATGGGTTATGTGGATGAGTCGGGAAGCTTCACACAGACAAGAACATCGGTCACAAGAAAAAGAGTTTTACGAAGCGGTACATGTAAAAGTCTTTCGGATATGCTTCAAAATGTTGTCCTTGAAAGTCCGAATACAAAGCCGGAAAGGGTGACTGCCGCCGGAAAGACCGCAACCGCTCAGACGGGGCAGTTTGACGGTGACAGGGAGATATGTCATTCATGGTTTGCGGGATGGTATCCCGTGAGCAATCCAGAGCTTGTTATCGTCATCATGAAAGAGAACGGAGCTTCGGGAAATGCGGACTGCGCTCCCGTGTTTAAAAAAGTGGTGGATACGTTGACAACAGAAGTCAAGTAGAGTAAAATATTTCAAGCATTTTTATATGAATGTTTACTTATAAATCGACGTTTATGAAACTTATACAGACTTATGAAGGAGAACCGCAAACTATGGAATGGACAGGACTTAACGAGCTTCGAGAGAAGTATTTAAGCTTTTTTGAGAGCAAGGAACACTTAAGACTTCCGAGTTTTTCACTTGTTCCTCAGGGTGACAAGAGTCTGCTTCTTATAAACTCCGGAATGGCTCCCATGAAGAAATACTTCACGGGAGAGGTTACACCGCCCAAAAAGAGGGTTACCACCTGCCAGAAGTGCATAAGAACACCTGATATTGAGAGCGTGGGACATACTGCCCGCCACGGCACATACTTTGAGATGCTCGGAAACTTTTCATTCGGAGATTATTTCAAGCACGAGGCTTGCCCATGGGCTTGGGAATTCCTCACAAAGGTTCTTGAAATCCCTGCGGACAAGCTTTATTGCAGCATATACGAGGAGGACGACGAGGCTTACGAGATATGGAGCAAGGAGGTAGGAGTTCCTGCGGATCATATCGTCAGACTCGGCAAGGAGGACAACTTCTGGGAACACGGACAGGGCCCCTGCGGACCGTGCTCCGAGATTTACTTCGACCGCGGCGAAAAGTACGGCTGTGGAAGTCCCGACTGCAAGGTTGGCTGTGAGTGCGACCGTTTCATGGAAATCTGGAACAATGTATTCACCCAGTTTGAAAACGACGGAAACAACAACTACACACCGCTTGCTCATCCGAACATAGATACCGGCATGGGCCTTGAACGCCTTGCATGCGTTATGCAGGATGTTGACAATATATTTGAGGTTGACACCGTACAGAACATAATGAAAAAGGTTTCTGAAATTGCCGGTGTTTCATACCACGAGGATGAAAAGAGTGACATCTCCCTGCGTGTTATCACTGACCACATAAGAAGCACAACCTTCATGGTCAGCGACGGCGTTATGCCTTCGAACGAGGGCAGGGGATACGTACTTCGAAGACTTTTAAGGAGAGCTGCCCGCCACGGCAGACTTCTCGGCATAGACCATACGTTCCTTACAGACGTTGCGGAGGTTGTTATACATGAGAACGAAAAGGCTTATCCGAACCTGGTCGAGAAGCATGATTTTATCATGAAGGTTATCGGCTCGGAGGAGGAAAACTTCAACAAGACTATAGATACCGGAACACAGCTTCTCTCCGAGATGATTGAAAACTCAAAGACCTCTGTCCTTTCGGGCGAGGATGCATTTAAGCTACAGGATACATTTGGCTTCCCCATAGACCTCACAAAGGAAATGCTCCATGAAAAGGGTATGACCGTAGACGAGGAAAGATTCGCAGAACTTCTTACGGAGCAAAAGCTTCGTGCAAAGGCTGACGCGGCCTCAAAATCTGTCGCAGAGGCATGGAAAGGAAATGCCGACGTTACAAAGGACTTCGACAAGACCGAGTTTGTCGGATATACGGACTTTTCCGTTGATGCAAGGGTTCTTGCAATCATAAAAGACGGTGAACAGGCCGATACCGCTGACATTGGCGAAGAGGCTGCGCTTGTACTTGACAGGACATCCTTCTATGCCGAGAGCGGCGGACAGGTAGGAGATACCGGAATTATCTCCTGCGAGGGCTTTACCTTTGAGGTAACAGATACCGTAAAAACACAGAACGGCGTATACCTTCATGTCGGCTCTGCAACTGACGGTTTTGTAAAGAAGGGCGAGAACGTTACTGCGGAAATAGACATTGAAAAACGCAAGGCGACTATGCGCAATCACACGGCGGCACATCTTCTTCAGGCTGCCCTTCGTGAGGTTCTCGGCTCACACGTTGAGCAGGCAGGCTCTTATGTAAGCCCGACGGTTTCACGCTTTGACTTTTCGCATTTCAGCGCCATGACAACAGAAGAGCTTATGGCGGTTGAAAAAAAGGTAAATGAGATAATACTTGAAAATATCCCGGTTGTTACAAAGGAGATGCCGCTTGAGGAAGCTAAAAAGCTTGGCGCAATGGCTCTCTTCGGAGAGAAATACGGAGATATCGTCCGCGTTGTAAAGGCGGGAGATTTTTCGACGGAATTCTGCGGTGGCACGCATGTTGACAATACCGGAAAGCTCGGTCTTTATAAGATCTTAAGTGAGTCCTCCGTTGCGGCGGGAATAAGAAGAATAGAGGCGGTTACAGGCACGGGAGTGCTGGATTACATACACAGTGATGACGAGCTTATTGCAAAGACAGCCGCTGCTATGAAGCTTTCAAATATGCACGAGATTGACACAAAGGCGGCTGCTCTTACTGCTCAGCTGAAAGCCCTTGAAAAGCAGGTTGAGGAGCTTAACGCAAAAATCGCTTCCGCCAGCGCGAAGGATATGCTCTCAGACGCAAAGCAGATAGGAGACATAAAACTGGTTGTTTCGAGAGTTGACGGCGTACAGGGCGGAGACCTTCGTATGATGGCTGACAGCGCAAAGGAAAATGACCCGTCTATTGTTGCTGTATTTGCTTCCGTGTGCGGTGAAAAACTCAGCTTTGCCTGCGCGTGCGGTAAAGAAGCAATCGCAAAGGGCGCTCATGCCGGAAATATCGTTCGTGCCGTGGCAACAGTCGCAGGCGGTAACGGAGGAGGAAAGCCTGACAGCGCTATGGCAGGCGGTAAGGACTTATCAAGAGTTGACGAGGCCTTGAACGCAGCTGAAAAAGCAGTGGAAGAAATGATAAAGTAATTCTTCTGTTGTAACCTTTCATACCGGTTTTAGAACCACTTGTTCTATCTTTATTGACAAACTGAGATAAGGAGTGAAAAATGCATTATGGATTGTCTTTTTTGTAAAATTGTTAACGGAGAAATTCCAAGCACAAAGGTGTATGAGGATGACATTTGCTACGCTTTTCGTGATATCGACCCGCAGGGTCCCACACACGTGCTTGTGATTCCGAAGCAGCACATTCAGTCTGTGAATAAGATTGATGACGCAAACAAGGATATCATTGCTCATATCTTCACCGTGATTCCGAAGATTGCAAGTTCAGAGGGAATTGCCGAGGACGGTTACAGGGTTGTATCAAATATCGGCAGACGCGGTCAGCAGACTGTTCCTCATCTTCATTTTCATATCATCGGCGGAAGAGATATGACATGGCCTCCCGGCTGATGCCGATGGCTTGATACCCGGCTACAAATATCTGATTGATTAAAAAGCAGTCCTACTTTAAGAAAGGACTGCTTTTTTCATGCATAGACCGTTGTTTCTCATAGGCTTTTCGTCACTTTGGAGTATGCTTTTGGTTTCGCTTGTCTCGGACGGGGTGGCGGTAATAATGCTCATTGCTTCGGCAATACTGTTTCTTTTGACGGTCGCTGTCAAAAGCACCCGTCGGGAAAAGCTTTTTCCTGTGGTTTTTGCGTCCGTCACGGTCATAAGCGCGCTTTTTCTTTTGAAAACATACTTTATTTATTATCCTGTTGCGGGCCTTTGCGGAAAAACCTATACCATAACGGGGCGTGTTGTTGAGGTGTCAGGAAAAAATTCTTCCGATTCTTACGTGTGTACGGTGTCGGTTGAAAAAATTGAAGAAATCGGCACTGAAAGAACCAATACAAAACCAACTGACACTAAAAGTACCAATAGAAAAACAGCTGACACTAAAAGTGCCAATTCAAAAATAACTAACAGTAAAAGTGCCGATAGAAATACAACTGACACTAAAAGTGCCAATAGAAATACAACCGGTACTGAAAGTGAAACCGGCAAATTACCGAGAAACTTTAAGGTGAGGCTTACATCAAAAACGTATGAGGGCAGGATAAATGACAGAGTGTCCTTTAAAGGCAAGCTGAGTATACCCGGAGATTTTCTCAAAGAGAAGGATCCGAGAGCTGCTGCCGGAATGAAGAATTATTACAAATCAAAGGATATTTTTGTTATGACAACCGCTTTTTCAGGGGTAACGGTTCTCGAAAAACAGAAAGACCTCAAGGTCGGGCTTTCTGGCAAAATTTCGGAGCTTGTATATAAAATTCGGAATCATGTTAAAGAGACCGCAAAAAGATATATCGCCGGGAGATACGCCGGAATTCTCAACGGTATGCTTATCGGAGATAAATCCGAAATAGACGATGGTATATATGAAAATTTTAAAGCTGCGGGCGTAGTTCATCTACTCTCCGTATCGGGCTTTCATTGCTCGCTTTGGGGGATGCTCATATACCGCGGACTGCTAAGATTGGGGGCTCCGAAAAGACTTTCATCATGCGCTGTAATCCTGTTTTTACTCGCGTTTGCCGTGGTAACGGGGCTGTCAAGAAGCACGGTACGGGCCTCTTTGATGCTGACGATTTTTTTTGTCGGCAGGATTTTCACGAGAGATTCCGACAGCATAAATTCACTCGGTCTTGCGGCGCTCCTTGTAGTTTTCGGTAACCCCTTTGCTTGCGGAGATACCGGCTTTTTACTTTCGTTTTTTTCGACCCTCGGGATATTTTTGTTCTATCCTCCCATGAAAAAGTCCGTACGTCCCCTTATCAGAAAAAAGGTTCACAATTTTTATGTAAGACAAAGGGTGAATACATTGTCGGATATCGTCCTTATCTCACTCTGTACATTTGTGTTGAATTTTCCGCTTATTGTGCTTTTTCTCGGCGATGTATCCCTTATCTCTCCGCTTGCGAATCTCCTGGTTTCACCCATAGCTTCTTTGGCGATTTTCCTTACCGGAATCGGAGTCCTGCTTGACCTTGTACCGGGGATAAATATCTTCGCAAGCCCTGCTTTTCTGGTCGCCGGAGTCTCGGCAAGGTTTATTGATTTTGTAACTGAAAAGCTCTCGCTCATACCGTATTCGAGTGTGGCGGCGAATGACGGTGCAACCGTTCTCATTGTGTGCTTTGTTTTGCTCATAATTGCTTTTTCATTGACGAGTGAGAAAATAAGACCGAGAGTTACGGCTTTTGTTGCTTTAGCATTTTGGGGGGGTTGCGAGGTTATAAGCATCCTTTTCAGGGCTTTTTAAAATGCGTTTGTAAGTTATTCGAGGTATAGTCGGCGGAAGGGTTTAAAAATGATTGCTTAAGGTTTTCACGTGATTATTTCGGGATTATAAAATGTTTACTAATAATGGACAAAATATTGAATTATAAGTCCCGATAATGTATACTTGAAACGCATATATGAAAGTGTGGAAAGTATAATGAAGCTTAACGAAAAGACCCTTTGGCAGAACATAAAATCCGGAAATCTTCTGCCCGTGTATCTCATAAAGGGCGAAGAGAGTTATCTCAAACAAAAATATGCAACTCTTTTGGCTGGCAGCGTTGTTCCTGCCGGTCTTGAGGCTTTTAATTTTCACAGACTTGCCGGAGAAAACACAAATCCGGAGGAGATAGGCACCTGCGTGGAGGCGCTTCCCGCCATGTGTGAAAAATCATGTGTTTTTGTGCATGACTTTGATTTTGACGGAGCAAACGAGACGGAAAAGGAGGAGCTGCTTGCCCTTCTTTCGGATCTTCCGGATACCTGTGTGCTTGTTTTTTGGCAGGATACCAAGGGCTTTTCAACAAAGACTAAACTTTCAAAGGAAATACTTTCCGCAATTGATAAAAACGGAGCCGTTTGTACTCTTGAAAAAAGGGACCAGCGAGCTCTCGTAAAGTTTGTTGTTTCGGAGTGCGAAAAAAGGGATAGAAGCATATCCTTTGACACTGCACTTTATTTTGTTTCCTGTGTCGGCGATGACATGAGTAACATAATAAACGAGATTGACAAGGTTTGCGCGTTTTCACCGAGCGAGATAAAGCGAGAGGATATCGACAAGGTTGCGGTAAAGTCTCTTTAGGCAACAGCCTTTCAGATGATTGATTCCATGCTCTCAAACAACTTTGAGAAGGCTTTTTTTGAGCTTTCGTTGCTTTTTGAGCGGAGAACGGAGCCTACCATGATTCTCGGTGCGCTTGTAAGCACTTATGCGGACATGTACCGTATTAAGCTGACCTTTGACTCCGGACACAAAAAAACCGACCTTAAAGCCGCGTATCCCATTATGTATAAGAACGATTTTAAGCTTAACAATGCCGCCGGAAGGGCAAGGCGTTTTTCCATTTCCGGACTTCGAAGGTCGCTTGACATCCTTGCTGAGGCGGATTTCAGACTGAAAAGCAGCTTTGACGACAACAGAATTGTCTTTGAAAAGCTCATTGTTGAGCTCAGTAAAGTGAGGGCTTTATGATGCTCCGAACGGATAAGGTTATTGTCGTTGAGGGCAAGTATGATGAGATAAAGCTCTCATCTATCATAGACGCTCCGATTATAAAGACGGACGGATTCGGAATCTTCAAGGACAGAGAAAAGCAGAGCCTGCTTCAAAGGCTTGCAAAAAAACGCGGACTTATTATTCTGACGGACGGTGATTCCGCCGGCTTTATGATAAGAAATTTCCTCGGAAATAAAATTCCCGAGGAACTTATAACACATGTATATATCCCTGACCTTTACGGTAAGGAGAAGAGAAAAGCAAAGCCCTCGTCTGAGGGTAAACTCGGTGTAGAGGGTGTACCGAAGGACGTTATTATCTCCGCGTTTGAAAGAGCGGGGATTACTGAATTAAAAGAAAACTCTGGGCTGGAAGCAAATTCCGAGCTTGAAGAAAAAACTGAGTTTGAAGCAAATTCCGAATTTGAAGAGAACTCCGGGCTTGAAGCAAGTTCCGAATTTGAAGAAAAACCCGGGCTTGAAGCAGATTCTGACCTTGAAGTAAAAACCGACCTTAAAAAACAATTTGAGACGGAAGAAAAAATCAAATCAGAAGAAAAGTCCAAGACCCCGAAAACATCAAGGCAAATAACCGGTCTTGACTTCTATGAGGACGGGGTTTCCGGAAAGCCCGAATCAAAGGAAAAAAGAAAAAAGCTTCTGAAAGCACTTGAACTTCCCGAGAAGATGTCAACGACATCACTGCTAAAAATAATCAATCTTCTGATAACCTATGACGAATACAAGGAGCTTGTAAACCGTGAATTTTCTGAAAATGCCTGAAACAGTATCTATCGCAATCGACAAGCTGGAAGCCGCCGGCTTTGAGGCATTTACGGTCGGAGGCTGCGTAAGGGATATTCAGCTTAACAGAACTCCGTCGGATTGGGACATAACCACGAATGCGCTCCCGAAACAGACGGCAGAGGTTTTTAAGGATTTCAGGATTGTTCCAACGGGGATAAAGCACGGAACGGTTACGGTTATCATCGACGGTATGCCGCTTGAGATAACTACTTATCGAACTGACGGAGAGTATACAGACAACCGTCATCCGAAGAGTGTTTCCTTTACGGGAGATCTCACGGAGGATCTTTCCCGCAGGGATTTTACGATAAATGCAATGGCATATAGTGAAAAGTGCGGTCTTGTTGATAAGTTCGGCGGCTCGACGGATATTCGCTCGCGTCTGATAAGAACGGTCGGTGACCCGGACAGACGTTTTAATGAGGATGCATTGCGTATGATGAGAGCGCTCAGGTTTGCGTCTGTACTTGATTTTGAAATAGAAGAAAACACGAAAAAAAGTATACTTAAAAACCGTGAGCTTCTTAAGAATATTTCATCCGAGCGTATTTCTGATGAGCTGATAAAGTTTTTGTGCGGTGAGGGGAAACGGGTGACGGAGCTTCTTATAGAGTTTCGGGACGTGATTGCAGTCGTTATACCGGAGCTTAAGCCCTGTTTTGACTTTGACCAGAAAAACAAGCACCACGCTTATGACGTATATACTCACATGGCTTATTCGGTGGGCTATTCAAAGCCGGATCCTGAGGTGAGGTTTTCATTACTTCTCCATGATATCGGTAAGCCGTCCTGTTTTTTTACCGACGAAAACGGTGTCGGTCACTTCTACGGTCACGGTGAAAAGGGCGCGCAGACAGTTGAAAAAATCGTGAAAAGGCTAAAACTTTCGTCACAGTTTCAAAATGACACGGTAACGCTTGTACGTTATCATGATTATCCTGTGACGCCGGACAAAAAGACCGTCAAACGCAGGCTGAACAAATTCGGACCGCGTATGCTCGGGAAAATCATGCTTGTGAAAGAGGGCGACAGTCTCGCCCACAGCACGGGATATGCAAAGCCGCTTGATGAAATAAGGGCTGTTTGTGTATCTATCGACGAGGTTCTCTCAGAGGAAGAATGCTTTTCTCTGAAAAAGCTCAACATATCCGGAAGGGATTTGCTCGGAATAGGCTTTACCGGCGGTCCTGAAATAGGAAAAGTACTTAACAGCTTACTCGAAAAGGTTATAGACGAATCGGTTCCGAACGAACACGAATCACTTATTAAGCTTGCCGAGGAATTTTATAAAAACGGAGATGAATTTTATGGAACAGGCAAAGCTTGACAGAATAAACGAGCTTTATCACAAATCAAAGGCAGAGGGTCTTACAGACGAGGAAAAAGAAGAGCAAGCAGCCCTGCGACGCGAGTATATCGACGCATACAAGAACAGTCTTGTGGGACAGCTTGAGAACACATATTACATTGACGAAACCGGGCATAAAAAGAAAGTTACGAGGAAGCCGAAAAAATGAGTACGGAAAAAATTCCGGTTATAGCGGTGGTGGGACCTACGGCATCCGGTAAAACCGCGCTCAGTATTGAACTCGCAAAACACTATGATGCCGAAATTCTCTCCTTTGATTCCATGCAGGTTTATGAGGGTATGGAGATAGGAACCGCGAAGCCCGTGAAAAGAGAGATGCAGGGTATACCTCATCATATGATAGGAACAGTTAAACGGGATGAGTCGTTCAGCGTCGCAAAGTACAAGGCGGAGGCAGACAGAATTATTCATGATATCTTCTCCAGAGGAAAGAATATTGTCATGGTCGGCGGAACGGGGCTTTACCTTGATTCTGTGATGAACAATATCGAGCTTCTTGAGGGTGAAAACGACTCCTGTGTGCGGGACAGGCTTCGTGCCGAGCTTGAGCGGGTCGGTCCGGAGGAGATGCATTTAAGGCTGAAAAAAATCGACCCTAAAGCCGCGGAGTCGATTCATCCGAACAACACCGGCCGTGTGATTCGTGCCCTTGAGGTCTATGAAACGACCGGACATACAATGAGTTATCAGGTGGAAAACTCGAAGAAAAATCCCTCTTGCTACAATCCGGTTTATATCGGACTTACGGCAAGAGACCGCGAGTATCTTTACGACAGGATAAACACGCGAGTTGATATCATGCTTTCGCAGGGACTTCTTTATGAAGCGGAAAAGTATCTTAAGGAGGGCTCGGGAAAAACGGCAAGGCAGGCGATATGCTATAAGGAGCTTGCACCGTATCTGCTGGAGGATGCATCGCTGCCGGAGTGCATTGAAAATCTTAAACGTGAAACACGCAGATACGCAAAAAGACAGCTTACGTGGTTTCGGAGAAATCCGGACATACACTGGATATACATCGACGAGACTCCGACGCTTTCGGAGCAGCTTAAGTGTGCCGAAGGGTTTGTAGATGATTCCGAAATTCTGAAAAAGGAGAAATGACATGGGCGAAAAAGAAAAAAATGCCGTTAAAAAAGTTGCGATAATTGCGGTTGCGATTATGCTGCTCATATATATCGGGTATCAGGTGTACAGGATGGCATACAGCCCTGTGGAAACCGAGATTGCGCGTGAATACACGGTCAAGGCAACCGTTGAGACGGACGTGTTTGTCGCACGGAAAGAAAAGTACATAATCAATCAGAAGGACGGAACTCTCATCTCCGTTGTGGATGACGGCTCGAGGGTTGCTAAAAATCAGGAGGTTGCCGTTGTCTTTTCGGATACGGAGGCTGCCGACACATACTCAAGACTCCGTGAACTTGAAACCGAAATCGAGCGGTACAAAAAGCTTTCAAGTCAGTCCGACAACTACACCTTCAACATAAATGACCTTGACGACAACATAGATATGTCCGCGATGAAACTTGTAAACAGCATCTGGAAAAAGAACTTTACGGAGATAAATGAAAGCATAGACGATGTAAGAGACCAGGTCGTAACAAGGCAAATTGCGACGGGAAACAATATCGATTTTCAAAAGAAGTTAAGTTCACTTGAAACGGAGTACAATGAGTTATCCAAAAAGAGTTCAAAGCATTCAAGCGTTATTTCCGACACGCCGGGCTATTACATAAGCGGAACAGACGGGCTTGAAAAGATTGTGGACATTGAAAAGGTGAAAACGCTTTCGGTTGACGACATATACGAGGTGCTTAAAAGCAAGGCTGAGGATGTTCCGAGTGGCGCAATAGGAAAGGTTGTTACGGATTTCACATGGTACTTCCTATGCGTTGTGGACGCAAACAGGACGGGAACTCTCGGAGTGGGAGACAGTGTAACCGTAAATCTTCCGTTTTCCGCGGTAAACAGCGTTGAGGCTACCGTGTATGCGATAAATGAAAACACCGGAGATAAAACGGCTCTGGTGCTCAGCTGCAATCTTATGAATTCGGATATCTCTTCGCTTCGGCATGAAAATGCGGAGCTTATCACGAATTCATATACCGGACTGCGTGTTCCGTCTAAGGCGATACGTGTAAACAAGGACGGAGAAAAGGGCGTGTTTGTACAAAACGGCAACATAATCGAGTTCAGAAAGCTCAATATCATATACACGGCTGACGATTACGTTCTCAGCAGTGCAGACGCCAACGACGACAGCTATGTTCGTCTTTATGACAATATTGTGACGGAAGGAAAGAATCTTTATGACGGAAAAATTGTCAAATGAGTATGAGGAGTATAGGAAGCAGCGCTTTGAAGCGATTGACGAAAACCTTAAAATAGTGCGTGAGAACATTGAAAAAGCCGCTCTCAAAAGCGGGAGAAAATCGGAAGATATAAAGCTTATGGCCGTTACCAAGACGGTGGCTCCCGAGTTCATCAACCACGCTATCTCAAGAGGTATAAATCTCATAGGAGAAAACAGGGTTCAGGAGTTTCTTTCAAAGAAGGACGACCTCTGCCTTGACGGCGTGGATGTTCATCTCATAGGACATCTTCAGACGAACAAGGTGAAGCAAATTGTCGGAGAGGTCTCAACCATTCAGTCTGTAGACAGCGTAAAGGTTGCGAAGGAGATATCAAAGCAGTCGGCTCTGCGCGGCTTAACGACGGATATTCTGCTTGAAGTAAATATCGGTAAAGAGGAGTCAAAGACCGGATTTGTGAAAGAGGAAGTGTATGACGCCTGCTGTGAAATTGCAGGGCTTTCCGGTGTAAAAATCACGGGTCTTATGAGCGTTCCGCCAATATGTGAGGACAAAAACATACTTCGACAGTTTTTTTATGATATGGACAAACTATTTGTTGACATAAGCAGTAAAAAATTAGATAATATATGTATGCAAATTTTATCTTTGGGTATGTCTTCGGATTACTCAGAGGCAATTGAAATGGGTGCAAATTTGGTTAGAGTAGGCTCTGCTATTTTCGGAGCAAGACAATATTAAAACCGGAGGACAGGTAAATGGGAAGTTTTATTGACAAAATAAAGAATATTACGGGTTTTGAGCCTGAGGATGAATACGGCCCTGACATGGACGATTATGATGATTACGATGATTATGACGGTGATAACTACGTTCCGAGCAGAAATCCGGGCGCATATGCCGCTGACACCGATTATCAGGCACCGTCACCACGTAAGAGCGGAGGGAATGTTGTGAACATGCCACAGAAAGCTATGCTGCAGGTTGTACTTGCAAAGCCCGAGCGTTTTGACGACGCAAGCGCTATTGCCGACCATCTCAACGAGAAGAGAACGGTTGTTTTAAACCTCGAGTCTGCAAACAGAGATGTTGCAAGAAGACTTATAGACTTCCTTTCGGGTGTTGCGTATGCAAACGGAGGACAACTCAAGAGAGTTGCAAACAGCACATTTATCATTACTCCTTACAACGTAAACGTTACGGGAGACTTACTTGATGAATTGGAAAACAGCGGGATGTTCTTCCAGTCATGACATGATTATTCGAATGGGCACACCCCTTGAAGAGGCGTGCCCATACTTTAAGTTATAGCAAAACTTACAAGAGGAGTGGATTGTATGCTCACACCAAAGCAGATTAAAAACAACAATTTCCAGGCTGCCGGAAGAAATGCTTATAAGGCTTCTGAAGTAGACGAATTCATGGAGGAAGTATATGATTCCTATGAGCAGATGTTCCGCGAAAACGCAGAACTTGTAAAAAAACTCGGACTGCTTGCCGACAAGGTCTCTGAGTATAAGTCCGATGAGGACAACATAAGAAATGCACTCCTTACAGCAGAGCGTATGAAGGAGTCCATCCTTGCGGAGGCACAGGAGAAGGTACGTGCCGCAAAAACTGCGGTTGACGAAAAAACATCCGCTATTATCGAAAACGCAAGGGCAGAAGCCGACAAAATAATTGCAGGTGCGAATGACCGTGCCGACGAAACTCTCAAACTCGCTCAGTCAAATGCCACGAAGCTTCTTGCAAAGGCTCAGGAGATATACGATGAACAGGTGAACACCGTAAAGGAGCAGGCTGAAAAAGAGCGTGAATACCTGAACAGGATAAAAGAGGAATCTGCCAAGGTGCGCGCAGAGCTCATGGATACCTATAAAACACAGATGGATCTTTTAAGATTCACTCCCGACTTCTCTGAGGAAGTTGCCGCTATGCATGAGAAAAAGACCTCGGAGCTTGATGAAGAGACTCTTGTTGAGGAAGAGGTAGAGGCTGAATCCTTTGAAGCCGAGGCAGATACAATTCTCACAGATGATGAGCTTGATGAAGCCGGAGAGACATCCGCAGAAGACTTAGAGGACGAGTCCGAAGAGGAATTCACCGGCGAATTCAATGATGAATTTGCGAATGAATCAGAGGAAGACCCTGAGAATGAGGCGGAGGCTGAGCTTGAGGAAAAGGCAGCTTCAGAAGAAGAGGGCTTTGTAGACATCGATTCCGGTATTGACTTGTTTGCGGATGATGATACCGAGGCGGATGCCGACGAATACGCCGACGCTGACATTGACGGAGAGTTTGATGAAGAAACTCTCGAGGAGTACGAAAACGTTACATACGAGCCTCTTGACATGGATATTGACCTTGAGGTCACAGAGGACAAAAAGGACGACCTTAAACTTTTTTAAAAGATGAAAAAACGAAATGAGGACTGAATAATGATGATAGCAATAACTACAGTGGTAGTTATATTGCTGGTCGCTATAGATCAACTTTCAAAGTATTTGGTGCTCACCGGTTTGAAACCCGTAGGTACAATGACCGTTATCGACGGGTTTCTGCAGTTCCGTTACGTTGAAAACACCGGAGCGGCTTTCAGTATGCTCAGTAACAATACGACTTTTTTGTCGGTTATTACATCGCTCATAATGATAGCTATTCTCACGGTGCTTTTTACCGGTAAAATCAAAGATAAGCTCCAGTGCGCCGCACTTATAATTGTTGTTGCGGGAGGAATCGGCAATCTTATTGACCGAGTTGCAAGGGGCTTTGTTGTTGACTTCATCGAATTTACTTTTGTTGATTATGCTGTTTTCAATGTTGCGGATATTTTTGTTACAATCGGTGCGGTACTTCTTGTTATTTCGATTATTGTTGAGATTGTGAGGGAGACGAAGGAGAAGAAGGGACAGTCGGACGCTGATGACGAATAATTCTTTCATTGTTACGGTTGACGGAGAACTGAACGGAGAACGTGTTGATACGGCTGTTTCTGCTCTCGTACCCGACCTTACAAGGTCCGCTGCGCAAAAGCTTATCGCTGACGGACTTGTTTCTGTGAATAAAAAAACGGTTACGAAAAAGACAAAGGTCTATGCCGGAGATACTGTTGAAGCTGAGATTCCTGTACCTGTTCCGACTGAGGCACGGGCGCAGGATATTCCTTTGCAGATAGTTTTTGAGGATGACGACCTTTTGGTTGTAAACAAGCCAAAGGGTATGGTTGTTCATCCGGCAGCCGGAAATCCCGACGGAACTCTCGTAAACGCACTCATGTATCATTGCGGAGACTCTCTTTCAGGTATTAACGGTGTTATAAGACCGGGGATAGTACATAGAATAGACAAGGACACAAGCGGCTTGCTCGTGGTTGCGAAAAACGATTTTTCGCACGTACATCTTGCCGAACAGATAAAGGAGCACTCCTTTAAGCGTGAGTACAGGGCGGTTGTACACGGAAACTTTAAAGAGGACACGGGTACGGTTGACGCTCCTATCGGAAGAAATCCCAGGGACAGAAAAAAGATGGCGGTAACCGACAAAAACTCAAAGCATGCGGTTACACACTATACCGTGCTTGAACGGTTTTCGGATTTCACGTATATAAAGTGTATCCTTGAAACAGGAAGGACACATCAGATACGTGTTCATATGGCATATAAAGGACACCCCGTTGCTGGAGATACGGTTTACGGTCCTAAAAATACACCGAAGAGCTTGCAGGGGCAGTGCCTTCATGCGGGCGTTATCGGATTTGTCCACCCAAGAAGCGGGGAGTATCTTGAGTTTGAGGCTCCGCTTCCGGAATACTTTAAAAATTTTTTAAGCAAACTTCGTAAGACGAATGTTTGAGATTTGGAGGTAAAAATGGATTCTTCAAAAAGACTTGAATTGCAGAGGGCTGCAACAAAGGTTCGCATGAGTGTTATCGAGGGAACCTACAATGCAAAATCCGGTCATCCGGGCGGCTCGCTTTCGGTTGCCGACATAATCACATATCTTTATATGTGTGAATTAAGGTGTGATCCGAAGAACCCGAGAGAAGAGGGCAGGGACAGATTTGTTCTTTCAAAGGGTCATACGGCACCGGCTCTTTACGGCGCGCTTGCTCTTAAGGGCTTCTTTCCGCAGGATGACATAAAGACTCTCAGGAAGCCGGATTCCTATCTTCAGGGTCATCCCAGTATGCATATGACTCCGGGCGTCGACATGAGTACGGGCTCTTTGGGACAGGGCATTTCCGCTGCTGTTGGTATGGCTCTCGGCGGAAAGCTCAACGGGGCAGACTACAGAGTGTATACGGTACTCGGTGACGGAGAGATTGAAGAGGGTCAGGTATGGGAGGCAGCTATGTTTGCTTCCGCAAAGGGTCTTTCAAACCTCGTAGCAGTGGTTGACAACAACAATCTTCAGATTGACGGAACTCTCGAGGAGGTTAACTCCCCGTATCCGATAGATGAGAAATTCAAGGCCTTCGGTTGGCACGTTATCTGTGTAAACGGACATGACTTCGATGAGCTTGAAGCAGCCTTTAATGAGGCAAAGACCGTTACTGACAGACCGACTGCCATTGTCGCAAAGACCGTTAAGGGCAAGGGTGTTTCATTCATGGAAAATCAGTGCGGATGGCACGGAAAAGCTCCGGATGACGAGCAGTACGCTCAGGCAATGAATGAGCTTAAAACAACACTTGATTCACTGAACTGAAGGAGGAGAAGAACATGTCTGAAAGAAAAGCAAAAGCTACCAGAGACGGATACGGCGAAGGACTCCTGAAGCTTGGTGAAAAGAACGACCGTGTGATCGTTATGGATGCCGACCTCGCAGGTGCAACAAAGACCGGAGTCTTTAAAAAAGCATATCCCGAAAGATTTTTTGACGCGGGTATAGCTGAAGGAAATATGATAGGTGTTGCAGCCGGACTTTCAACAACAGGATATACCGTTTTTGCGAGTTCGTTTGCCATGTTTGCCGCAGGCAGAGCTTTTGAGCAGATAAGAAACTCAATAGGTTATCCGCATCTTAACGTAAAAATTGCCGCAACTCACGCAGGTATATCTGTCGGTGAGGACGGTGCCTCTCATCAGTGCTGTGAGGATATCGCTCTTATGAGAACTATTCCGGGCATGACAATCATCAATCCCGCAGACTGGGTTGAAGCTGAGGCTGCAGTACTCGCTGCTGCTGATTATGAGGGTCCGGTTTATCTTCGCTTCGGAAGACTTGCGGTACCTCAGATCTTTGATGAGGAAACATATAAGTTTGAAATAGGCAAGGGTGTTGAGCTCACCGACGGAAATGACGTTGCAATCATTGCGACGGGTCTTATGGTGAATGAGGCGCTTATGGCTGCGGAAACACTTAAGGGTGAGGGAATAAACGCTCGTGTTATAAACATCCATACCATAAAGCCTCTCGACGAAGAGCTTGTGCTTAAGGCTGCAAGGGAGTGCGGATGCGTTGTAACCGCAGAGGAACACAACGTAATAGGCGGCCTCGGCGGTGCAGTATGCGAGCTTCTTTCCGAAAAACTTCCGACACCTGCTGTTCGTGTCGGCGTAAACGATACTTACGGTAGATCCGGCCCCGCTAAGGAGCTTCTTCATCTTTACGAACTTGATGCCGACCATATTGTTGCTGCCGCAAAGGAAGCAATAAAGAGAAAATAAAAGTTTTTAAGCGCTTTAGTAAGAGCTTTTTACTGATTCTTTGAAACTTATTTACAAACAAAAATGCGTCCGTTTAGGCGGACGCATTTTTATACTTGTCAAATTCGTTTTAAACAGTAAAAATAAAAGTAAAAAATTCTTGCTTTTATCTGCTGCTTATTATATAATAATCGAGCGCGGAAAAACGCGCATTATAATTGTCGGGGTGTAGCGCAGGTGGTAGCGCGCCTGCTTCGGGAGCAGGAGGCCGTGGGTTCAAGTCCCGCCACTCCGACCATATCGAGCGGATGTAACGTATTTGACGTTACATCCGCTTTTTTATGCTTAAATGTATCCTTTTTTATGTTGTTTTCGGAAAACTTACGGATATGGTTGTTCCTTCATCAGAACTTTTTTCAACCCATACGCGTCCGTCGTGGAGATTTGTTATTTCCCATACGAGTGAAAGACCGAGTCCGGCGCCGCCGAAGTCACGGCTTCGGGATTTGTCTACGCGGAAAAAAGGTTGAAAGATGATACGGCGGTATTCCTCGGGGATTCCGTGACCGGAGTCTGAAATGCGTATTACGATGTTGTTTCCTTGATTTGTTACCGACACGCGAACAAAACCTCCCGTGCGGTTATACTTTATGGCATTTTCCGTGAGGTTAAAGAGCATACGGTAAATGAGAGCGTCGTTACCTATCATAGAGGCGTCTCCGACGCTGCTTAAGGAGATTTTGCTTTTTTCGGCAAGGGGCATGAGATCTGTAAATATTTCTTCAATCATGGGACCGAATTCGATTCGGTCCGTTTTCTTTGCTGACTGTATGCCGTTCATTTCAAGGAGTGTTTTCGTCATCTGTGTAAGGCGTTCCGTCTGCTCACGGAGCAGGGTGATGAATTCTGCGGTTTCCGGCAGGACGTCGGGATGCTCCGCGGAAAAAAGCTCGAGCTGCGCTTGCATGAGCGCAAGCGGAGTGCGAAGCTCGTGAGCTGCATTTCCGGTAAACTGTCGCTGAGCCTCAAAGGCGGAGTTTAAGCGTGAGAGCATCATGTTAAATGAGTGGCTGAGATCCTTAAACTCCGGAAGCAGGGTTTCGTCAATTTGCATGTCGGCGAGGTTATTCATCTGAACTTTTTCGACCTGCGAGGCGAAGCTGTGCAGAGGCTTCAAAGCGTGTCCGCTTATAAAATACGCAAGGAAACCGCTCAAAAGAGTGACCGCCGCGGTGATATACCAGTTGGTCGTGCAAAAGTCTCTTTGTGCTCCGTGAATAACGATTGTTGCTTCCTGGCCGAAGTTCGTTAGAGAGGGGTCAAAAAATTCCGGGTCGCCTGTCATTTCGGAAGAACGGTAACCGTTTATAAACTTATCAATAGAATCCATATAATGTACGCCCGATGAGCAGAGTAAAAGTTTCATGGAAACGCAGGTAATACCGATGAGCAAAACGGTCATTATAGTAATACGCCATTGGAGTGAAATATGCTTCATATCTCGTCACCTCCCATAAGGTAACCCTCTCCGATGCGGTTTCGTATGGGGTCATATCCGAGAGAGAGTCGGAGTTTTTTACGCAGAGCCGAGATATGTACCCGTATCGAATTACTGAATGTATCCACGCTGTTGTCCCAAACATGCTCTATAAGCTCCTCCTGGCTGACAGGTCTGCCCTGATTAACCATGAGATATTCCAGAATTCCCGTTTCCTTACGGGTGAGGTTCAGCACTTCTTCGTTAACAGATGCAGTCCGTGCTTTGGTATCAAAGGTAAGCTCTCCGCAGGTCAGCAGTATGTCGTGTTGGGTGAATTGACGCAGGGTGAGGCTTCTTATGCGGGCTTCAAGCTCGTCAAGGTGGAAAGGCTTTGAGAGATAATCGTTTGCGCCTGCATCCAGTCCGTCTACCTTGTCAGCCACCTCGCAGCGCGCTGAGAGGATAAGGACGCGTGTTTCACGGTCTGTCTGCCGCAATGTACGCAGCACGGACATGCCGTCACGTCCCGGTAAATTCAAGTCAAGAACCACAAGGTCGTATTTTTCCGTTTCAAGCAGATGAAGCGCTTTCTCTCCGTCAAAGCAGAAGTCAACGCTGTAGGCTAGTCTTTTCAGGCTTCGGACGATTGTTTCGCACATGGCACGCTCGTCCTCAACTACAAGGATACGCATTTTAGAACCTCCTTAGGTTTGCAACTTTACTGTATTTGATTATACCTGTGTAAGATAAAGTTTGTGTTAAATTTCGATTCTTAACAGAAATTTTATCTGTGATGATATATGATTAGTCGGAAATATGATTGCGAGGTGATAGTTTTGAAGCTGAAAAAATGGGCTTCAGCGCAGGCGGTGCAGGTAATGCTACTGCTTTCGGGTGTTGCGGCTGTATGCTTCGGCGCCTTTCGCGGCGAGGTGGAAACAGTGCTCAGTAAAGCAATAAATGTATGTTTGGAGTGTATCGGGATTGGATAAAAAAGGGTTAGGAGCTTCGCAGTTTATGTCACGCTTCCGCGGTCTGTTTCAGGCAGGAGCTGCATTGCTGACAAATATTCACCTTCCGAATTTCTTTAAGGGAAAGATTTATCAGGGACCGGGAAAGGCTGTATGTGTGCCGGGGCTCAATTGTTATTCGTGCCCTGCGGCTACGGGAGCGTGTCCCATCGGCTCTTTTCAGGCTGCAGTCGGCTCGTCAAAATTTCATTTTTCTTATTATATAACGGGATTTCTTATCCTTGTCGGCGTTTTGCTCGGACGATTTGTATGCGGTTTTCTTTGCCCGTTCGGTTGGTTTCAGGAGTTGCTTCACAAAATTCCGACAAAGAAAATCCAAACAAAGAAGGTGAAGCATCTCACGTATCTTAAGTATGCGGTTTTACTTATCACGGTGATTTTACTGCCAATGCTTGTCAAAAACGACGTCGGTGTGGGAGATCCGTATTTCTGCAAGTATATATGCCCTCAGGGCGTGCTTGAGGGAGCAATTCCGTTGTCCATTGTAAATGAAGGAATAAGGGCGGCGCTCGGCTCGCTGTTTTCGTGGAAGCTCGGAATTCTCATTACGATAAGTGTCTTGAGTATCTTTATTTACCGTCCGTTTTGCAAATGGCTGTGTCCTCTCGGAGCAGTCTATGCACTGTTTAATCGTGTATCGCTTTTCAGAATGAAGGTTGATGAGGATAAATGTATTTCATGCGGAAAGTGCGCAAAGGCATGCAAAATGGATGTAGATGTTACAAAAACACCGGATCATAAGGAGTGTATCCGCTGCGGTATGTGTATTCGTGCCTGTCCCACAAATGCCGTTTCATTTCGTTACGGTTTTTTGGAGGGTAAAAATAAACTCACAAAAAAAGACAGTACAACTAAGGAGGTACAAATATGAAAATAAAAAAAATACTGGCAATGGTTTTAGCTGTGGTGCTTATGCTCTCATTTGCGGCATGTTCAAAAAACGGTAAAAAGGAAAAAGAAGCGGCTGAGCTTCATAAGAAGCTGTCGACACAGGAAAATGAAATCCTTTCAAAAAACAAAGAGCTTTGGGAAAAGGTTTTCATGTCCGCCGATAAGGGCAGCAATATGATTGAAGACGGAAGCAACTACGGCGACTTTCTTCTCAAAACAATTGAATCCATAAAGGATAAGTTTACCGAAGACGAATATAAGCTCTTAAAAGGTGAGGCTGAAAAGATTCGTGAGATTGAAGTAAAGCTCACGGAGCTTGAGGAAAAGTATCCGCAGCTTGCCGAAAAGGAAAACATGGGTAAGGACGGAAACATGGTTATGGAACCCGAAGGCACCGCTCAGGTTTTCCCGTCCTTCGAGGGTAAGGACCTTGACGGAAACGAAATAAAAAGCGACAAGCTTTTCTCTGAAAATGCCGTTACCGTAGTGAACTTCTGGTTTACCACCTGCGGACCGTGTGTCGGAGAGCTTCCCGAGCTGGATGCATTGAACAAGGAGCTTTCAAAGAAAGGCGGAACGCTTATAGGTATCAATTCATTTACACTCGGCGGTGATGCAAAGGAAATTTCATCCGCAAAGGAGGTCCTCTCAAAGAAGGGCGCTTCTTACCGCAATGTTTATTTTGATACCGGAAGTGAGGCCGGAAAGTTTGCAGAGAAGGTATATGCGTATCCTACGACCTACGTGGTTGACCGTAAGGGAAACATCGTGGGAGACCCGATAGTAGGAGCTGTAACCGGTGAAAAGCAGATGAAGGCGTTGCAGGGTCTTATTGACAAGGCGATAGCAGAGGATAAGGGCTGATTTAATCGTACTATAACGCACGTACAAAAAGCAAGAAACTGTTGACGGATCATTTTTAAGATGAAAATACTAAATGATATTGAATTCCTGTCACAGGGTCTATTATAATAAAGGAGCACGGCTTAAGTTTTTTCTTAAGTGCGGTGCTCTTTTATTTATAAAAAATACAATTAAAATAAGGACTGGTAAAATGCACGAGCTGGGTATAGTGCTTCACGTCATAGATGAGGTTGAGGCACTCGCAAAAGAGAACGGTGTACAAAAGGTGACAAGGCTCACCCTCGAGATAGGGGAGGTATCCACGGTCATTCCCTCATACTTTACGGATTGCTTTAATTGGGCAAAAAAGAAGACAGAGTATATGAAGGATACCGAGCTTAAGATAGAGACCATAGAGGCTGTATCTTTTTGCGAGGACTGCGGATGCAGGTACAAAACCACGGAGTATGCAAAAAAATGCCCTGAGTGCGGCGGCGTTAACACATATCTTTTAACCGGTAATGAAACCAATATAAAAGATATGGAGGTTATGGAATGATTTTTGTTCTTGCCCCTTGCTCTCGACGGCAAAATATGTTATAGTATCGAAAACCTATTAAGGGAGGCTTAACTGTGAAACGTATTATTTCTTTAATTCTTTCTATTGTATTGGTTCTTTCTTTTGCAGGCTGTGCCGCAGAGCCGTATTCTTCCGAAGAGGGAGATAAAAAAGGTGTTTCTGCTTCAAAGACAGCGGAGGTTAAGTTTACATTTGTTGCTGTTGACCTTGACGGAAACAAAACCGAAAAGGAGATAACGACAGACAAGAAAACAGTAGGCGAGGCACTTCTTTCTCAGGGTATCGTAGAGGGAGAGAAAGGCGATTACGGTCTTTATGTTACATCCGTAAACGGAGTTTCTCTTGATTACAAGGAGGACGGTGCTTATTGGGCTTTCTACGTTGGTGACAATTACGCATCAAAGGGTGTTGACCAGACGGAGATTGAGCCGGGCGAGACATATATGTTCAAGGCCGAAAAAGCGCAATAGTTATTTTTAATTCCGCTTCATTTGAAGCGGAATTTTTTTGAGCATGGAAATTTTGAAGGTATTATTATTTTTTTGATTTTCTTATTGCTTTTTATATTGACTTTATATGTATAAGACTGTATCATTTATGCAGTAAAAGTAAATATTATGAATAAAAATAACAAACAAATGCATAAAACTAATGTATAAGACAAAAAAATATGCAAACAATTGCATAAAACGGAGGCGACACCATATGAACTTAAAGGGACGGGACTTCTTAAAGCTGCTCGACTTCACTCCGGAGGAGATCGAATACCTTATAGACCTTGCTCTTGACCTTAAAAGAAAGAAAAAGCAGGGAATTCTTCACAAGATGTATGAAGGAAAAAATGTTGCCCTCATATTTGAAAAAACCAGCACGAGAACGCGTTCCTCCTTCGAGGTTGCGGCACACGACCTCGGAATGGGAACAACCTACTTAAACCCTACGGATTCGCAGATAGGAAAAAAGGAGAGCATAGCCGACACCGCGCGTGTGCTTTCCGGAATGTTTGACGGGATTGAGTACAGAGGATACGGACAGAAAATCGTTGAAACGCTTGCAAGGTATGCATCCGTCCCCGTTTGGAACGGACTCACAAACGAGTTTCATCCGACTCAGATACTTGCCGACTTTATGACGATAAAGGAACACTTCGGAACATTGAAGGGAATAAACCTCGTGTATATGGGAGACGCACGCTATAACATGGGAAATTCTCTTATGGTAGGGTGTGCAAAGATGGGTCTCAACTTTACGGCGTGCGCGCCGGAGGAGTATTTTCCGGAGCATTCACTTGTAAAAAAATGTCTTGAGATATGTGAAGAAACGGGCGGAAGTATCATGCTTGAAACAGATCCTATGAGAGCTGCAAAGGATGCCAATGTCATATACACGGACGTTTGGGTTTCCATGGGTGAGCCCGTTGAGATATGGGAAAAGCGCATAAACGACCTTGCGCCGTACGAGGTGAACATGAAGCTTATGAACGCCGCGGCGGAAAACTGTGTGTTTATGCATTGCCTGCCGGCGTATCATGACCTTAAAACCAAGGTCGGAGCTGAGATGGGTGAACGCTTTTCCAGAGACCATATGGAGGTTACAGACGAGGTGTTTGAGTCTGAAAAGTCCATTGTTTTCGATGAGGCGGAAAACAGGATGCATACAATAAAAGCCGTAATGGCGGCAACTCTTTGATAAAGGGCCTTGCTTCATTAAGTTTTTCGGCAAAATTTGCTTTATAAATCAAGCCTTGACAAGCTATGCTTTAACATAAATTCGGGAGGAAGTTTTACATGCAGGAAAAGAAGAAAAGATACTTGGTTCTCCAAAACGGAGATGTCTTTGAAGGCTATGCCTTCGGAGCGGAGCCGGACGCCATAGGAGAACTTGTGTTTACGACCGGTATGTGCGGGTATATCGAAACACTCACTGACCCCTCGTACTACGGACAGATAGTTTTACAGACATTTCCTCTTATAGGAAATTACGGAATCATTCCTTCTGACTTTGAGGGAGATTGTTTTGTAAAAGGATATGTTGTGCGTGAGTGGTGCGACGCTCCGTCAAATTTCCGCTGTGAGGGGGATCTTGACTCCTACCTGAAGTCTGTCGGTGTTCCGGGCATATACGGCGTCGATACCAGAGAAATAACAAAAATCATCAGAGAATACGGCGTTATGAATGCCAAAATCTGTGATACTCTTCCCGAGGACCTTTCAGCCATTGAAGAAATAAAAAATTACAGAATTACGGACGCTGTGAAGACCGTTACGACAAAGGATACATCGACACAAAAATCCGACGGCAGCAGGGACAAAAAATTGAGCGTTGTGCTCTACGACTTCGGCGCAAAGAAAAATATCGAACGCGAGCTTTTAAAGAGAGGGTGCGAAGTAACCGTCGTTCCGGGTACATCGACTGCCGAAAGCGTCATGGAGCTTCATCCGGACGGAATAATGCTTTCAAACGGACCCGGTGACCCTGCCGATAACGAGTTCCAGATTGCGCAGATACGCAAGCTTCTCGGAAAGGTGCCCATGTTCGGAATATGCCTCGGCCATCAGCTCACGGCTCTTGCAGTCGGAGGAAAAACCGAAAAGCTCAAGTACGGACACCGCGGAGTTAATCAGCCTGTAAAAGAGGTAAACGGAACGAGAACATACATAACGAGTCAAAACCACGGTTATGCCGTTATCTCCGACAGCGTTACGAAAAACGGTGAGGGTGTACTGAGTTTTGTAAACGCAAATGACAATACCTGCGAGGGTATGGATTATCCAAAGTACAATGCGTTTACGGTACAGTTTCACCCGGAGGCATGTTCGGGTCCGCATGACACGGCATTCCTCTTTGACAGATTTATAAAGATGATGGAGGGAGCAGACTGATGCCACAGAATAAAGATATAAAAAAGGTTCTGGTTATAGGCTCCGGTCCTATAGTTATAGGTCAGGCTGCGGAGTTCGATTATGCGGGAGCGCAGGCTTGCCGTGTACTCAAAGAGGCGGGAGTCGACGTTGTACTCTGCAACTCAAACCCTGCTACCATAATGACGGATAAGGTTCTTGCGGATCAGATTTACCTTGAGCCGCTGACTGTTGAAACACTCAAAAGAATCATTGAAAAGGAAAAGCCGGACAGCCTTCTTGCCGGCCTCGGCGGACAGACGGGACTTACCATCTCCATGCAGCTTGAAAAGGACGGCTTCCTTACCGAGCACGGCGTAAGACTTATCGGAACAAATGTTGAGGCCATAGACAAGGCTGAGGACAGGGAACTCTTCAAGGAGACAATGGACGAGATAGGACAGCCTACCGTTCCGTCGGATATCGCAACTACTATTGAGGATGCCCTCGGGGTTGCCGAAAAGATAGGATACCCTGTCATAGTTCGCCCCGCTTTCACCTTGGGCGGTGCCGGAGGCGGCGTTGCGCAGGATGAGGACGAGCTTAAGCTTATTGCAAAGACGGGACTTGACGCTTCTCCCATAACGCAGATACTTGTTGAAAAATGTATCTCCGGCTGGAAGGAAATCGAGTTTGAAACCATGCGTGACTATGCGGGCAATGTAATCGCCGTCTGCTCCATGGAAAACTTCGACCCGGTAGGAATTCACACGGGAGACAGTATAGTTGTGGCTCCGGCGCTTACGCTTTCGGACAAAGAGTATCAGATGCTTCGCTCGGCGTCACTTGATATCATCACGGCACTCGGAATTGTCGGAGGCTGTAACTGTCAGTTTGCACTGAATCCAGACAGCTTTGAATACTCGGTTATAGAGGTAAACCCGCGAGTTTCACGCTCTTCCGCCCTTGCTTCAAAGGCTACGGGCTACCCTATTGCAAAGATAACGACAAAGATTGCTCTCGGATACACTCTTGATGAAATACCCAATGATATAACGGGAAAAACCTGTGCATGCTTTGAGCCGACTCTTGACTACGTTGTTGTCAAGTTCCCGAAGTGGCCGTTTGATAAGTTCCAGAGTGCGAGCCGAAAGCTCGGAACACAGATGAAGGCAACAGGTGAGGTCATGTCCATTGCGCCGAGCTTCGAGATGGCTGTAATGAAGGCTGTAAGGGGTGCCGAGATCTCACTCGACACACTTAACTCAAAGAAGAAAACCTCGGAGGGCTCGATTCTTGAAAGACTTGCGGTTTCGGACGACTACCGTATGTTTACCGTATTTGAGGCCTTAAAGAGCGGAGTTACGGTTGAAGAGATACACGAGATAACAAAAATTGATTGCTGGTTCCTCTCAAAGCTTTTAAAGCTTGCGGAGTATGAAAAGCGCGCCGAAGAAGCAGCGCAGAGGCTTCTTCCCGAAAATACGGACTCAGAGTCCGCCGACTTGGAAAAATGCACCTCCGACTGTAAGACCTGCAGGTGCTGCTGCGGTGAAAGCACCGAGCTTAATGAGCTTTACAGAGAGGGCAAGAGGCTCGGGTACCCGGACGAGGCACTTGTAAGACTTTTCGGACTTGATACAGAGGGCAAAACGCTCGAAAAGGCACTCAGGCTTGCCGGTATAACGCCGATGAACGCCGTTTACAAAATGGTTGATACCTGCGGTGCGGAGTTTGACGCAAAGACGCCGTATTTCTATTCGACATATGACAAGACCTGTGAGGCGAGAACGTTTAAACGCAGCGGAAAGCCTGTCGTAATGGTACTCGGCTCGGGCCCCATCCGTATAGGACAGGGAATAGAATTTGACTACTCTTCCGTTCACTGCGTATGGACTCTTAAAGAAATGGGCTATGACGTTGTAATAGTCAACAATAACCCCGAAACCGTTTCGACCGACTATGATACTGCCGACAGACTTTACTTTGAGCCGCTCACACCTGAAGACGTCATGAATATCATACGTGTTGAAAAGCCCGTAGGCGTTGTTGTGGCTTTCGGCGGACAGACTGCAATAAAGCTGACAAAGTTCCTTGATGAAAACGGAATAAAAATTCTCGGGACCTCCGCAAAAAGCATAGATACCGCAGAGGATCGTGAGCAGTTTGACGCTCTTCTTGAACGCTTCGGTATAAAGAGACCGAAGGGCTTCGGTGTAAACACTCTTGATGAGGCTCTTCATGCGGCAAAAACACTCGGCTTCCCGGTTCTTCTCCGTCCGTCATACGTAATTGGCGGTCAAAACATGAAGATAGTACATGATGACAACGAAGTCGAAGTGTATATGAATAAGATACTTGCGCAGGGAATTGATAATCCGGTGCTTGTGGACAAATATATGCCCGGTATCGAAATAGAGGTCGATGTAATCTCCGACGGAACAGATGTCCTTATACCCGGTATCATGCAGCATATTGAGCGCGCGGGTGTCCACAGCGGTGATTCTATCGCCGTGTATCCGCCGTACAATATCAATGACAGGATGATGAACACCGTTGTGGACTGCTCCGAAAAGCTGGCTTTGTCACTCGGAACAAAGGGTCTTGTAAACATCCAGTATCTCATATACAAGGGTGAGCTTTTCGTAATAGAGGTTAACCCGCGCGCATCACGTACCGTGCCGTATATCAGCAAGGTAACGAACGTGCCTATGGTAGACCTCGCATCCAAGGTGATGCTCGGCGCATCCCTTAAGGAACTCGGCTACGGCACGGGTCTTTACAGAACACCGCCGTATTTTGCGGTAAAGGTTCCCGTATTCTCATTTGAAAAGCTTATGGACGCAAACTCGTACCTCGGTCCCGAGATGAAGTCCACGGGAGAGGTTCTCGGTATCGGAAAGAACCTTAACGAAGCGCTGTTCAAGGGCATAACGGCATCCGGAAGAACATTTAAGATCCCAAGTAAAAATGAGGATATCGGCGTATTCATAAGTGTTGAGAAGCATGACAAGATAGATGTTCTGTCTCTTGCAAAAAGCATATATGACCTCGGCTTCAAGATTTACGCAACCCCTGAGACTGCGGAAGCGATAGAGAGTCTCGGCATAAGCACTGAGCATGTTGACAGCAATGTATCCGACGAGTCCGCATTTAAGCTTCTTGAATCCGGAAAGATAAGCTTTATCGTATATACGGGTGCGCTTATGGATGAAACCATAGACGAATACATCGCCCTGTCACGAAAAGCCTTATTCCTCGGTATTCCGTGCTTTACGTCACTTGACACCGCGACTGCCGCAACGGATATCATTGCGAGCCATTACACGCAGCAGAACACCGAGCTCGTTGACATAAACAACATGCGTGAAACGCGTCAGGTGTTTGAGTTCTCAAAGATGCAGGCGACAGGTGACGACTATATATTCATAGAGAACTTTGACGGCAGGGTAACCTGTCCGGAATCTCTCTGCGTTACGCTTTGCGACAGGCATTTCGGAATAGGAGCAAACGGAATCGTCCTCCTTGAGAAGTCGCAGATTGCCGACATGAAGATGAGAATCTTCAACACGGACGGCACCGAGGGCGAGATGGCGGGTAACTGTATCCGCTGTGTTGCAAAGTACACATATGACAACGGTTATGCTGAGGGCAGAGACACGATAAAAATTGAGACAAAGCTCGGAGTAAACGAAGTAAAGGTATATACGAGCGACGGCAGAGTGACCTACGCGACAGCCTCCATGGGAAAACCGAGCCTTCTGGCAAAGGATGTTCCCGTAAATCTTCCTCTTGAAAAGGTCTTTAACTACCCGTGCGTAATAGTAAACCATGTTTATAACTTAAACTGTGTATCCATGGGAAATCCGCATTGCGTTGTGTTCTGTGACAGCGTAGACAAGATAGACCTTGAGGTTGAGGGACCGAAGTTTGAGCACCACAAAATATTCCCCGAGCGCGTCAACACGGAATTTGTCAGAGTGGTAAACGACACCATGCTGAAGATGCGTGTATACGAGCGCGGAAGCGGCGTTACCATGGCGTGCGGAACGGGAGCATGTGCCGCTGTTGTGGCAGCTTGTGAAAACGGCTTCTGTGAAAAGGACACGGACGTTACCGTCAAGGTGCCGGGAGGAGACCTTATAGTCCGCTATACGGATGACGATGTCACGCTTTCCGGAGACGCAAAATTCGTTTTCAAAGGACTTTTTGAATATTAGTCTTAACTTTTTTGAGTATTAGTTTCAAACTTTTTGAGTATCAGTCTGAAACAATTTAAAAAAATATATAGTAATGAGAAGTCTTGTATGGTACAATATTTTGTGTTATGCAAGACTTTTTTCATCCGAAAAAGACATAAGGCTTCAAGAAAGAGAGGAAAAAATATGTCACAGTGGGATAAAGATTACATCGCCCTTTGCAAGAGAATACTTTCTGAAGGCAAAGAGGTTGAAAACCGTACGGGAATAAACACAATAAAGGTACCGTCTCATCATTTTCACTTAGACCTCGGTGAGGAATTTCCGGTGCTCACAACAAAGCAGCTTTTCTTCAAGCAGGCTATCGTAGAGATGCTTTGGATTTATCAGGTTCAGTCTAACGATGTACGCTGGCTTCAGGAGCGCGGATGCCATATCTGGGACGAGTGGGAGATTCACGAGGACGGATTCTGGTATGCATCTCAGATGCTTCCCGACGGAAAGGGCGGTCTTGTAAAAACCGACATAAAGAAGGAATTCGGAAAAGAGTGGGCTCACACCATAGGTACGGCTTACGGATACATCACAAACAAATTCCAGATGACGCAAAAGCTCATAAAGACCATAAAGGAAAATCCTACGGACAGACGTATGGTAATGACTCTCTGGCAGGATGATTATGTTCCGACTGCCGTTCTTCCGTCGTGTGTATGGAGCTCGGAGTGGGACGTAACAGACGGAAAGCTCAACGCATGGGTTCACCAGAGAAGCTGCGATGTACCTCTCGGGCTTCCGTTTAACGTAACTCAGTATTCGGTGCTTTTGAACCTCATTGCACATTGCACGGGGCTCAAACCCGGTACGCTTGACTGGAGCATAAAGGACGCGCATATTTACGTAAACCAGGTTGACGGAATAAAGGAGCAGATTGCCCGCTTTGACGAAAAGGGAGATCTCCCGGCACCGAAGCTTTGGATAAACCCGGAGGTACGTGACTTCTTTGCTTTTGATAACTCGAAGGAGCTTAAAGACATAAAAATCGAAGGATACGAGCATATGGGCAAAATTGCTTTCCCGATAGCTCAGTAACGGTGGACAGATGATTTCAATTATTGCGGCTGTCGGAAAAAAACTTGAGCTCGGGAAAGACAATGACCTTATCTGGCATCTGCCGGATGACATGAGATTTTTCAGAGCCACAACCAAGGGTCATACCGTTATCATGGGACGAAAGACCTTTTTAAGTCTTCCGGGACTTCTCCCGGGCAGACAGCATGTTGTTCTGACAAGAAGCAGCACCTTTAAGCGTGACGGGGTGGAGGTTTTTAACAGCATCTCCGACATACTTAAAAAGTACGGTGCTTCGCCTGAAGAAAATTTTGTTATAGGCGGGGGAGAAGTGTACAAAGCATTTCTGCCTTATGCGAAAAGCATCTATCTTACTCATATTGACGACAGTTGTGACGGAGCCGAGGTGTTTTTTCCGAAGCTCGACGAAGCCGAATACGACATATCCGTTATCTCAGAATTTGAGAATGACGGTATAAAAGCAAAAATTGTAAAGTATGATAAACATTCGGACTGATATCTGAATACTATATGAATACACGATAATTGAAACGAATTCAAGGTGACTGTTTTTTATGACACTTAAAGAGCTTGGTATCGGTAAAACTGCAAGGATTATTTCTGTTGGCGGAGCGGGTGCGCTCCGTCAACATTTCCTTGATATGGGTGTTATACCCGGTGTTTTTGTAACTCTTGAGAAGTACGCGCCAATGGGAGACCCCATGGAACTGCGTATTCACGATTATGAGCTTACGCTCAGACTCAGCGACGCCGCTAAGATAGAGGTGGAGGAGCTTGACGGGAATGAAAACGGTACGGCTTCCGACAAGTTTTCGGAAAACTCCGAGGAAAGGGTCGGTCATTCACCGCATCCCGGATACGGCGAGGGCGGTGTGTTTCATGATAAGTCGAGTGAGAACCCGCTGCCGAAAGGCACCGTTCTGACTTTCGCCCTTGCGGGTAATCAAAACTGCGGTAAGACTACACTTTTCAATGAGCTTACCGGCTCCAATCAGCACGTGGGAAATTTCCCGGGAGTCACGGTTGAGCAGAAAAGCGGTCCCATGAAGGGCTATCCCGAAACGAAGGTAATTGATCTTCCCGGTATTTATTCACTCTCACCGTATACCGCCGAGGAACTTGTTTCGCGCAGATTCATAATTGACGAGAAGCCTACCGGTATCATAAATATCGTAGACGCAACGAATATCGAAAGAAATCTTTACCTGACTCTCCAGCTCATGGAGCTTGGTATACCCATGGTTCTTGCGCTGAACATGATGGATGAGGTCAGGGGCAACGGAGGCTCCGTGCATATCAACGACATGGAGCGTATACTCGGTATTCCCGTCATACCTATCTCAGCCGCAAAGGGAGAGGGTATTGAAGAGGTTATGAGTCACGCCGTGCACGTTGCACAGTACCGCGAGTTTGAAGGGCGTACAGACTTCTGTGACGACACAAAGAACGGCAATGCGGTTCGCAGATGCCTTAACGGAATAGAGCACCTTATAGAGGACCACGCAGAGGCTGCGGGAATTCCGCTTCACTTTGCGGCATCGAAACTTCTTGAGGGTGATGAGCGTGTGCTTGAAGCTCTCAAACTCTCTCAAAATGAAAAAGAGATGATAGAGCATATCGTTCTCCAGCTTGAGGAGGAGAGAGGCCTTGACCGCGCGGCTGCCATAGCAGATATGCGTTTTTCGTTTATTGAGTATCTCTGTGAAAACTCGGTTGTAAAGCCTCACGAGAGTAAGGAGCATATTCGCAGCAGAAAGATAGACAGTATTCTCACGGGCAAATACACAGCCATACCGTGCTTCATACTTATTATGGCGGCTGTTTTTTTCCTGACCTTCAATGTCTTGGGAAAGGCACTTCAGCAGCTTTTGGATCTCGGCATATCTTCGCTAACGACTGCGGTAGACACTCTGCTCACAACAACCGGAGTAAATCCCATAATTCACTCGCTTGTCATAGACGGTATATTCGCAGGCTGCGGAAGTGTTTTGAGCTTCATACCCATAATCGTTATCCTGTTTTTCTTCCTGTCGATTCTTGAAGACAGCGGTTATATGGCTCGTATAGCCTTTGTCATGGATAAACCTCTCCGTAAGATTGGTCTTTCGGGAAGGTCAATCGTGCCCATGTTAATAGGCTTCGGCTGTACTGTACCCGCTGTTATGGCGAGCAGAACACTGCCGTCGGAGCGTGACAGAAAGATGACCATAATGCTGACTCCGTTTATGAGCTGCACGGCAAAGCTTCCTATCTACGGCTTCTTCGCAGATGCGTTTTTTCCGAAGTACAGCGGACTTATCATGGTGGGTCTTTACTTCACAGGTATACTTGTCGGCATACTTGTTGCCGTTATTTCAAATAAAACGGCCTTCAAGGGTAAGGCTGTTCCGTTTGTTATGGAGCTTCCGAATTACAGAATGCCCGGTGCGAAGAATGTATTGCATCTTCTTTGGGACAAGGCAAAGGACTTTCTCCAGAGAGCCTTTACAATCATACTTCTTGCGTCCGTTGTTGTATGGCTGCTTCAAACCTTTGATTTCAGCTTCAATGTAGTTGATGACTCAAAAAACAGTATGCTTGCCATAATTGCAGGCGGAATTGCTCCGGTGTTCAAGCCGCTCGGCTTTGGTAACTGGCAGACGGTTACGGCTCTGATAGCAGGCTTTATTGCAAAGGAGAGTGTTGTTTCGACACTTACTGTTCTTTTCGGAGAAGCGGGTGTCCTGTCGGTGCTTACACCTCTTGCAACCGCGTCACTTCTTGTTTTCTGTTTGCTGTATACGCCTTGTATTGCGGCTATCGCCTCCATAAAGAGAGAACTCGGCGGAAAGTGGGCGTTTGGTGTAGTTGTACTGCAATGTACCATAGCATGGATTTGTGCGGCGCTTGTAAAGCTTGTGGGAATGCTTATCATATAACTGAAAATATTATAATAATGTTTAGTTTTTAGAATATCTCATAAGGATACTTATGTTTTAGAATATATAATAAAGATATTTGTGTTTTAGCATATAGCACAATGATATCCATGTTTTAGAATATTGCATAATCAGACCGGTTAGTTTTCGCTAACCGGTTGTTTATTATGACGAAAGTTGAGCAACCGTTCAACTTTTTTGAATTTTTTTCTTGACTTTTTGATTCAAAAGTGTTTTTTTATATATGGAGTTAGCAAACACTAACTTGATTTAAAGAAGAAGTGGTTAGTGCTTTCTAACCGTCTTTTTTAATCCATTGGTTAGCCAATGCTAACCGATGAAAGCAATACGGATGGGGGCTTTGTATGATGCCACTTGCTCTTATTGACCCCGGTGAGAAGAATATCATAAAAAAGATAGGCGGCTCACCCGAGGTAAAGAAGCATCTTGAAAATCTCGGCTTTGTCGTCGGCGGTGACGTTACCGTTGTGACTTCACTCGGAGGAAACGTAATCGTAAACGTCAAGGAGTCGAGAGTTGCCATCAGTGAAGAGATGGCAAGAAAAATTATGGTTTGATTTTGTATTAAAAGTGTAAGGAGGATTCAGCGTGAAAACACTCAGAGAAATTGAGATAGGCGGTACTGCCAAGGTAAAAAAGCTTCACGGTGAAGGCGCTGTAAAGCGCCGTATTATGGACATGGGAATCACTAAGGGCACTGAGGTAACCGTTCGCAAGGTTGCTCCTCTGGGAGATCCTATGGAGGTGACGGTTAGAGGGTACGAGCTTTCGCTTCGTAAGGCTGACACGGAAATGATTGAGGTTGAATAAGGAGGAAGCATATGGATTTACGAATTGCTCTTGCAGGTAACCCGAACTCCGGTAAGACCACATTGTTTAATGCTCTTACAGGCTCAAATCAGTTCGTGGGCAACTGGCCCGGTGTTACCGTAGAAAAAAAGGAAGGAAAGCTTAAAAAGCATGAAGGAGTAACAATCACCGACCTTCCCGGTATTTACTCACTTTCACCGTATACACTCGAAGAGGTTGTTGCGCGTAATTACTTGATAGGTGAGCGTCCGGATGCTATACTTAACATCATTGACGGCACTAATCTTGAGAGAAACCTTTATCTTACAACACAACTGACCGAGCTTGGAATTCCGGTTGTTGTTGCCATCAACATGATGGACGTTGTCGAAAAGAACGGCGACAAGATAAACACAAAGGAGCTTTCCCGTCAGCTCGGCTGTAAAATAGTTGAGATCTCGGCTTTAAAGGAAAAGGGTGTTATGGATGCCGCCGAGGAGGCAATCGAGGCGGCGAAAAACGGAAAGACCGTTCCAATGCACACCTTTTCGGGCCCTGTTGAGCATGCTATAGCTCATATTGAGGAAGCGACGCTTCACGACCTTCCGGAAGAGCAGCAAAGATGGTACGCAATAAAGATTTTTGAACGTGATGACAAGGTTCTTGAAACGCTTAAGCTTCCCGAGGGTATCAAAACACATATCGAAAAGGATATTTGCGATGCGGAAAAGGAACTTGATGATGATGCTGAGTCAATCATCACAAATGAAAGGTACGTATACATCGCCGAGGTAATCAAGGCCTGCTATAAGAAAAAGAATAAGGGTGAGCTGTCGACATCCGATAAAATTGACAGGGTTGTTACAAACAGGTGGCTCGGTCTTCCCATCTTTGCTCTTATCATGTTTCTTGTTTACTATATCTCCATGATGACGGTCGGAAGCTTTGCGACCGACTGGGCAAATGACGGAGTGTTCGGAGACGGATGGCATCTGCTCGGCATAGGCTCGTCCGCTTATGAAAAAGCTTCAGAAAACTACGGTGACACCGACCGGATTCTCGAAGCGTTTATCGGGGAGTACGGAAGCGACGAAATTTCCGAGGCGATAGATCTTGAGTCCGATGACTATGACGAGGCAAAAGCAAAGAGCGCACTTGAGACTCTCGTTAAGGAAACGCCGGAGGACGCAAGCGTAACTTATGAGACGGAGGATGAGGAAACCTTAAAGGTTACGAAGCATCCGGGTACTAAGAAGGCGGCGCTTAAGACGGCTGTTGCCGAATACCTTAATACCGATTATAAAGAGGGCTACGGTGCGCCGGATACCTCTGCATACGGTGTATGGGTTCCGGGTATTCCGGTTCTTATAGGCAACGCCTTTGAAAAGACAAATGTTGCTCCGTGGGTGAGCGGACTGGTGCTTGACGGTATCGTTGCCGGTGTAGGTGCGGTTCTCGGCTTTGTCCCGCAGATGCTCGTGCTTTTCTTCCTGCTTGCATTCCTTGAAGCGTGCGGATATATGGCACGTATTGCGTTTGTTCTCGACCGTGTTTTCCGTAAATTCGGTCTTTCCGGTAAATCCTTTATTCCCATGCTTATAGGCACGGGTTGCGGTGTTCCGGGTATTATGGCATCACGAACCATTGAAAATGAGCGTGACCGCCGCATGACTATCATGACTACGACATTCATTCCCTGCGGAGCAAAGGTTCCGTTTATCGGTATGATTGCCGGCGCAATTTTCGGAGGCTCGGCACTTGTTGCCACGTCCGCGTATTTTGTGGGTATGGCGGCTATCATAGTATCGGGTATCATGCTTAAGAAAACAAAGATGTTTGCGGGCGACCCCGCTCCGTTTGTAATGGAGCTTCCCGCTTATCATATGCCGACACTTAAGAATGTTCTTCGTTCCATGTGGGAGCGCGGCTGGTCATTCATCAAGAAGGCGGGAACTATCATCCTCCTTTCGACAATCCTTGTATGGTTCACATCCTACTTCGGAGTTGTTGACGGAACCTTCCGTATGCTTTCGGAGGACGAGCTTGATCTTTCACTTCTCGCTGTTGTCGGAAATGCTATCGCATGGATCTTCAAGCCTCTCGGCTGGGGTACATGGCAGGCGGCGGTTGCGTCTATTACGGGTCTTGTGGCAAAAGAGAATATCGTCGGTACGATGGGTATCCTTTACGGTGCCGGCGGAGACGTGTACTCAAATCTTGCAGAGGCATTCACAAAGGTCAGCGGATATTCCTTCCTTGTGTTTAACCTTCTTTGCGCTCCGTGCTTTGCGGCAATCGGCGCTATCAAGC
>UQZY01000021.1 GCA_900545655.1 uncultured Oscillospiraceae bacterium
AAGCTCAAAACGAACCTGATCGTTTCCCTTACCCGTGCAGCCGTGACAGATGGCGTCGGCACCCTCTGCCTTTGCGATTTCAACAAGACGTTTCGCAATTATGGGACGCGCAAAGGATGTACCGAGAAGGTAATCCTCGTACTTTGCACCCATCTTGAGAGAGGGAATGATAAACTCGTTTACAAAGTCCTCTTTAAGGTCCTCTACGTATAGCTTTGAGGCGCCTGTCTTTATTGCTTTTTCCTCAAGTCCGTCAAGCTCTGTTCCCTGTCCGACGTCTCCCGAAACAGCGATTACCTCGCAGTTGTTATAGTTTTCCTTAAGCCACGGGATGATGATAGATGTATCCAGCCCGCCCGAGTATGCGAGAACTACTTTTTTTATGTTTTCCTTATTTACTGCCATTTTAATTACCCCTTTTTCTTCGAAATAAATGATTGTTTTGAACTATGTGGCTATTATATGCACCATTATGCAAAAAGTCAACCCATTTTTGCATACTTTTTGCATAAAATCTTTATTTTCTCGAATAATAGTGAATATTTATTCATAAGATAAATCGAAAAATCATTGTCCCCCGTGCAATCTGCGAAGATTCATAAAAAAAAGTACAAAAAGTACCGCGTGCGTGTTATACTATTAAACGTATATTTATGACCAAAGGAGACTAACCTCAAAATGGGACTTTTTAAAAAGATATTCGGAGACTACTCTTCAAAGGAAGTTAAAAAGATGGACCCGCTCAAAAATGCGGTTTTAGCTCTTGAAGATGAATACAAGGCAATGAGCGATGAAGAGCTCAAAGCCGTTACACCTAAGCTTAAGGAGAGACTTGCAAACGGAGAAACTCTCGATGACATACTTCCGGAGGCTTTCGCGGCATGCCGTGAGGCATCAGACCGTGTGCTCGGAATGAGACACTACCCCGTACAGGTTGTCGGAGGCATCATTCTTCACAACGGCGGTATCGCCGAGATGAAGACAGGTGAAGGAAAGACACTCGTTGCCACCCTGCCCGCATACTTAAATGCACTCGCAGGAAACGGCGTACATATCGTAACCGTAAACGATTACCTCGCACGCCGTGACTCGGAGTGGATGGGAAAGGTTTACCGCTTTCTCGGTCTTGAGGTCGGACTTATTGTAAACGGTCTTGACAATGAGGACCGCAGAAAGGCTTATGCGGCAGACATAACCTACGGAACCAACAACGAATTCGGATTCGACTACCTTCGTGACAACATGGTTCAGTATAAAAAGGACAAGGTTCAGCGCAAGCCGTTTTACGCAATCGTCGACGAGGTTGACTCAATCCTCATAGATGAGGCAAGAACTCCGCTTATCATTTCGGGCATGGGCACGGAATCAACCGAGCTCTATAACCTTGCGGACAAGTTCGTAGGAACCCTCTCCATGACAAAGGTAAAAGAGGTTGACTCAAAGACCGAGTACGAGAGCACCGGCGACGGAGATTATATCGTCGACGAAAAAGCAAAGACCGCTACTCTTTCGGAGTCCGGCGTTGCAAAGGCAGAGAGCTACTTCAACATAGAAAACCTTATGGATGCCGAGAACTCAACGCTTCTTCACCACATAAACCAGGCAATAAAAGCCCACGGCGTTATGCACAGGGATATCGACTACGTTGTAAAAGACGGAGAGGTTCTCATAGTTGACGAGTTTACGGGCCGTATCATGCTCGGGCGCCGTTATAACGAAGGTCTTCACCAGGCTATCGAGGCAAAGGAACACGTAAATGTACGCAGGGAGTCAAAGACTCTTGCGACAATAACCTTCCAGAACTACTTCCGTCTTTACAAAAAGCTTGCCGGTATGACCGGTACGGCTATGACAGAAGCAGACGAGTTCTCAGAGATTTACAACCTCTATCCGGTTGAGGTTCCGACAAACAAGCCGATGATAAGAATCGATAACCCGGATGTTGTATATAAAACCGAAAAAGCAAAGTTCAATGCCGTAATAGACAGAATCTGCGAGTGTCACGAAAAAGGGCAGCCCGTTCTTGTAGGTACCATTTCCATAGAGAAATCTGAGCTTCTTTCAAAGATGCTTAAGAAGCGCGGCATAAAGCACGAAGTCCTGAACGCAAAGAATCATGAGCGCGAAGCTGAGATAATCGCACAGGCCGGCAAATACGGCGCCGTTACCATCGCCACCAACATGGCCGGCCGTGGTACCGACATCATGCTCGGCGGTAACCCGGAGTTCCTTGCAAAGTCAGAGCTGCGCAAAAAGGGATATGCCGAGGAAATCATTTCCGAGGCAATGGGCTTTGCGGACACAGACAATGAAGAGATACTCAAGGCACGCTCTGAATTTGCGGAGCTTGAGGCAAAGTTCAAGGATGAGATAAAGGATGAAGCCGAGCAGGTATGCCGTGCCGGCGGACTTTATATCGTCGGCACCGAGCGTCACGAATCACGTCGTATAGATAATCAGCTTCGCGGACGTTCAGGTCGTCAGGGTGACCCCGGTGAAAGCCAGTTCTTCCTCTCAATGGAGGACGACCTGCTCCGACTCTTCGGCGGTGACAGAATGACCAGAATCATGGACACTCTCAACGTTGACGAAAATCTTCCCATAGAGGTAAAAATACTCTCCAACACCGTTGAAACGGCGCAGAAGAGACTTGAGTCGCAGAACTATGCGATACGTAAGCACGTACTCCAGTACGACGACGTAATGAACAAGCAGCGTGAGATCATCTACAGCCAGCGTGACAAGGTTCTCGACGAGGCAGACCTTAAAGATACCATTATCTCCATGTTTGACGAAACCGTTGACGGAAGCGTTGACATGTACTGTCCGAAGGGTACCGAGGAGGCAGACTGGAACCTCGCGGGACTCCGTGAGAAATTCCTCGGATGGATTCTTTCAAAGGATGACAGTCTTGAAGGCCTTACAGCTGACGAGGTGAAGGACCTCATCACAACAAAGGGTCACGAGATCTACGAAAAACGTGAGGAAGAGAACACACCTGAGGTCACAAGAGACCTTGAGCGCATGATTCTCCTTCGCAATGTTGACATAAACTGGATGGATCATATTGACGCCATGGAAGAGCTCAAGAAGGGCATCGGACTTCGTGCATACGCTCAGAAGGATCCCGTTGTTATGTTCAAATTTGAAAGCTTTGACATGTTCGATGAAATGACCGCAACCATACGTGAGGACACCGTGAAGCAACTCTTTACGGTAAAAGTTACAAAGTCTCAGGAGATAAAGCGTGAGCAGGTTGCGAAGGTAACCGGAACAAACAGCGGTGACGGAACCGAAACAAAACGTCCCGTGCGCAAGGGAACAAAGATCGGTCCAAACGATCCATGTCCGTGCGGAAGCGGAAAGAAATACAAGAAATGCTGCATGTTAAAGGAAAACGCTGAAAAGTAATCCTACATCGGCAAAGAGGGAATAATGAGGAGTATTTTAAAATGAGGTCCTTAAAGACATTGGCTTCACAGGTGTACGGAGCACAACTGCCTATACGGCAAAGGTTCTTCAATATCATTTTTACATGCGGATTTTTAGTTGGTCTTGCAGGTATCTTTGCCTGCATACAGCTCGGCTCTTCTTATGAAGCAATCATGGTTTCCGCTACGATGACCTTTGCCTTTCCGTTGCTTGCCTTTTTCGGTATACGTTCAAAAAAACACCAGGACAAGATAATAAACCTCTCCCTCGCCGTGGTAAATTTCTTTATCTTTCCGGCGCTCTACCTTACCGGAGGAGAAATACATTGCGGTATCCCCGGATACTTTTCACTCGGAATTGCATTGACACTCTTCCTATCAAAGGGTATACCGGGAATAATCCTTACCGCCGCCGAATCGGTTTTTTATCTCTTCATCTTCTACGTATCGTGGAGATTTCCGGCAGTCTGTGTAGACGTTCCGGCATTTGCAAAAGAAAACGGCGTATCGAATTTCGCCTTTCAGGCAATTTCGTCAAACATCTTCATGGTGTGTATCGCCATAGGAATTCTCTCAAAGATCATCTTCAATATGTACCAAAAGGAAAACCGTGTTGTAACCGAATCGATTAAAAAAGTCGAAGAGCAGTCAACCGTGGATCCTTTGACAGCGGTATACAACAGAAGGTACATGTACTCCTATCTCCGTGAACGTGTTAACGAAGCACAGAGTACGGGTGAACCACTTTCGGTAGTCCTTTTTGATATTGACAAATTCAAAAATCTCAACGACACCTACGGACACCTTCTCGGAGATGACGTTCTGAAAGCCATTTCCTGCCTCATAAGGTCGTCCTGCAGAGAAAAAGAAATTGTTGCACGCTACGGCGGAGAGGAGTTCCTGCTCATTCTCCCAGGCTTCACAAACGAAGACGCTCACGCCCGTGCGGACAACATAAGAAAATGTATTTCCGCATCTCGACTGTCTCCGGATTTGCCTGCAGACAAACCGGTAACCATAAGCGGAGGAGTCGCAACCTTTGAAAGCGGCATGAATGAAGAAGCCATGGTAAAGATTGCGGACGAAAACCTTTACATCGCCAAGGACACGGGCAGAAACCGTATAGTAGGATAAGGAAGGGAAAAAATGAGTTATTCCATAAAAGATTTTCTCAAGGGTCAGGGAATAGAAAATGCCGAGCTCAAGAAGAAGTTTTTCTCTCTTCTCGTGGATCTCGGTCTTTGCTCAACTGCCTTTTATCTGATTCTTTCCCTCATTCTTAAAAAGAATACGTACTGCCTTTTGGTTTACGTTGCAATGTTCCTGTTTCTTATGGTTCTCTACTTCGTCGGCAGGTTCAATGACACCGTATTCATGCAGAAAAGACTGTACTTTGTATATTGCTTCTTCATGGGCAATGTATTTCTTCCCTCCCTCTACCTTCTCGGAGGCGGAATACACAGCGGCCTGCCACTGTTTTTCATGGTTGCGGGAATAACGACGATTCTCATGCTCGACAACCTGCTCATGGTAATCATGCTGCTTCTGAATTTTATTTCATCCATGGCAGCCTTTAAGATAGACCAGACGCACCCGGGCCTTGTTGACAGCTTTACCCAGCTCGGAGACGCAACGTATATCGACATAGGAATTTCCTCAATCATCGCAGGAATAGGTATAGGATTTTTCCTGCGCCACCTTACAAAATACTTTGACAAAAACCAAAGAAAAGCGTCCGAGCTTTTGAACAAAATAGAGGACGCATCCAAGAAAGACCCGCTCTGCGGTGCATACAACCGCCGCTATCTCATGGAGTTCCTTGGCGGGTGCATTGAAAAGGTTGAAAAGGGTGAGATGGAAACCTTTTCGATTATTATGTTTGATATCGATCACTTCAAAAAGATAAACGACACCTACGGTCATCTTACCGGAGATGACTGTATAAAGAGTCTTACATATATCTTCAAGCGCTCCGTAAGAAACATAGATATCGTGTGCAGATACGGCGGAGAGGAATTCATATGTGTTCTCCCGACAGCCGAGGACACACCGGCTTTTCGCAGAGCTGAGCAGATACGCGCCTCTGTGGAAAACACGCAACTTTCAACCGAAATCGACAAAAAGGTTACGATAAGCGGCGGTGTTGCCATGTACAGGCCGGGTATGACCCCGGAGGAACTTATCAAGGAAGCGGATTCAAATCTTTACCTTGCAAAAGAAAACGGCAGAAATCAGATTGTATGGCACAACGGAGGCATCCCTCCCCTTTGCTATGCAACCTACTCAAGCGACATATTGAACCCCGTCCAAAACTCCGGAAGACGTTTTTCGGATGTTACAACATAAAAGCCTCGCTCATATCTGTTTACGAGCTTGTTATCACAACGCATAAAAATACCCTCTTTACCGATTCGGTAAAGAGGGTATATCTTTTTGGAAAAACCAAAGTTCTTTTTGTCGTGGTTTTCCGCACCAAATCAATTATCAGCTGAGAAGACCTTTCTTTTCCAGTACCTTCTTATAGAATTCCTCTGCTTCTCTGTGACAAACCTTAAGCCATTCCAGCTCACGGTCACTTGACAGCATTATCTCAAAGTCAGCCGGAAGGTCGATGGGTGCCTTTGCGATAAGGGATGCTACATAATCCCAATCGATGATACCTCTGTCAAGTTTTCCGTCAACATTCGGAATCCAATGGCGGTCATACTTCAGGACATTGTAATCCGCATCAACCGGGTCAGCAGCATAAAGCAATTCGTCGGTGATGGACTCATTGTCCTGCAAGTGTGTCGCATAGAGCCTTGAGATATACTTCTCAAGGAAGTGATAGTGATTCTCCCTACACATAAGAGTCGCATGGCCCGAGTCCCAGCAGAAACCGAGAAACTCTGACGGATATCTGTCGAAAAACATATCAAACTGTTCTTCCTGATACTTCTGCGGAGTGCATATGAGATTCTCCAATGCAATCCTTACGCCGGAGGCAACCGCATAATCCTTGATTTCATCAAAGGACTTCATCACCTGACGATAATAAATATCCTTCTCCTCCGGCTGCTCCTCGAACAGCATGAACGGGAGCTGCATATGCAGTACCATGACAGATGCGCCGATATGTGTACAAAGATCTATCCTGTTTTTAAGAAGGTCCACGCCTGCGAGTCTTGCATACTCATTCTTCGACGTGTAATCCTTACGAATATCGGTAAAGCGGTAACGATTATCATAGATAACCTTGCCGTTAACCGTTTTTGTACGAACACCGCCCTCACTTGCATGTATGCTGTGTGCGTTTATGTTGTAATCACGCAGGATATCTCTTGCCTGAAACATCTCGCTCGGGCTATACAAGTATTCGCCTTGCCAGTTCTGCATCCATTGAGTGTGGGTAAACCCACACTCTGCGAGATTGCGTATCTGGCGTTCAATATCTATCCAGCTATGTAAGTCACTGTTATAGTCTGTTTCACAAGAACTCAGGAGCTTTATTTCAGGCATCACTCTCACCTGCCATCGCTTCTTTTTCAGCAAGCGCTTTTTTGTTCATCTTCATAAGAACTGTGCCGCAGATGAATCCGATAACAGAGAGAACTGCCATTAAGATAAAGCAGATATGGTAGCCTCTGAGCGGAGTAGCAGTATCAACATATTTATCTACGATATTTCCCGATACGGAGTAAAGGAACATCTCGGGAGCGTATGTACAAAGAGATATGATACCAGAAGCAGTACCTGCAAGTCTCTTAGGAACAAGCACCTCGTCGATAGTTGAGAAGTACATCGCCTTGATAGAATACAGGAACAATCCGTATACGATGAAGTTGCATACAACAAGAGGTACGCCAACACCCTTTGTAGGAATAAGAACGTAGAGCGATGCGAACACAGCCATGCCTACGAAAGCCCACTTGATAAGCTTGATACGGCTGCCGATCTTATCTGCAAGGAAGCCGGCAACAAAAGCACCGAGCATCATCATAACGTATGTACGGATAACGCTTAAGTTTCCTACAACCGTGTCGCTGAGACCGAATGCGTTGGAAAGATAACCGGTGATATATCCGTGGAAAATAAGTGCCGAATAGTTACAGATACCGAGAGCTCCGCAAAGCCATACACGCGGCATTTTTGCAACCTCTATAAAATCTTTCTTGTTGAGCGGATTTACTATAGCATTGTCTTTTCCGGTAGGCTTGTCGTTTTCAAGGAAGAAGAAAGCGAGAACACCTATAACAACCATGAGGATACTGTAGAAAAGAATAGCATTCTTCATACCTCCGATAGCGTCGGAAGCAAGACCGAAAAATGCAACGGAAGCAAAAGCAACCAGCGTACCGATAAGTCCGCGTCCGCCTTCTAACATACCGAAGAGACGTCCTTGCTCATTTGCGTCGCCGAGCCTGTTAATCGACTTAACCATAGCTGCCCAGAAGGTGAAGACTGTTGTTATAGCGAAGATTGCATGAATAACAACGAGCCAGATAAAGCTTGGCAAAGTCCAAAACCAGAATCCTGCTAGACCGGTACCTACGCAGGAAATAATGATAAGTGTTTTACAGCTGAACTTATCGGCAAGTATGCCGCCCGGGAAGTAACATATAAAGTTTACAATGCCGTATGCGGACATAATCAAGCCCAACTGCGTGTAGGATGCTCCTGTTGCCTGAGAAAGCGGTTCCATGTAAGTCTCACGAAGATAGGGAAGCTTAGTGATAACTCCGCCTGCCAAAGCAACAATGAAAATAGTCAGATATTTTCTAAAAGTCGCCTGTTTAGGGTTTGCCTGTTTGGTAGTTGCCATTTCTTTTTCCTCCTTTGAACATGACTTTTGATTTCGACGACATCCCGGTAAAGGTTGCTCGTCACCCTCAAAGTATCATACTTTTTGAACGGTGTCAACAAAAAAAGTATTAACAAAAATTCATTTTTATTGAAATTGCCACATCGCACGTAAACAAGCCTTGGAATATTTCCGAGTCAGCAGATAGGAATTTCCTTATAACAAGTACAAAAAGAAGGGAGAGCGGCTATTTTCCGCTCTCCCCTTAAACCTGTTTTTTTATGTTTTAATCATGCAAGAAATTTTCTGAGTTCTTCATTTTCCGTAATGAAATTTCTTCCGAACGCAAGAACATTTTCTCTGTCCGTCTCCGGCGGCAATGTAGCCTTTCCGTCCGGCATGATAAAGTAAACGCTCATAAGCGTCGCGTCTGTTCGCATATCTGAATAGATGAACTCAAATACCATAGGCATGTTTCCGTCTGCGGTTATTGAAACAAGATTCGATGCCGGAACATGGAACTCGTCTACAACGGCTTTTATCGCAGCATCATCGCCCTTATCAGAAACCACTGCGTCACCGATTTTAACGGTTGACCCCTTGGCATCAACTGTTTCCTCTGCGGCACTTTCTGTTACAGGTGCTTCCGGAGCAGGTGCAGGTTCTATAGCAGCTTCAGGCTCTGCGACAGCTTCGGGTTCTGCAACAGCTTCGGGTTCTGCAACAACTTCGGGTTCTGCAACAGTTTCAGTTTCTACTGCAGGCTCAACAATAGCAGGTGTAGGTTCCTCAACCGTTACGGTCTCATTGTGTGTTAAGTCATCAAAAGTTACGGGTGCCGGTTCGGGCTCTGAAAAGTCCGAAAAATTACTTGTAGACTCTGCCGGCGGAAGCTCTTCTCCGTCAATATCCGACATACCCACAGCATATCCCTGCTCATGAGGATTGAGATCCGCAAAGGTCTCTGCTTTTTCCGTCTCCTGACCGAGAAGCGTCTCGGTAGCGGGAGACTCGTCCATAATTGGAGCTGATGAAGAAAGGATTACCTCCGGCTCAGCAGCTGCAACAGGTGTAACGGGTACGACCGGAGCAACAGGAATAACCGGCTCAACAGGAGCAACAGGCACAACGGGAGCGACAGGCTCAACGGAAGGCTCAGCGGCAACCGGAGGCACAACTACCTCTTCCGCGTCCTTTTCCTCCTCATCAAGCTTTCCTGCAAGATAAGGCAGATCCATAGGCATGTCCGAATAATCAACAACGGTTTCCTCTGCCTTTTCTTCGGGCGCAGCTTCTTCAACAACAGGAGAAGCCTCCTCCACAGGTGCTTTGTTCTTCTCTACAGTAACAACAGGCTGCGGTGCTTCTTCCACAGTGGGAAGAACCTCAGGAGTAACAGGTGTTACCGCAGGAATAAACTCCGGTACAGGAGTTTTTTCCTCTGCCGGCGAAGTTTCCGGCTTATTTTCTACAGGTATCGTTGACGGATTTGCTGTTGTGCCGCCCGAAACCTTGTTAAGTGCTTTTGTCGTAATCAGCACGGAACCGGCAGCGGCAGCCGTTGCAGCAATACCGAGAGCTCCGAGCTTTAAAACTGTTCCAAGTTTCATACACTTTTCCTCCAGACATCAAAAAATTAAGTGTTCTTCATTATAATATCATTTGAAATGAGCAATTACAATAAAAGGCAGATAAATTTTTGTTACTGTTTTAAAACTGATTCAAAATATGTTCACTTTAACGGTAAGCAAAAATCAGGTTCTTGAAATGCTGAACTTATACCGATCCTTACCGTTTCTCTTTGCCTCATAGAGAGCGGCATCCGCTTTCTTAAAGAGCTCCTCATATGTTCTGCCGTCCTTGTTGAACATGGCAACACCGATACTCGTAGACAAACGGCCCGGGAAGCCGTGGTCAATACCGTATTTTTTAAAGGATGCCGTGAGATGCTGAAGCTTGTCACAGACCATGGCTATGGACTGTACGTTCTTTATCAAAACAATAAACTCATCTCCGCCCGCTCTTCCGAGAATATCCGTCTCACGGAAATTCTTGTTGAGCTCATTTGCGAACGCAAGGAGAATCTGATCTCCCACAGCATGTCCTCTGGTATCGTTTATAGTCTTAAAGTTATCAATATCTATGATGATAAGCGCGTGCTGAGAGGAGAAATTCTTTTCAAGGCACTCCTCAATAAGACTCCTCGTTGTCATCTTATTGTAAAGCTGTGTAAGAGGATCCTTTTCTGCCTCAAGTCTCAGCTTATCCTCATTCTGCTTTCTCTCGTTTATACTCTGGACAAGGCAAAGAAGATACGCATCATCCTTCTCCGAGGATTCCTTTGTAAGAAGAACGGATATCCATCTGTAATCTTCATTCGATGTAAGAACTCTTCCTTCAAAGTAAATCTGATTCTTTCCGGAGCGTATTTCCTCATTTATATAGTTTGAATTGAAATTTCTCATAAAGACCTGGATGTCGTCTTCATATATGTAATTATCAATTCTGTTCTTAAGATCCTCGAGAGTCATCTTCGAAGAGGAAGTAATGCCGTAGAATTTCTCGCCCTTAAGAACTTCAATCTCATTGGTAGTCATGTTTATCTCAAGCGCCATATCATAGACCCTGGAAAAGATGTTTCCGAGTCTTCGCTTATTTTCTCTCGATTCCTCGATTGATTTTGAAATTTCATAAAAAGCTTCAAGTCGCTCCGCATGGTTGAACTGAATAATAATAAAGAAAAGGGCGACCATGGGGGTACAGGTTATAACTATTGTCTGATCAACCTTAGTAACTATAGAAAAAATAACAATGGTTGCTATTGAAAACGGATATATAAAAATTGCTTCCGCCCACGAAATAATAGGTATAGACAAACCGACCACCATCAGCAAAAGCCAGACGATAGTATTCTCTACCGGATTATCAAACGTCATGGACGCAAGAATCGCCACTACATAATAGAAAATCCAAAAAACAACAAAGAGGACCGACACAATTACCTTACTCTTCTCCGTATGGGTATCCGCGGTGGAAAATATTCTGTGGTACCTTTGTGCCACGGCGATGTATGCTAAAAGGAAAACAGCAAACGCGCCCATAACAACAAAATCTCTGCCCGACAACTGAGTGTTTATAGTCGGTATAACAAAAAAGAGAAAAATCATAAAAAGGAAAAGAACGGAAAGCAATATAGAACGGCGAAGGTTGGTTTCCCTTCGTCTGGAATCTATGAATTCTCTGTGTTCTTTTTCCTTTTCATCACCACTATCTACGAATCCGAGCAACAATCTTGCCTTTTTAACTGAACAAAAAAACTCCAGTAACAAATCTTTCACTTTTTCACCCCTTTTACAGGATCGTTTTATAACGTCTTTGACATACGTAATATTATAACAAAAAAATGACCCCATTCAATAAGGTAAAAGGTCATTTTTTTAGTAAAGCATATAAAAAATAACGTCAATAAATTGTGTAAACTGTACAGGTTGTTCAAAAACTATGCAATCTTTACACCATTATTAACTTCAAAATGACCTATGAAGGGAAGGTCAGAAACCAATCTGCAACTGTCACCGTCAAAATAAAAGGTTGCGGCCACGGATTTTACCGCGGGAACCATAGCAGAGCTTCCTCTGACATAAAGTGAATTGCCGTTTTCGGTCACTTCGTCGATAGAGTACTCAAGCTTTCCTTCATATCCCGGAAACTCGGGAACAAATTCATACTTTCCGTTGTTATCTTCTATTTTGAGAAAGACATCTCCCTTAAAGAAGAATGTGTTTACGGTAAACTTCCACTTTCCTATTCCTACCACTCAATCATCTCCATAAAAAAAGTGTTTGTTAGACTTTATGCAAAAAACACCCGAAATATGCGTAAAGCAACAAATTCGAGGTGTCTTTTTTTGAAAAAAAAGGCGGGTCGCATACTGTAGCGACCCGCACGGATTGCAAAAATCAGCCTTCTTCTTTCATCTTTGCAAAGCATTCACTGCAATAAACAGGGCGATCCTCGCGTGGTCTGAAAGGAACTGTTGCCGGCTGTCCGCAAGACGCACATACAGCTTCAAACATCTCTCTGTCAGCTCTTGCTGCGTTCTTACGTGCATCTCTGCAAGCTTTACAGCGCTGTGGCTCGTTCTCGAATCCTTTTTCTGCGTAAAATTCCTGCTCGCCTGCTGTAAAGATAAACTCTTCGCCGCATTCCTTGCAGATGAGGGTCTTGTCTTCGTACATGATAGTTAACCTGCCTTAAAATAATATGAATTTGTCAAAATGACGTATGCTAATATTATACTAAAAAAAGCGGTTTGTCAACAAAATCAAAAACTTGTTAATTATTTGTCGTTATTTTGGCTATTTTCGACAAAAAGCTATTTCTTTTTTATAACTTTTGGCAGGATAAGACTGCCCGCACCCAGTACAACGGCGACAACCGCAACAATGATTATAACCTTTGTTCTTGCCGTATCACCGGTTGCGGCAACAGTCGCAAAGTCCGAGGGTCCTGCCGCAAGAGCCTGTATGGCAACGATAGCAACGCTTCCTATCATGAGTATTGCGAGAAAAATCGCCACAACTCTCGTAAATAAGCTTCTGTTCATTTTAATCAATCCTCCAACCATTTTTTTGAATCATTGAGAATGTTTTTGTACTGAGCCTCGGCAGCTTCAAAGGTTTTTGATACCGAGGTGATGTATATCTTTATCTTAGGCTCCGTGCCCGACGGTCTCACAACCACACCGTTTCCTCCGTCAAGCTTAAAGCTTATTACGTTTGAAGAAGGAAGTCCCGTTTTTTCCGTATCCTTATAGTCTGTTTTTTCCAAAACATCCAGTCCTCCGATTTCACCGAAGGTTGAGCTCCTGAGAGAGGCCATGATATCCGCCATCTTCTGCATACCTGCTGCTCCGTCAAATTCAAAGCTGTCAACACGGTTAAGATAAATTCCGTATTTGCCGTATATCTCATTCATAACGTCTATGAGTGTCTTACCGTTTGACTTGTAATACGCCGCCATTTCACAAACAAGCTGGCTCGCAACCACAGCATCCTTATCTCTTGCGTGAATACCGAGAAGATAACCGTAGCTCTCCTCCATTCCTATGATAAAGTCAGACTCCTGACCCTTTCTTTCAAGGTTTGTGATATACTCGCCGATATACTTAAAGCCCGTAAGGAGATCCGCAACCTTTGCGCCGTAGTCATTCGCTATAACCCTTACGAGGTCCGTGGTAACAAACGATTTTATTACAACCGGATTCTTCGGCATGATACCCTTTTCCTTGTACTGTGAAAGAACATACTCCGTAAAGAGGGCTCCCACTTCATTTCCGGTCATGAGCTTATAATCCTTTCCGTCATAAACCGCAATTCCCATACGGTCGCAGTCCGGATCGGTAGCGAGAAGCAAGTCCGCAGGCTCTGTCTTTGCCATTTCAATAGCACATTCAAACGCCTGTCTTATCTCAGGGTTGGGGTACGGACAGGTCGGGAAGTTTCCGTCGGGAAGCTCCTGCTGTTTTACAACCTTGACATTTTTTATTCCGAGTCTGTCAAGTATCTTCCTTACCGGCTTATTTCCGGTTCCGTTAAGAGGCGTGTATATAATCTTAAGATCGGTATTTTTACATACGTCGGGATTTATCACCTTGCTTGAAACAGCGGAGAAAAACTCCTCAGAGATCTCCTCGGAGATATACTCGATAATTCCCTCCGAAAGGCCCTTTTCAAAGTCCATACGCTTTACGTCTTCGAATATGTCAACCTTTTGGATGAATTCGTACGCAGCAGCCGCTGCCGCATCCGTCATCTGATACCCCTCGGGGTCATAGCACTTATAACCGTTGTACTTTGCCGGATTGTGGCTTGCCGTTATGATAACACCGGATGAGCAGGAAAGTCTGCGCACGGCAAAGGAGAGCATGGGAGTCGGAACAAGTTCGGGATAGATATAGACCTTTATTCCGTTTGCCGCAAACACACCTGCCGTCTCCTTCGCAAAGACATCCGAATTGATACGGGAATCATACGCTATGGCAACCGACGGATTCTCAAACTCGGAATTAAGATAGTCCGCTATACCCTGCGTTGCCTGATTAACAGTGTATATATTCATACGGTTTGTGCCCGCACCGAGCACCCCGCGCAAACCGGCTGTACCAAATTCAAGCTTTTTATAAAAACGGTCGAGAATCTCATCGTCCTTACCGTCAATTTCAACAAGTTCGGCGCGAAGCTTTTCATCTTCACACTTTTCCTTCCACAGGCTGTAAACGTCATTGTAATTTTCCATTAAAACTGCCTCCAAAGAATAAATATAAATATCATCTAATTTTAATACGTTCTACCGACATTTGTCAATGTATACCGGCCTACGAAACCCGACGAATTTCGATTTCGCTTGAAAAGGGATGTGCTTTCGTGAGAGAATTACATCGCACAGTTAAAAAGGAGTAAATATGTTTTCCAAGGTATTCAGCATGGGAATGCACGGTCTTTATACTCACCTCGTTGAAGTTGAGTGCGATTTATCAAACGGACTTCCGAGATTTGACCTCGTCGGGCTTCCGGGAAGTGCCGTTTCCGAATCAAAAGAGCGTGTGCGTTCCGCGATAAAGAATAACGATTTAACCTTTCCGATAAGCAGAATAACGGTAAATCTCGCACCGGCAAACTTTCGCAAGGAAGGTCCCATATACGACCTGCCCATAATGATTTCCGTGCTGCTTGCCTCAAGGCAGCTTAAAGCAAAAACGGACGACACGATTTTTATCGGCGAATTGTCCCTTGACGGTGAGCTGCGCAAAATCTCCGGTGTCCTTCCGATGACAACGGAGGCAAAAAACAGCGGCTTTCGTAAAATCTTTGTTCCTGAAGAAAACGCGTCCGAGGCCGCGCTCGTCTCGGATATGGAGGTGTATCCCGCATCGAATATCTCCGAGATACTAAGCCATCTGCGAAAGGAAAAAATTATTTCACCGCTTACAAAGGAAACCCGTTCCTTTGCAGACGAGCAAAAGTCACCTTATGCGGAAACTCCGGATTTTTATGATGTTTTCGGTCAGGAATCGGCAAAACGCGCGCTCGAGGTTGCGGCCGCCGGAGGGCACAATGTCCTGCTTACGGGAAGCCCGGGCTCTGGTAAAAGCATGCTCGCAAAGCGCATACCCGGAATTCTGCCGAGCATGAATGAGCAGGAGGCTCTTGCAACAACATCGGTCTATTCCGTAGCAGGAAAGCTTGTGCCCGAAAATCCTCTTATAAGCAAAAGACCGTTTCGGGCTCCGCATCATACGTCTACTCCGGTGGCGCTTACGGGCGGCGGCGCGCGTGCCGTGCCGGGGGAGATATCTCTTGCACACAACGGTGTCCTGTTTCTGGATGAGCTTCCCCTTTTCAGCCGTAAGACTCTCGAGGTACTCAGAGAACCGCTTGAGGACGGCGTGATAACCATTTCCAGAAATCTGTATACGGCAGTTTACCCCGGCAGAATAATGCTCGTCTGCGCCATGAATCCGTGCCCGTGCGGTTTTGCCTATGATCCGCACAAGGAGTGTACCTGCAAGGATTCCGAAATAAGGAGCTACACCTCGAAAATATCAGGTCCGCTCCTTGATCGGATAGATATTCACGTGCGCGTTGACCCGGTCGACTGCGAAGAGCTTATAAAAGCCGAAAAAAATCATTCGTCGTCCCCGCGTGAGCACTCTTCGCAGATACGTGCCCGGGTTCTCGCCGCACGTAAAGTCCAGCAAAACCGCTTTCGCGGCACGGACACACCGTGCAATGCGTATATGTCTCCCTCACAGGTTCGCACGCATTGCACCATGAGCGCAGGCGCCGAAAACATACTGATAGGCGCGTTTAAAAAACTGAATTTTTCAGCCCGCTCAAACGACAAAATTCTGAAGGTTGCATGCACCATAGCCGACCTTGACCGCTCGGACATCATAGAGGTAAAGCATATCTCCGAAGCCGTACAGTACCGCTCTCTTGACAGGTTATAAATCACAAAAAGCAGATGAAAAGAAAAATTCTCTTCATCTGCTTTTTCGGTAAAACAAAACTCAGCCCTTAAGGCCTCTTGACTGTCTGTCCATATCCTCAACAACGATGTCGAAGATTTCTCCGAGAGAGCGGCAGTATTCAAGAACCTTCCACGGCTCATTAGTGTGATAGTGAATCTTTATAAGGTCGATGTCTCCTACCGCGAGCAGACAGTCGCCTTTGAAGTTTTTCATGAAGTAATCATGAATATCATCCTCGTCAAGGTCTTCTCCTTCAATGAGAAGCTGTGTGTCGTATCTGTATTCTTCCACTTATAAACATCCTTTCTGTTTCCGCATACGCACTAGCCGAGCATCTTTTCAAGCGCTGCCTTGTATGTGGGGTTAGACGGTGCAAATGTATAATTCACAAAAAGCACATCCGTTATACTGTTGTTGTTTACGAACTGTGTAAGATTCACGTCTCCGCGGCGCGGGTCAAGAACAAAGACCTCTTCAAAGTTATCCACAAGAAACGGAGCGAGTGCATTTCCGTAAGACTCTTTTATGATGGCAATCTTTCTTCCGTTTTTGTTAGCCGTCACAATTTTTTCAACGGGATTGTCGCCCTCAATAAAGCAAAGGTATTTATTGCTTCCGGAAACACTCTCCGAAACAATCTTCATCGCCCTGCCGTTTGTAAGAGATGCATCTTGATAAATGGTTCCCTTCGCCTCTGTAAGAGGAAGAAAATACTCAACGTAATCCGGGTCGTTTGCAAGGCTCGCCGAGAATTGCTTAAAGCTTCCTACAAACCCGTCAATGCGTCCCGTTTTATGGTCCTCAAGCTTTGTCGGAGTGAAGCCCGCAGCTTTTCCGAGTGCGGTATAAGCATAGTATGCGCCTCTTGCCGTCCAGTGATGATCGGTCCTGAAATAAACATACTCATTCGCATGCGGAACAATCGCCGAATATGCGTCTACCGATTTTACGTTTTTCCCTGACAGCGCGGAATATGCAAGCTTTATGCCCTCCTTCTGCGACCTGTTTCCCGTCCTGTAGGAATCCGGGCCGTAAAGCTCTATGGAAGTCGGTGCAAGCATAACATACACGGAAACGTTCGGAACCTTTGCACCGAATGCGGATATGATCTCTCCGTAGTGCTGAAGACTCTTAGGTGCTATACCGTAAAGCTCCATGCATCTGTTCCCCTGGATGGCAACACTTCTTGTTATCTCATAATCGGGAGCAGAGGTCGGCGGCAATGTAACCTCTGTTGTACTCGAGGCCTCCGGCTTGGTTTCTTTCTTTGTTTCGTTTGCGGCAGTCTGGCTTTTGCTCTCCTTGGTATCCTCAGGTTTCTTTGTGTCCGCACCTTTTCCGAATACAAGTACGCAGACAATAACGGCAACCACGACCACTACGGATGCAATTGCAATCGGAATCTGTTTTTTCTCAAAAGCCTTGATATGCGCCATTCTGGTTTCCTCTTTTCAAAAAATTAACTCTGTCTTTGCAGAATCGACTTGCCTGTATTTACTTCAAGTATATTTGAAAAGACCGCAATCTGAGAACCGGAAATATACTTGTCGAGATGAAGACTTCCGAAGTACCACTTTGAGTACTCGCAGGAATTTCCCAGTTCTTCAAGATATGTGTTCAGCAAAGTAAGTCTGGTCTTTTCAACACTTTTAAGCTGTAAAAAATCTTTTATCCGGGCAGAGGGCTCATGTGTGATAACGATATCCACCTTGTTCCCGTTTCTCTCCATGTTTTCTGCACCCTCTATAAGCTCCTGCTGATTCGGGTTTTCCTCTTTTGACCAGGTATTGTTTGCAAAACGGATTTCAAGGTCCGGGCTTTCGCCGCCGCCCATGGTAAAGACCTTCAGTCCCTCTATTTCAAACACCTGACCCCTCATGAGGTGGTAGAGATTTCCGCAGATATGATGAACCTTTCCGCCGTTCCACTCACTCACCTCATACTTGTTTAAAAGCTTAAAGTTTTCGTGAGTTCCGTCTATAAAACAAATGTTGTATTTCTTGTTTCCGAGCTTCGTAAGAAGCTTTGCCTCTTCCTTCGAGCCATCCCATATGAAGCCGAAATCACCGCATATAATAAGAGTGTCACCCTTCTTCAGCTTCCTTGCTGCGGGTGTTCTGAAGCGGTCGATGTCGCCGTGAATGTCTCCGGTTACATATACCATTTTTTCACTTCCCAAAAATATATTAGTTAAAAAATTTAATAAGTCAACAATGTAATAAGAATTTTAACTCTATTGTTATCTATTTTAACATTATTGTTATTTATTTTGTAAAAGAGACCTGCTATACTTATACAATAATACAATATTCACAAGGTGGTTGTCTATGAAAAAAAGATTAACATTTATCTTTTCTCTTGTGTTAATTTTTTCCTGTATATTTTCTGTTCCGGCACATGCCGCATACAACGATGAGGTTGAATTCGAATCAAAGATAGTCTATATGGAAAGCCTCGACAGGGGAACCGTTATTTTTAATAAAAATTCCGACAAAAAAACCTCTGAAGCATCCCTTACTAAAATCACCACAGCTATGGTTGTGCTTGATAACTGCAAGGATCTCGACACGGTTGTAACCGTATCTCAAAAGGTTATGGATACTCTGGCAGGGACAAACAGTTCCACTGCGGGCATCTCGGTAGGAGAACAGCTCACGGTCAGACAGCTTTTAAACCTCATGCTCATAAAAAGTGCCAATGAAGCAGCCAGTATTCTTGCGGATTATGTGGGCGGAGATATCGCCTCATTCGTGGAAATGATGAATAAATTCGCCGCAGACCTCGGCTGCAAAAACACACATTACACAAACCCTCACGGTCTTGATGAAGAGGATCACTACAGCACGGCGGAGGACATTGCAAAAATCATAAAATACGCTCTCAAAAATGAAACATTCCGGGAGATTGTTGCCTCACCGTCATATACATTGGAGGCTACAAATAAAAGGGACACCATTTCTTACCCAAGTACAAACCTCATGCTGCAGAGCAACAGTATGTACTACTATGAATACTGCAAGGGTATAAAAACGGGAACAACCGAAAATGCGGGCAAATGCCTTGCCTCTTATGCAACAAAGAACGGTTACTCCTATCTCTGCATCATCATCGGCGCTCCTGAAAAGGACAGCAACGGTTACGCCGTAAACTACGCCTTCAAGGAAACAAAAAAGGCATATGAATGGGTCTTCAACAACATAAAACTCAAGGTAGTTGCCGAGCCGTCGGATGTTGTGACAGTGGTTGACGTTGACCTCGCAAAAAAGGTCGACCATGTGCGGTTGGTGCCGAGTGAAGAGGCAACCGCTCTCGTTCCGGCGAGCGTCGACCCGTCGGCGATACTTATCGAGCCCATAAAGGACAGCATTCCGAAGGACATCAAGGCCCCCATAAAGGCGGGAACCGTTCTCGGAAAGGCAAACGTCATGTATGCCGGAGATGTTCTCTACACAATTGACCTCGTTGCCGGTGAAAACGTCGACAGAAGCTTCTTTTCGTATATCGGGTACCTCATAAAGAACTTTTTTTCTTCCTCCGTTATGAAGATTGTTCTTGTGGTTGTAGGAATTGCCCTTGCTTTTTATATCCTTGTAAACATCATTTATTCAAAAAAGAAGAAGGATCGCAGAATAAGAGTTGTACACGGGTACAGAGAAGCGGAAAACCTGAAAAAGAAAAACAGTAACCGTGGCGCGGGCACAGGCAGTTCCGATTACGGCAGCCGCAGAAGTAGCAACAACAACACAAGCAGCGTAAAACACGGTAATCGTACCAATCGCGGAAATAAACGCACTCGCGGAAGATAACGATAAAAAAGCATAAACGCAAACAAGCGGTACAGAACCTAACGTTCTGTACCGCTTATATACTGTCTCTTAATTGTTATTGCTTTTTCCGACTGTTATCGAAATACAATCAGCCAAGCTCTGCAAAGTACTTTATTGTACGAACCATCTGGCTTGTGTAAGAGTTCTCGTTGTCGTACCAAGCAACAACCTGTACCTGCCAAAGACCGTCGCCGATCTCAGTTACCATTGTCTGTGTTGCGTCGAAAAGAGAACCTTCGGTGATACCGATGATATCAGAAGAAACAAGAGGCTCCTCTGTGTATCCGAATGAAGCACTTGAAGCGTTCTTCATTGCCTCGTTTATGCAGTCAACACAAACCTTGTCCTTCTTAACTACTGCAACAAGAATTGTTGTAGAGCCGGTAGGTGTAGGAACACGCTGTGCGGAACCGATAAGCTTGCCGTTAAGCTCGGGAATTACAAGACCGATTGCCTTTGCAGCTCCTGTTGAGTTAGGAACTATGGAGCAGGCTGCGGCACGTGCTCTTCTGAGGTCTCCCTTTCTGTGAGGTCCGTCAAGAACCATCTGGTCACCTGTGTAAGCGTGAACTGTAGTCATGATACCGCTCTGAACAGGAGCATAGTCGTTGAGAGCCTTTGCCATAGGAGCAAGACAGTTTGTTGTGCATGAAGCAGCTGAAATGATCTTGTCGTCCTTTGTAAGAGTCTTCTCATTTACACCGTAAACGATTGTCGGAAGGTCGTTACCTGCCGGTGCGGAAATAACAACTTTCTTTGCACCTGCTTTGATATGTGCTTCAGCCTTTGCCTTTGAAGTATAGAAGCCAGTACACTCAAGAACAACGTCTACTCCGATTTCACCCCAAGGAAGATTGTTTGCGTCTGCTTCCTTGTAAATCTTAATTTCTTTTCCGTCAACTACGATAGAGTCCTCTTTTGCGGAAACCTTGTCAGCAAGAGCGTATCTGCCCTGAGCTGAGTCATACTTAAGAAGATGAGCGAGCATTTTAGGATCGGTAAGGTCGTTTATAGCAACTACCTCGTATCCTTCTGCGCCAAACATCTGACGGAAAGCAAGACGTCCGATACGGCCAAAACCGTTGATTGCAACTTTAACCATTGTAATGTCCTCCCACTAAATTTTTGAAGAAATGATATTGACAAAAATTTGTCAATCTAAAAATATTATATACATAGTTTGAAAATATGCAAGCATTTTATTCATTTTTTGAAAAAGTTCTGTGAAATATTGTGAATTATATTAAAACATGAATGATTTTCTCTTGTTTTTTTATATAAAATATTGTTTAATTACATTTAATTATTATTCCCCGGACACTATATATTGTCCAAGATTATAACATCACCGCCAAAAAACGTCTATATTTAAATCATTATCAAAAAAATTTCTTCAGTTGTATGGTTTTTGGGGACTTGTAAAATCTCATTACTCGGAGTATCATAATACTGTTGTTTTTTTTTTAACAATCTTTTGTTTTACATTTTTTATGGGTACCTATACAAAGGTGCCGGTTGTATGTCCCGTACATCGTCCGGCCGGCTGCAATGCCGCTCATAGAAGTTTATAATAGATACTATAAATATAAATGTGAAAGAGACTTATTCAGGAGGTTTTCATCTATGGAGAGAAAAATCAAGACCATGGACGGCAACACTGCCGCTGCGCATGTTTCGTATGCGTTTACCGAAGTTGCTGCCATCTACCCTATCACCCCATCATCCGTAATGGCAGAGGTAACGGATGAAATGGCTACTGCAGGTACGAAGAACCTTTTCGGACAGACCGTAAAGATTGCCGAGATGCAGTCCGAGGGCGGTGCCGCAGGTGCGGTACACGGCTCACTTTCAGCAGGTGCCCTCACAACAACCTACACCGCATCACAGGGACTTCTTCTCATGATCCCCAATATGTACAAAATAGCCGGAGAGCTTCTTCCCGGCGTTATGCATGTTTCTGCCCGCTGCGTGGCAACACATGCTCTGAATATCTTCGGAGACCACTCCGACATCTACGCATGCAGACAGACAGGCTATGCTATGCTCTGCTCCTCAAACGTTCAGGAGGTTATGGACCTCGGTGCGGTTGCGCACCTCTCATCTATAAAAGGAAGAGTTCCTTTCCTTCACTTCTTCGACGGCTTCCGTACCTCACACGAAATCCAGAAGATAAAGGTATGGGACTATGATACTCTCGGTGAGATGCTTGACTGGGACGCAGTGAATGAGTTCCGCAGACGTTCTCTCAATCCGGAGCATCCGGTTCTCCGCGGTTCCGCACAGAACCCCGACATCTTCTTCCAGGCAAGAGAAGCATGCAACAAGTACTATGACGAAATCGTAGACGTTACCGAAAACTACATGAATGAAGTAAACAAAAGAATCGGTACCGACTACAAGCTCTTTAACTACTACGGCGCAAAGGATGCCGAGCACGTAATAGTTGCCATGGGCTCTGTATGTGACACCATAGAAGAAACCATTGACTACCTTGCAGCAAAGGGCGAAAAAGTCGGCCTTATCAAGGTACGTCTTTACAGACCGTTCTCACAGAAGCATCTCCTTGCAGCTCTTCCGGAGACAGTAAAGACTATCTCCGTTCTTGACAGAACAAAGGAGCCGGGTTCATTCGGTGAGCCTCTCTTCCTCGACGTTCTCGCTGCTATCAAGGGAACAAAATTTGACGGTGTTAAGGTTCTCGGAGGTCGTTACGGTCTCGGCTCAAAGGACACCGTACCTTCACATATCATTCCTGTTTTTGAAAACATGAAGCTTGACGCTCCGAAAGAGAGATTCACTCTCGCCATCAATGATGACGTTACAGGTCTTTCTCTTCCGGAATCAGGGGTTGTTGACACAGCTCCGCAGGGAACTATCTGTTGTAAATTCTGGGGTCTCGGCTCCGACGGTACGGTAGGTGCCAACAAGAACTCGATAAAGATTATCGGCGACAACACGGACATGTATGCTCAAGGATACTTCTCATACGACTCAAAGAAATCCGGCGGTATCACTGTTTCACACCTTCGCTTCGGTAAGAATCCGATCAAATCAACATACCTTATCAACCGTGCGGACTTCGTTGCATGTCACAACGAGTCATACGTAACAAAGTATAACATGGTTGAGGATATCAAGCCGGGCGGAACATTCCTTCTCAACTGTCAGTGGAAAACTATCGACGAGCTCGACAGAAATCTCCCGGGCGACATGAAGGCATATATCGCAAACAACAACATCAAGTTCTATACAATTGACGCATCCGACATCGCTATAAGCGTAGGTCTCGGAAACAGAGTAAGCACCATTCTTCAGTCCGCTTTCTTCAAGCTCACGGGCATTCTTCCGCAGGAAAAGGCTATTGAGCTCATGAAGGCTGCGGCAACAAAGTCATTCAGCAAAAAGGGTGACGACATCGTAAGAATGAACCACGAAGCAATTGACGCCGGTGCAACAGCAGTTGTAAAGGTTGACGTTCCGGATTCATGGAAGTCCGCTTCGGGAAGCATAGAGGTTGAAGAGATTCATACCGACAAGCCTGCTCTCAACAAGTTTGTAAACGACATCCTTATTCCGGCAAACAAGCAGCAGGGAGACAAGATTCCCGTTTCGGCATTTGCTGACATCGTAGACGGTACATCGCCGTCCGGTACAGCAGCATTTGAAAAACGCGGTATCGCACTTTACGTTCCCGAGTGGCAGCCGGATAAGTGTATTCAGTGTAACCAGTGCGCATACGTTTGTCCTCACGCTGTTATTCGTCCTCTTGCTCTCAGCGAGGAAGAGGCAAAGAACGCTCCCGAAGGCATGAAGCTTACAGACATGAAGGGTCTTCCGGGATACAAGTTCACCATGACTCTTTCACCTATGGACTGTACGGGCTGCGGCTCCTGCGTAAACATCTGTCCCGCAGGCGCAAAGGACAAGGCAAACAATGCTCTTGTTATGAAGCCGCTTGAGACACAGAAGGATAAGGAAGAAGGCTTCATCTTCGGTACAAAGACCGTTATAGATGCTGCCGTAACTGAAAAATTCAGTCCTGAAACAGTTAAGGGCTCTCAGTTCCTCACACCGCTTCTTGAATTCTCGGGTGCATGTGCAGGCTGCGGAGAAACACCTTACGCAAAGCTCGTTACTCAGCTCTTCGGCGACAGAATGTACGTTGCAAACGCAACCGGATGTTCTTCAATCTGGGGCAACTCGGCTCCGAGCACACCGTATACCACAAACCTTGAAGGAAAGGGTCCGGCATGGTCCAACTCACTCTTTGAGGATAACGCAGAGTTCGGCTACGGCATGAAGCTCGCAAACGACCAGATTCGTGAGAACCTTGCCAACAGAGTCCATAAGTTTACAACCTCAGACAACAGCGAAATTGCCGCTGCCGCTAACGAGTGGCTCAACACATACAACGACGGAGAAGCTTCAAAGAAGGCTTCGGCTAACCTCGTAAAGGCTCTTGAGGGAGCAAACGACAAGGATGCTGAGTTTATTCTTGAGAACAAGGATTATCTCGTTAAGAAGTCACAGTGGATCTTCGGCGGTGACGGATGGGCATATGACATCGGCTTCGGTGGACTCGATCATGTTCTTGCTCAGAATAAGGACGTAAATGTTCTTGTCTTCGACACAGAGGTTTACTCAAATACAGGCGGACAGTCATCAAAGTCAACACCTGTAGGTGCTATCGCTCAGTTTGCTGCAGGCGGTAAGGAAGTTAAGAAGAAAGACCTTGCAGCTATCGCAATGAGCTACGGATACGTTTACGTTGCACAGGTTGCAATGGGTGCCGATTATGCACAGACTCTCAAGGCAATAAGAGAGGCAGAGGCTTATAACGGTCCTTCAATCGTTATTGCATATGCTCCGTGTATCAACCACGGTATAAAGGGCGGACTCAGCATCGCAATGACTGAGGAAAAGCGTGCGGTTGCTTCAGGCTACTGGCATATGTTCCGCTTTGACCCCGTAAAGGCCGAAAAGGGTGAAAATCCGTTCACTCTTGACTCAAAGGCTCCTACAGAGGATTATCAGAACTTCATCCTGAATGAAGTACGTTATTCATCACTCAAGCGCGGAAACCCCGAAAAAGCTGAAAGACTCTTCGGTATAGCAGAAAAATCCGCAGCTGAAAAGTATGAGCATCTTCTGAGACTTAAAGATTTGTATAATCCGGCTAAATAATATATAATATTCATACAAGCGGCGGTGCCGGGACCTTTACTTGGCACCGCCTAAAATTTCGGATTTTATTTTAGTGGAGGTTATAAATATGGCTCAATACGTTATGGCCCTTGATCAGGGAACCACCAGTTCCCGTGCCATTGTTTTTGACAAACACGGAAACGTAATCACAAAATCTCAAAGAGAGTTTGAGCAGATTTATCCGCAGGCAGGATGGGTAGAACACAATCCGATGGACATACTATTCAGTGAGTACCAGTCCATTTCGACAATCCTTTCCGAAGGAGTTGTCAATCCGTCTGAAATTGCGTGTATCGGTGTGACAAACCAGCGTGAAACAACCATACTGTGGGACAAGAGAAACGGACTTCCCATAAACAATGCCCCTGTCTGGCAGTGCAGACGTACTGCGGCAATGTGCGAAGAGCTCAAGGCTCAGGGACTTGAAAAATATGTAAGGGAACACACCGGTCTCGTTATAGACGCATATTTTTCCGCGACAAAGATAAAGTGGCTTCTTGACAATGTACCCGGTGCTATGGACCTTGCAAAGGAAGGAAATCTTCTTTTCGGTACAGTTGAGACATGGCTTATCTGGAACCTTACGGGCGGCGCTTCTCATCCTGAGACAGCTGTCCATGTAACCGACTACTCAAATGCATCCAGAACAATGATTTTTGACGTGGACAAGCTTTGTTGGGACGAATTCCTCTGTGAAAAGATAGGAATTCCGATGAATATTCTTCCGAAGCCGGTTCCGTCAAGTATGGTATACGGAAAGGTCGCTCCCGGAATCCAGGGCCTTGAAGGTCTTGTGGGAACACCCATAAGCGGTGCTATCGGTGACCAGCCGGCCGCTCTTTTCGGACAGGCATGCTTCAATCCGGGAATGGCAAAAAGCACATACGGTACAGGTTGCTTCCTTCTTATGAACACCGGAAATGAGCGTGTAAAGTCCAAAAATCAGCTCACCTCAGGTGTAGCATGGTCAATAGGAAACGAAGTTACTTATTCGATAGAGGGCTCAGCTTTCAACGCAGGCTGTGTTATTCAATGGCTTCGTGACGAGCTCCATCTCATAGACAACGCTCCCCGCTGCGACGAGCTTGCCGAAAGCGTTCCCGACACAAACGGTATCTACCTTGTACCCGCATTTACGGGTCTCGGCGCTCCGTATTGGGATATGTACGCAAGAGGCTGTATCGTCGGACTTACACGAGGCGTAAACCGCGCTCATTTTGCACGTGCGGTCCTTGAGGCAAACTGCTATCAGGTTGTTGACCTCATAACGGCAATGAAGGACGATTCGGGAATCGACATCGCCTCTCTCCGCGTTGACGGCGGTGCATCCGTCAGCAACATAATGATGCAGATTCAGTCCGACTTCCTCAACTGCGAGGTAAACAGACCGAAGGTAGTCGAGACAACCGCTCTCGGTGCCGCATATCTTGCCGGTCTTGCAGTAGGCATCTGGAAGGACACGGATGAAATAGAGCAAAACCGTGAAGTCGCAAAAATATTCAGACCGCAGATGGACGCTGAAAAGCGTGAAGAGCTTTACAAAGGTTGGAAGAAGGCTGTCACCCGTGCAATGTCATGGGTAGACCCTGAATAAACATATTTTGCAAGACCGTAGGAGGTTAGAAAAATGGCACGAAACATAATTGATTTTGAAACTCTCGACAGATTCATGACAGATGCGTTTGCCGCAATAGGAGTTCCGAGAGACGAAGCCGCAATTGTTGCCGATGTACTCATCGAGTCAGACAAAAGAGGCATCAACTCTCACGGAGTAAACCGTTTCAAGCCGGTTTACATCGACAGAATCAACGACGGCATCCAGAGTCCTGTCACAAACTTTGACATCCTGAAAGAGACTGAAACAACCGCTGTTGTCGACGGTCATAACGGAATGGGACAGGTTATCGGCTACAAGGCTATGGAAATGGCTATAAACAAGGCCAAGAAGTACGGTATGGGTATGGTAGCTGTTCGTAACTCATGCCACTACGGTATTGCCGGATACTATGCATCCATGGCATGTAAGGCAGGCTGTATCGGTATGACCGGTACAAACGCTCGTCCGTCCGTTGCTCCGACCTTCGGTGTTGAGGGTATGTTCGGAACAAACCCGCTCACTATCGGAATTCCGACAGACGAGGACTTCGACTTTGTTATCGACTGCGCAACATCAATCACACAGAACGGCAAGATTGAGTACTATGAGAGAATCGGCGAGGACGTTCATCCGGGAACCGTTATAGATATCGACGGAAACCCCGTAACAGGAGATGCCGGAGTAGCACTTAAGAAGATTCGTCAGGGTACGGCAGCTCTTACTACCCTCGGCGGTATCGGCGAAGATCTCGGCGGATACAAGGGCTACGGCTATGCTATGGTCATAGAGCTTCTCTCCTCGATTCTTCAGGACGGCGCTTACGGTAAGGACCTTGACGGTAAAGGACCCAACGGAGAAAAGATTCCTTATCACCTCGGCCACTTCTTTATTGCAATAGACACCAACCACTTCCTCGGCGAAGAGCTCACAAGAAAGAAAGCAGGAGAAATCCTTCGCTCGGTACGTGCTTCTAAGAAGGCTCCGGGTCATGACCATATCTTCACCGCAGGTGAAAAAGAGTGGAACGTATGGCTTGAGCGTAAGGACAGCGGTGTTCCCATAACAGAGCCCGTACAGCTTGAGTTCAATGCAGTACGTGACCAGTTCGGACTTGACTATAAATTCCCCTGGGAGGACTAATTATGGATTATGCAAAAGAATCATTAAAGCTTCACTACGAATGGAAGGGCAAGCTCGAAGTAGTTTCAAGAGCTGCGGTTAACAGCAAGGAGGCTCTTTCACTTGCTTACACCCCGGGAGTTGCACAGCCGTGCCTTGAGATTCAAAAGGACGTAAACAAATCCTATGAGCTCACACGCCGCTGGAACACGGTTGCTGTTGTAACAGACGGTACCGCAGTTCTCGGACTCGGAGACATCGGACCCGAAGCAGGAATGCCCGTAATGGAAGGAAAGTGCGTTCTTTTCAAGGAATTCGGCGGTGTAGACGCAATTCCTCTCTGTGTACGTTCAAAGGACGTTGACGAGATAGTAAAAACCGTTTCTCTTCTTGCCGGGAGCTTCGGCGGTGTAAACCTTGAGGACATCTCCGCTCCGCGCTGCTTTGAGATTGAGAAAAAGCTTAAAGAATGCTGTGATATCCCTATCTTCCATGATGACCAGCACGGTACTGCCGTGATAACACTTGCAGGTCTTATCAATGCTTTGAAGCTCGTAGGAAAAGATATCAAGGACGTAAAGATTGTAACCAGCGGAGCAGGTGCTGCAGGTATAGCAATCATAAAGCTTCTCATGAGCATGGGTCTTCAAAATGTTATAATGACCGACCGCACCGGTGCCATCTACAAGGGACGTGAAGGTCTCAATCCCATAAAGGAAGAAATGGCTGAAATAACAAACAAGAACCTTGAAAAAGGTACGCTTGCAGACGTTATCAAAGGTGCCGATGTATTTATCGGTGTTTCCGCACCGGGTACTCTTACAAAGGACATGGTTAAGACAATGGCAAAGGATCCTATCATTTTTGCCTGCGCAAACCCTGTTCCCGAGATTTTCCCCGACGAAGCAAAGGAGGCAGGTGCAGCCGTTGTTTCAACAGGAAGATCCGACTTCCCGAATCAGGTAAACAATGTACTTGCTTTCCCGGGAATCTTCCGCGGTGCGCTTGATGTTCGTGCTTCCGACATCAACGACGAGATGAAGATTGCAGCAGCATACGCTCTTGCAAACCTTGTTTCCGACAGCGAGTTAAACGCAGAGTATATCCTTCCTGCCGCATTTGATCCGCGTGTTAAGGATGCCGTTGCAAAGGCTGTTGCAGAGGCTGCAAGAAAATCAGGCGTTGCAAGAATCTAAGCATTTATAACCAATCCATATAAAAATCCGACAATTCTTGACGAATTGTCGGATTTCTCTTTTTCTTATTTAAAATCAGCCAAGTTCCGGTACGGGTTCATCGGAATTGTAAACAGCACCGAACTTGCACTTTTCCATACAGAGACCGCACTTAAGGCACATGTCCTCATGAATAACGTGCGGAGCCTTAACCTTACCCTCAATAGCATTTCCCGGGCAGACACGTGCACACGCCGTGCATCCCTTACACTTATTCGGGTCAATTCTTATCGGCTTTTCATAGTCTATGTATATTGCCTCTTTTCCATCCGCGGGTTGAGTTTTTTGCATGATAATCGCCTCAACGGGACATGCACGCGCACACACGCCGCAGCCTATGCAGCGCTCTATCTCCTTCGGGACGGGAAGCTCACGGCGCATTCCGCGTCTTGTAACATAGTGAGATAAGTCAAAAAGGCTTACCGGACAGTTATAAAGGCAGGCCTTACAGCCGTAACATAAATCATAATTGATAACGGGAATCTGATTAGCCATAAACAGCCACCTCCTCACAGAATTCCGAGTCGGGTGCGTTCAGGAGCCTGTTGAGACCGAGCATTTCAACGGTCTCCTCAAGAGGAATACCGGTTTCATAGTCAAAGCCGGCGTTCTTCCACGTCATCTTCATCATTGCGTCTATAGGAACCGTTTTTCCGGCATTCTTACCCACCTTGAGAGGAGGCTCACCGACCATACGACCGTGCGGGCGTGAGAACCACGGGTCAAGACCCTGCTTTATGTTAAAAAGATGTCTCATGGTAAAGACTCTTCTTCCTATAAACATATACTCATCAGGCGTCAGACCCCATCCCGTGGCTGCGTTGAGCCATTCAAACATAGGATAGTTGCCTACGCCGAGGATAAATCCGAAATAACAACCGCCCGCACCGTCGACAATACGCTTGAAGTACGCACACGCAAGCACCTTCAGCGCCTCTTCGTCAGACGGCTGCCACTCACCGGCTTTTGAGCCCACAAGCACTGCCGGCGGAGCCCATGATACCTTTTTCCAGAGATGCATACAGCCGTAGTAAAGCGAACCACCGGAGGTATGGCGCGACGGAGTCGCGTCCGTAGCATAAAGCGTTGCCTGCTGAGGGTCGGGTCGTGAATCATGCATCGGTGGTTCGGTACCGCCGGCATGAACACCGTATTTTGCAAACTGAGGTCCGAGACGCTCAACAGCCTTCTTGCAGCCGTCTGCAAATACGTCTCCTATTCCCTCTCTGTGGATAATCATTTTAACAAATGCAATTATTGCTTCCGGGTTACCCCAGCGAAGATCAAGACCGCCGACATCCTCCTTTGTAAGTAGACCGTTTTCGTATGACTCAATCGCCATTCCAACGGTACCGCCCGTTGAGATAGTATCAATTCCCGCACGGTTACAGTACTCGTTCAGGTAAAGCATTGCATCATTATCGTCATTGAGAAGAAAGCCCGTGAAATCCCACTGGGACTCATACTCCGGCTTATGTACTCTTGTATATCCCTGATCGTTGTACTTGGTCTTAGAGATATCAATCTCACCGCCGCAGCCGTAAACACAGGAATAACAGTAATAGCGGTTTGTCTGAAGGCGGAGGAGCTGAGAGCCGTCCGTCTTGTTTATTTTACCGATATGAAAATCTTCCTTTTGCGAGCCGCCCCAATTCTTTACGGGCGCCTCCCCTGTCTGAGCGGCAAAGCCCGAGGCACCTGCCGTACCCCATGTACCCATAAGAACACCCGTAAAAATACCGTCAGGTGAAAGCTGAAGCTCAGGCAGAAATTTTGCCACGTTCAAAAGACCGGCCGGCACCTGAGGCGGAAGAAAAACGGCGTTTACACGCTTTGCGCACATCTTTGAGAGTTTCTTTATCTCTGCCGTGTCATCTCCGAAAACAGGTCTTGTACCCGCAAGAACTATGCCTTTGAGCTTTTTGGAGCCCATTACACCCCCTACGCCCTGCCTAGCAGCAATTCTTCCGTTATCATTACAGATACCTGCCATATAGCTTTTGTTTTCCCCTGCCCAACCGATAGTACATGCGGCGGGAATTTTCTTTCCGGGGATCGTGTTTTCTTCAATAAGCATCTTTTCTGACACAGCGGCGTCCTGTCCCCATATGTGCGAGGCATCCTTAATAACGGGACCGTTGTTGTCGCAGTAAAGATACACCGGCGTATCCGACGCACCTCGAAACGCAATAAGGTCGTACCCGCACGCCTTTATGTACGGAGCAAACGTACCGCCGCAGTTTCCTTCACCGATTCCGCCCGTTGCAGGCGATTTGGTGACAGCCATCCATCGTCCCGTTATAACTGAGCCGGTGCTTGTAAGAAGACCGGATGTTATACAAAGAACGTTGTCCGGTCCCATAGGGTCCGCTCCGGCAGGAATATTTCTATAGCACCACCACGCGCCAAGAGCCGCACCGGAAAGAAAGTTTTCATAAATCTCATCCTTGATTTTTATTTCCCTGCAAACCTTGTTTGTAAGGTCAACATCAAGGATTTTTCCACAGTACCCTTTCACGTTAAACCGTCATCTCCCTTTTTCTGTTTTCGGCATATTCACGTATCAGCCACCACCGCTGGGTGAAAATGCACTTACAATATCTCCGTCATGGAGCACCGTATTCATCGGTACCTTTTCATAGTTCACAAGAAGAGGAAACACCTTACGCCACACAACCGGAAGCTTAACGATTTTTAAGAACTGTTTTACGGTTGTCCCTTCGGGAACCTCGATATCTCCGTTCTTGTCCATCCTGGAAAAATCACATATCGCCGGGCCATGAAATTCTATTTTCATAAGCAGGACCTCTCTTTATTTTACCTAATCAATGTACAAATACGATTCAACTCAATTATAGTTTACAAATGTAAAATTTTCAATAGATTTTACATCATTTGTAATCATTTGTCACATGTTCATAAAAAGGTTTTTGGCTATTCCGGTATTTTCTTGTTTACACAGAGCGGTGTTGTTGCTATAATAGTGTGGAATTTTGAAAACTATTTTCGGGAGGTAAAAAAGGTGAATTCAGATAGGTATTCCAGACAAATCATGATCCCGGAATTCGGAGATGACGGACAGGAAAGACTTTCGGACTCCAGTGTTCTTGTCATCGGAGCAGGCGGACTTGGTTCAACTCTCCTTTACCACCTTGCAGCCGCAGGAATCGGCACAATAGGTGTTGCAGATCATGACATCGTCAGTATAAGCAACTTAAACAGGCAGTATATGCACTTTGAAGAGGATATAGGATGTCTTAAGGTTATTTCGGCATCAAGAAAGCTTCGCCAGTTCAACAGCGAGATAAATATCATTCCGCATGCAACAGCCATAAACAAGGACAATGCATACGAGATAATCAGTCAGTATGACATGGTTGCTCTTGCAGTGGACAACGCTCAGGCGAGAATGATAATAAACGAGGCCTGTGTAGAGCTCAACAAACCGTTTGTTGACGGAGGAGTTAACGGCTTTGTGGGAACAAGCGTTTTTGTAAATCCGCATCATACTCCTTGTCTTGCTTGTCTTTACGGAACGGATCTTCCTCCGGAGGAGCGTTTCAGCTCAGTTTCGTCTGTAGTGGGAACCATAGCCAGCATAGAGGCAACCTCGGTTATTCAGCATCTGCTCGGAATAGAGGTACCGCTTTCAGGCACACTTCTTTACTATGATGCAAAGACGGCAGAATTCGAAAAGCTTCCGATAAAGTTCAAGGATGAATGTCCTATTTGCGGCGGAAAGCATTGATTCTAATCAGTGACAGATAAATATCGCTTATAAGTATAAGTTATAATACAAAGATCTGCTTACAAAAGAGCCCGGCTTAAGGGCTGAGTGTTCACAAGGCAGTTTTGCTTCAAAACAACATCTTTTTGCACAATAATTCGTTAAACCCCACAGATATGCGTCAGCATTATCTGTGGGGTTTGCCTTTTCTTGTATCAAAAATATATTATTTTGAAGTGCGTTGCAGTTTCATAGTTATAAGATTTTTTTATGCCGAAGCCGGGAAACGAAGCAAAAACAGCCCGGATTTAACAATCCGAGCTGCCTTCATTGTAAGCATTAATTAATAATTACACATTTCGTACGCGATAAACAAACTTCCAAAAACATAAATCTGCTGAGATAACAACCGGGAAACGACCTTTCGATCGTTTCCCATTTTGTTATTAGTGTTCTGATTGTTCAGTCAGAGATTAGTGCTTCTTAGCTGCAACAAATGCTGCGCCAGCTACTACAGAGAGAGCAACTACTGCTGCTACTGCTGCGTTGTCGCCTGTCTGTGCAACCTTCTCTACAGGAGCCATCGGAACTGCTTCTACAACGTTAGCCTGCGGAGTCTGCTCGTCAACCTTAACTGTTACCTTCTCCTCTGTGGTCTCAGGAGTTGTCGGAGCGTTGGTTTCAGGCTCTGTGGTCTCTTCCTTCGGAAGGTGACCTGAGAGGATTCCGCCTGCTGCGTCCCAGCTGAACTTAACTTCCTTAGAGAACTCGTTTATGTTCTCGTTGAGTACGTGCTTCTCATAAACAACCTTACCTGTGAGCGGGTTGATGATAAGGATATCATAACCGTCCTGAGAGGTTCTCTTTACGTCAACTTTGAAGTCCTGCTCAAAGATGATACCTGAATCATAGAGAGATGTGTAGATGTTGTTAGCAACGTCCTTGATTGAAGGAAGAGTTGTCGGAAGCTCAGGAAGAGCCCAGTCATTGTGCCAGATCCACTTGCCCTGACCAGCGTCATATGCAAGGTAGTTGTCACAAAGAGTCTTACCTGTAAGAGGATCGATGATGTGTACACGGTAACCGTATACAGAATCGCTCTCAACCTTTACGTCGTAATCTCTGCCGTATCTGAGACCTGTACCGTCAATGCTCTTCTTAACGTTTTCAATTACTGATTTAACTGAAGGAAGAGTCGGTGTCTTGTCTTTGTCTGAACCAAAAATCTTTGAGAAAAGAGATGAACTCTTATCTCCGTTGTTTGAGCCGAGTGCTGAAGCAGAAGTTGTTGCTACACTGAATACAAGTGCAAGTGCAAGTACTACTGCAAGTACCTTTTTCATTTTTGCCATTGGAATCAATCCTTTCTTTCTTTTCACAAATAAATATATTGGAAGTTCCCTTCGCTTACAAGTACACTTTACATCAGTTAACAAAATTTGTCAACAAAAAATGAACAATCTTTAAACTTTCGTCATAATAAACAAAACCTATTCACTTTTTTATGCTCATCTTATACAAAATGAGATAGAAAAAGCGTTTTTTTCTTGACAATCTCTTCCTGTTATTTAGAAAAAAAGTCTGATTTTCATTTATATTACGTTGTTTTTCGGTAACAATAAAAAAAGCGTTAATTATTAACAAAGGAGAAGTGAAAATTAATGAAAATCGAAAAAATCGATGGTAAAAAAAGAAAAAACAGTAAAAATAAAGCTATGAGTTTGGTTGAAAGCCGAGAGGATTGTGAACAAATTATTACAGATGTTCTCGGTTCATATACAGGAAATCCGTACGACGGTACGGAGCCTATACAAGATGTAGATGATTTGTAGGTTTGACTTTTTTTTCACCAGCCGTATAATAAATTGTGTAAATCTTTTATACAATTGTATATAGGGAGAGTCACTATGAAAGCATCAGAAACAAGTGAACGCTATGCAGGAAAGTTACGCGAGTGCTGTAACTACGCTGCACGTTCGGCAAAAAATTTCGCCGCCGGTGAAAACAACAAGAGCAGACAGGCATGCGGAAAGGATGAAAAAGTACTGGCAGAAACTCTGAAGAAGGATCTTTCGTCCTTCTGCGACTCTGTTTCAGAGGATACCTTTTCCGTAAATCAAAAGGCATATATATTCTCAAATCTTCTGATTTTCATCTTCATGCTTCTTTCCGCAGCAGCAGCCATATGCAGCTTCTTTATTGACGACATGCTGCTTATCGTCGCAACCGTCTTTTCCGTTCTTTCTCTTCTCGCTTTCTCGGGAGTGTTCGGAGGAACCTCCAAAAACGTAGAGGGGATAAATATTTTCGCAGCTAGGGCCCCTGAG
>UQZY01000022.1 GCA_900545655.1 uncultured Oscillospiraceae bacterium
AACTGATTTTCAAAAGGTTTACAAGTGTTAGATTTTATGCTATCATGAACGTCATGAGGTGTTGTTTTATGGTAGGAAGAGAGAACCCCATATCCGTGCGTTCTAAAAGGCTTATAACGGATGCACTTATAGAGCTTATGGGAGAAAAGGCTTTTTCAAAGATTTCCATAAGAGATATTGTTGAGAGAGCCGGATTGACAAGACAAACTTTTTATCATAATTTCGACTCAAAGGAGGAGGTCTTGCTTCATAAGTCGGACGAACTTTTTGATGATTTTTTTCAGTATCTTACCGACAACGAAGTGAGTGACCTTGAGGGAGTTATATGTCTTTACTTCAGGTATTGGCAGAACAATGATGAGTTTATAAGAATGCTCATTGATAACAACCTTGTATTTCTTCTTGAGAACAGATACCCGCAGTATTATGATCTGGTGCAACTTATTTATTTCAGAGGCAAGGACTTCACGGGAACTGAGACGGAATACCTTTATGCAGCTATCTGCGGTGCGATAGTCAATCTGCTTGTAGTATGGGTAAAAACCGGAGAGACCATGTCACCGAAAGAGATGTCCGCATTTGTTATGGGACTTTTTGAAGGACGTCTTTATGACCTCTATCTTCCGAAGGAGGAAAGACGCGAAAGACTGCGGGATGTGACAAAGCTAAAGAGAACCATATCAAAATAAATCATCACAACGAAACCGAATGAATTTTTTGAGCGATGAAACCTTAGTTTCACCGCTCTTTTTCCTTGACAATAACCTTGACAATAATAGGTATAAAGTTATAAAATGTTAAGGATATTGTGGAGTAATAATTCTAACTTTACATATTACAAAAATTTTAAAAAATAGGAGGTGTCTTTTAACTTTGGACATAAAAATTGCGATTATACTTATAATTGTAGCTGCAGTCGTATTTGCAATACTTGGTTTTATTGCCGGCCAGATTTACAGAAAAAAGGTTGCCGAGGCTGCTATCGGTTCTGCCAACCAGGAAGCTACACGAATTATAAATGCTGCAATGACTACAGCAGAGCAAAAGAAAAAAGAGGCAATTTTAGAAGCTAAAGATGAAATTCACAAGCAGCGTTCCGAAACGGAGCGCGACCTCAGGGAACGTCGTTCCGAGGTTCAGCGACAGGAGCGTCGCATCATTCAAAAGGAAGAGGCTATTGATAAGAAGGTAGATACTCTTGAAAGGAAAGAAGAGGTACTCAACCAGAAGATCAGAAATGTTGACGAAAAACTTGAGGAAGTTGATACCGTAAAGAAGAGTCAGCTTGAGATGCTCGAAAAAATTTCGGGTTACTCAAAGGAACAGGCAAAGGCATATCTTCTTCAGCAGCTCGAGGAGGACCTTGAGCATGAAAAGGCTGTCCGTGTACTTGATTACAAGGACAGAGTTAAGGATGAGTCAGACGAACTCGCAAGAGAGATTATCACAACCGCCATCCAGCGTTGTGCGGCTGACCATGCTGCAGAGGCGACCGTTTCGGTTGTTCCTCTCCCGAATGATGAGATGAAGGGTCGAATTATAGGACGTGAGGGCAGAAATATCCGCACTATTGAAACCATAACAGGTGTTGACCTTATCATCGACGACACACCGGAGGCAATCACCATTTCCTGCTTTGATCCTGTACGCAGAGAGGTTGCAAGACTTACTCTTGAGCGTCTTATTCAGGACGGACGTATTCACCCTGCACGTATCGAGGAAACTGTTGAGAAGTGCAGACGTGAGGTTGAACAAACAATCAAGCAGACGGGTGAGCGTGCAGTGCTTGACGCAGGCGTAAACGGCATCCATCCGGAGCTTGTAAAGCTTCTCGGACGTCTTAAGTACCGTACAAGTTACGGACAGAATGTGCTTAATCACTCTCTTGAGGTATCCTACATATCCGGTCTTATAGCCGCAGAAGTCGGAGCAGATGTGAAGCTTGCGAAGCGTGCCGGTCTCCTTCATGATATCGGTAAGGCGATAGACCATGAGTACGACGGTACACACGTCCAGCTCGGAGTTGAGTTTGCCAAGAAGTACAAGGAAAACGAAGCGGTTGTACACGCTATACAGGCTCATCACAATGATGTCGAACCGAAAACAGCGGTTGCGTGTATTGTTCAGGCTGCCGACGCTATTTCGGCTGCTCGTCCGGGTGCCCGCCGTGAAAATATTGAAAATTACATCAAGCGTCTTGAAAAGCTTGAGGAGATTGCTACGTCATTTGACGGTGTTGAGAGCTCCTTTGCGATTCAGGCAGGTCGTGAAATTCGTATAATGGTTAAGCCGGAGGCTGTTTCCGATGACAAGATGGTTCTTATAGCTCATGACGTTGTAAAGAAGATTGAGGAAGAGCTTGAGTATCCGGGACAGATAAAGGTAAACGTTATAAGAGAAAGTCGCACGGTAGACTACGCAAAATAAAACTGAGTGGGGCAGGACTTTTTCTGCCCCATATTTTTCTCAATAGAAAGGTTTTTGAATGAAGGTACTTTGTATTGGAGACGTTGTCGGTACTACCGGAATCGAATTTTTAAGACGTGTGCTTCCGGGTTTTAAAAAGGATAACGGAGTGGACGTTTGTATTGTCAACGGTGAAAACTCATCAGACGGAAACGGTATAACTCCCGTATCTGCAGAGCATATCTTTACGAGCGGAGCGGATGTCATAACAACCGGAAACCATGCTTACCGCAGAAAAGAGATGTACGCTTACTATGAGGAAAAGGAATTCATAGTAAGACCGGCGAATTTTTCCGACAATAATCCCGGAAAAGGTTATTGTATACTGGATAAGGGAAGAGTTCAGGTGGGTATTATAAATCTGATGGGAACCATGTATATGGATCCCTTGGGAAACCCGTTTGAGGCTGCTGATAAGCTTCTAAAGATCCCCGAGCTTTCCGATTGCAGGATAAAAATAGTGGACTTCCATGCCGAGGCAACCTCTGAAAAGAGGGCTATGGGCTTTTATCTGGACGGACGTGTGTCGGCTGTGTTCGGTACACATACTCACGTACAGACCGCGGATGAGCAGATACTTCCAAACGGCACGGGATATATCACCGACCTCGGTATGACGGGAACTGTACAATCCGTTTTGGGTGTCGACTCAAAAATCGTGATTGATAAGTTTCGCTACAATATGCCGACAAGATTTGATTTTATCAGAGGCTCCGCATATCTATGCGGTGTATTGCTTGAAATTGATGAAAAGAGCGGAAAGGCGCTAAGCGTTTCCCGCGTTATGATAAAGGAGTGAGACTGCAGGTGAAAATCAAAGTTTTTCGCAGAGTAACTGCAATTATAATGCTCATATGCATGGTTGTTTCGTTTACCTCCTGCAGTAAAAATCCGTCGGGAGGCAAGGACGACAAAGGAAAAAACACGGGCTCATCTTCAACTGAGGGGCAGATATGTATTCCGTACTCCAGAGAGGACGGTATGAATCCTTTTACGGCGAAAAGTCTCCTTAACAGTTCGATTATGCCTCTTTTATACAACGGATTGTTTTCACTCAATGAAAAATATGAAGCCGAGGACGCGCTCGGAAAAGATGCGGTGGTTTCCGGAACAGAGGTAACGGTAACTCTGGACTCCGGCGCAAGGTTCAGCGACGGCAGTACAGTTACGGCGGATGACGTCGTGTATTCCTTCAATCTTTCTAAGAATTCGGCGTATTATTCAACAATGCTCCTTACTGTGGAGAGCGTTGTTGCTGCCGCAAGAAACAAGGTAGTGTTCAAAATGGCGGTGGCTGATAAATATGCTTCGGCTCTTCTGACCTTTCCGATTGTGAAGCTGAATACCGCAGCTGAAGAGAGCAGCATACCTGTCGGAGCCGGTCCGTATGTATACACGGCGACTGCTGACGGCGGTACGCTTACCCCGAATTCTCATTCGGAACTTAAGTACAAAAAGGATAAGATAATACTGTCAAATACAGCGGATACAAAGCCCCTGATGCACAGCTTGGTTATCGGTAACATAACGGCTTGTTTTGATGATTTGTCAGGCGGTGAATCGGAAAGAATAAATGCATCGTCGATTCAGGTTGACTTGAACAATCTTGTTTTTCTCGGTCTGAAAGCCGACGGAGTATTTTCCGATGAAAAGCTCAGACGCTCACTCTCGGGAGTTATTGACCGCGATAAACTGATAAATTCGGGATTTGAAGGCTTCGGTACACCGACAAAACTGCCGTTTAATCCTGTGTGGTATGGGCTAAAGGGAGTAAATCCCGTAAAACATGATAGGGATTCCGACAGTGCATACCTCGGTCAGAAACTTTCGGGAAGAACAATAAAAATTCTCGTGTGCTCGGACAACAACTTTAAGGTGAAGTTTGCAGAGGAGCTTGCCTCTCAGTTTTCCGCCGTCGGAGTTAAAACGAATATTATTTCCGTGGCTTATGACGTTTACAGGAGCAGTGTGGAGTCAGGAAACTACGACATATATGTGGGTGAGTACAAGCTTACCGGCGACATGAATATCTCAGGTCTTATAAATGATGAAGAGTTTAAAAATAAGTATTTTGAGATGCTTTCGGGCGCAATTACAGTAAAGGATTTTGTGAAGGACTTTGAAAATACCTTGCCTTTTGTCCCTGTTGCTGTAAGAAACGGTGTTCTCGCATACTCAAGAAGTGTGCAGACTGAGGTAAAACCCATGCCCGGAAGTGTATTTTCAAATTTGACAGAATGGTCAGTATGATATAAAATTTTCTTTATTCGAGGATGCATCTGAAGATGTATCCGGTAAAACTAAAATCGATAAAACCAAAATTCAGGTTAAAACTAAAATTCAGTATCTGAAAAATTAAAAGTGTAATCAACAAAGGTATAAAAAGGCTGGTGCTTTTTATGGTAGCATATGAAAACCCGTTGGGTAAAATTGAAATAAGTGAAAGCTATTTTTCACAGCTGCTCGGCAGTGTTGTTCCCACATGCTTTGGTGTGGCAGGCATGTCCGACAGCAACACTTATCAAAATATCAGATCCTTTTTCCTGAGAAAGCATTATTTTCTCGATAAAGGAGTAAGTGTCCGCAGAGAAGAAGGCGGTCTTGTTGTTGAGCTCCATATAGTTGTGACGTACGGACTCAACATCTCCGTTGTAGTACAAAGCATCGTAAACAAGGTGCGCTACACTATTGAAAACGCGACGGGACTCACGGTGAAAACTGTAAATGTTTACGTAGATTCGATGATTTCTTAAGGAGTGCACAGAGTTGATTAACGGAGCTTTATTACGTGACGCCATAATTTCGGCGGCGAACAATGTAACAAACCATCGACAGGAAGTCGATTCCTTGAACGTCTTTCCCGTGCCGGACGGAGATACCGGAACAAATATGTGTATGACCATGGCATCTGCCGGCAGGGAGCTCTCTCTTATGCCGGATGACGCTACCGTAACAAAGGTTGCGGATACCACGTCATCTGCCATGCTCAGAGGAGCGAGAGGAAACTCGGGCGTAATTCTTTCCCTTATTTTCAGAGGTATTTCAAAGGGGCTCAAGGGGAAAGAGACTATTGAGCCCAGAGATCTTGTAATTGCGCTTTCCTACGGCGTGGCTTCTGCCTATAAGGCTGTCATGAAGCCTACGGAAGGAACAATTCTCACAGTTGTCCGTCTTGCCGCAAAAGCCGGTGCCACATATGGCACGGAGCACAAGGAAGCGGGCATTGCGGAAGTATGGGAAAGCGTGTGCGAGGGCGCTGATGAAGCTCTTGAGATGACTCCGGAACTTCTTCCGGTTCTCAAAAAAGCAGGTGTTATCGATTCAGGCGGGCAGGGACTTGTATATGCCTTTTACGGTATGCTTTCGGTTTTCAAGGACGGAAAGATAATTCCGGATGAAACCGCAGAGGATGGAGCAGCCTCCGAAAAGTCTGAAAGAGCGGCTTCAGATAAGAAATATTCCGTTAACCTTACCGTAAGGAAAAATGATACTACCAAAACATCGGTGGCCGGACTTCGTGCATTTCTTAAATCATCCGGAACAAAGACAAGAGTTACCGAAAAGGACGACCTTGTCGTTCTTCATGTAAATACAGACGAGCCCGGATGTGTTCTGAGTGAAGTGCTTAAGATAGGCGACCTTATCGAGGTTAAGATTGAAAATCTTGCACTGTCAGTAAAAGAGGATACCTCCGGGAAAAAATCAAAGGACAAAAAGAACGACAAGGATGAGATGGGTACGGGTAAATACACTCCGGTTGCACCCGTAAATCCTGTCGGCTTTGTTGCCGTAGCTGCCGGTGACGGACTTTCACAGATGTTCTCGGAGATAAGGGCTGACCTCGTTGTTTCGGGCGGTCAAACCATGAACCCGAGTACGGAGGATATATTGAGAGCCGTGGAGGCAACTCCTGCGCACACGGTGTTTGTTCTTCCTAACAATAAGAACATAATCATGGCTGCCGAACAGGCTGCGCCGCTTTCCACAAGGAAGGTCATTGTTCTTCCTACAAGGACCGTGCCTCAGGGCGTATCCGCCATGTTAAGCTTTGATCCTGATATTTCTGTTGAAGAAAATCACCTGGCAATGACGAAGGCCATTGACCGTGTTTCGACGGCACAGGTTACATTTGCAGCGCGTGACAGTATCGTTAACGGACAGACTGTAAAGCAGGGCCAGATACTCGGAATGGAGGACGGCACGATAACCGTTATCGAGAATGATATCATCCAGGCTGCGTTTAAGATAACAAGACATCTTTACAAGAAGCATACGGAGCTTATAACTATCTTCTACGGAGAGGGTGCAACAGAGGAGGATGCCGGAAAGCTTGAGGAAATGCTCAGAGAAAAATTCCCGAATGTCGAGTATGCAGTCATTTGCGGCGGTCAACCTGTTTATCACTTTATTATTTCGGTAGAGTAATCGGAGGGTGCAAAAAATGCTTCCGGATACAGAAATAAAATTTTTAAAGGGCGTTGGTGAAAAGCGCGCCGAGCAGTTTTCAAAGCTCGGCGTAGATAACATCAACGCTCTTTTGCATTTTTATCCCAGAGCCTATGAGGACTGGAGCAATCCTGTCCTGATAGCAGGCTCTGAGTCGGATGAAAAATGCTGCGTTAAGGCGACGGTTATGGCGCCCGTTACAAGATGGCGTGCAAAGAGCGGGATAACCATGTTTAAAACACAGGTGTTTGACAGTACCGGAGCACTTGACATAATTATTTTCAACAACAGATATTCCGCCGCGAAGCTTATACAGGGGTGTGAGTATCTTTTTTACGGTACGGTAACGCTTAAAGGCGGAAGGCGCCAGATGCTGTCGCCGTCAATTGAGGATGTAGGGGAAAATCAGATTATACGTCCCGTATACAGAAGGACAGGTACATTGTCCTCAAGGTTCATTGAAAAGTGTATGAAAATTGCTCTTTCCGGCGTGACGGGTGAGATGCAGGATTTTATGCCGCCGGATGTTACCGAAAAATATGATCTCATGCCGCTTTTGGAAGCGCTTGAGCAGATACATTTCCCGGTAGACCTTTCGCATATGCGCAGGGCAAGAGAGCGTTTTATTTTTGAAGAGCTGTTTTGTCTTCAGGTCGGCTTTTCCATCATGAGCGAAAATAAAAAAGCTCCTACTCAGGTTCGTCTGCTCAATGATTATACAGATGAATTTTTCTCAAAGCTTCCGTTTTCTCCTACGGGCGCACAGAAAAGGGCTGTGCGGGAGGCGGTTGCCGACCTTCAAAGCGGGCACGTTATGAGACGTCTTTTACAGGGTGATGTAGGCTCCGGTAAAACAATGGTTGCGGCTGCTCTTATGTATGATATGGCGAGGAACGGATACCAAAGTGCTATGATGGCACCTACGGAGATACTTGCGAAGCAGCACTTTGATACATTGTCAGGATTTTTTAAAGATACCGGTGTAGAGGTTGTTCTTCTCACAGGGGGCATGGGAGCCGCTCAGAAAAGAGACGCGCTTCGTGCGATTTCAGGCGGAAGCGCAGACGTGGTTGTGGGCACGCACGCACTTATTTCAGACGGAGTGCAGTTTAAAAATTCCGGCTTTGTTATAACGGACGAGCAGCATCGCTTCGGTGTGAATCAGAGAAATGTTCTTTCGGAAAAGGGAGAGGGTACACATGTTCTTGTTATGTCGGCAACCCCGATACCGAGAACACTTGCACTCGCAGTATACGGGGATCTGGATATCTCCGTTATAGATGAATTGCCTGCCGGACGTAAGCCTGTTGAAACATATATGATAGACAGTAGTATACGTATGAGAGCATTTGGCTATATAAAGAAATTTCTCGACGAAGGTCGACAGGCATTTGTGGTTTGTCCCCTTGTCGAGGAAGGTGAAAACGAAGCTCTTTTGTCTGCTTCCGAGTACTATGAAAAGATACGGAAAAATGAGTTTAAGGACTACCGTGTGGGATTACTTCACGGAAAGATGAGTGCTGCCAAAAAGCAAGAGGTTATGGAACGGTTTGTTGCGGGAGATATCGATCTGCTGGTTTCCACAGTGGTAATTGAGGTTGGAGTGGACGTCCCGAATGCGGTTATAATCCTTATTGAAAATGCCGAGAGATTCGGTCTTTCGCAGCTTCATCAGCTTCGCGGAAGAGTCGGACGTTCGGATTATAAGTCAACTTGTATTTTACTCTCTGACAATAAAACCGAGCTTACAGGGAAGAGGCTTTCCGTCATGTGCGCAACGAATGACGGCTTTGAAATAGCGAAAAGGGATTTGGAGCTTCGCGGACCGGGCGACTTCCTCGGAGAGAGGCAGCACGGATTACCTGAACTGAAAATTGCGGATATGCTTGACAATATGGATGTTTTAAAGCTTGCGGGTGAGGCGGCAAAGGAACTTATAAAAGAGGATCCATCTCTTGAAAAACCGGAAAATTCACTTCTCAAAAGTGAAGTGAACAGGATGTTTGAGCGAGTATCTTTGTCATGATTTTCGCTCTGTTTCACTTGACTTATTAAGCGTGTAATACTATAATAGTTACAAATTGTAACTTTTAAGGAGACGACGAGTGTGAAAGATGAAAAAAATCAGACTGACAACTACTCGTTTTATTTAGATAATAACGAAGATAATGATGATAAAAAAGAAGAAACAGTTGAAGCCGTAAAAACCGAAGCGACTGAAGAAAACGATGAGTCTTTCGGTTTTACTTCTTTTGCGACTTATGTCGGAACTATGCTCGGCGCTGTAATTTCCGCCGTTTTCAGATTCATAGTTTCACTTTTCAAGTCTCTTTGGAAGGGAATAAAGACTTCGGCAAAATTTATCTATTCAAAAATTGACAAATTCATTCTTACCTCGGTGAAGGCTTTTCATGAGGAATGGGTTTTCTTCAGGTCTGAGATTAAGGGGACAAGAGCTAAAATACGCGAAAGCATGCGTAAATCCCCCATCGCGTTCTTTAAGATACTGAACCATTACATCGCCGTGGCGATAAAGCGTCACCCCCATATGTTCTCAAAGGCTGCCAATGTAGTTCTTCCGATTTTAGGTCTGGTAGTTCTCGTGGGAACCATAAATCACTGGAGTACCTCTACCTTTGCACTTCAGGTTGAGTCGGGCGGACAGGAAATAGGATATGTTGAGAACGAGTCGGTTTTTGTTGAAGCACAGAGTCTTGTAAAGGAACGCTTTGACTCGGACATTACTTCATCTAATGAGGACGTTGACCTTAAGGCAAAGTATAAGGTTGTAACCGTTGATGCAAATGAGCTTACCGACTCTGAAACCATAAGCGACAACATCGTTGAAAACTCAAAGGGTGATTCCGTGTATGCATGCGGAGTTTATATCGACGGCGAGTTCATCTGTGCTCTCGAAAGCGAAACAGATGCAACGCAGGTGTTCAATAATATTCTTGACGGATACAGCACAGATGATGAAAATGCTGTAGTGGGCTTTGTTGAGGATGTACAGTACGTTCAGGGACTTTATCCCGATTCGGAAGACGTTGTCTGGGATTCACAGAAGCTTTCCGACAAGCTTAAAACAACAAAATCCGAAGCAAAATACTACACGGTGGAGACCGGAGATACCGTATCTCAGATTGCAAATGCAAACGGTCTTAAGACCTCCGAACTCTTTGACTTAAATCCGGGTCTTACGGAAACCATTAAGGTCGGTGACCAGATTCTTGTCTCACATGAGGTTAACTACGTAAGGCTGAAGGTTGTAAAGACAGAGATTACGACTCAGGAAATTGCATTTAATACGGTTAAAACAAATAACTCCAACCTTTATAAAGGAACCACAAAGACAACACAGAAGGGTGTTAAGGGACTTGACAGAGTTACAAGCCTTGTGACGTATGTTGACGGAGTCCGCGTAGGCTCGGAAGAGATAGGACGTGAAACGCTTCGTGCTCCTGTGGATGAGAAGATAGATATCGGCACAAAGAAGGCCACCAGATACTACGGCTCGGGCGGAGGCTATACCTCCAGCTCATATGTAAAGGGCAACGGCTCAATGATATGGCCTGCTGTTGGTTGTTATGTAGTTACACAGCCGTACGGCAACAGGGGCTACGGCTTCCATCTCGGCATGGACATTGCGGGAGGAAACGCATACGGTAAGTCCGTTGTTGCTGCCGCATCGGGAACGGTTGTTTCCGCGGGATATTCCGGCTCGTACGGTTATCGTGTTGTTATTTCACACGGTAACGGACTCACGACCACATATGCACATATGATAGCAGGTTCTATCTGTGTCTCCCCGGGACAGTATGTTTCGGCAGGCTCCGCCATAGGAAAGGTCGGAAGCACGGGCAACTCGACCGGTCCGCATCTTCACTTTGAGGTGAGAATAAACGGTTCGACAGTGAACCCGGCACCGTATATCGGAGCATAGTTTTTCCCGCTGCAGGTTTTATACTTGTAGCGGGTGTTTTCTTGTGTTAAAATGATACTCAATTTATAATTTTTATAACTTTGAATTCGGAGGAATAAACATGCGGGCAGTAATAACAGTTGTAGGTAAGGATACGGTTGGTATCTGTGCAATGGTGTCAAATTTTTGCGCGGAGAACAACGTGAACATTGACAATATATCTCAGACGGTTCTTGATGATATGTTCTGTATGATAATGTCGGTAAACGTTGATAATTGCACCCTTCCGTTCGGAGATTTTGCCGAAAAAATCTCAGATGCCGGAAAGACAAAGGGTCTTGTCATCCATGCGATGCATGAGGACATTTTTAACGCAATGCATACCATTTGACAGGAAGGAGCCTTACTGTGGCAAACATAAATACGGGAGATATTCTTGAAACTATAAAAATGATTGAGAGTGAGAACCTGGATATCCGTACGATAACCATGGGTATCTCGCTTCTTGATTGCTGTGATTCTGACATAAATAAGGCCTGTGACAAGGTGTATGAAAAGATAGTAAGAAAGGCTGAAAAGCTCGTATACACGGGTGAGCAGATAGAACGTGAATACGGGATACCTATAATAAACAAGCGTGTTGCTGTTACACCGATTTCAATGATACTTGCGGCAAGCGGCGGAGATCCGGTTTTGTATGCAAAGACTCTTGAGCGGGCTGTAAATACTATAGGAGTAAACTTCCTCGGCGGATATTCGGCTCTTGTTCAGAAGGGCTTTGCTGCCGGTGATGAGGCTCTCATCAGAAGTATTCCCGAGGCGCTTGACGTTACGGATCACGTATGCTCGAGTGTAAACATCGGCTCAACAAAAACCGGAATAAATATGGATGCCGTAAAGCTTATGGGTGAGATTGTTAAGCAGTCCGCTGAGGTTACGGCATATAAGGACTGTATCGGTCCGGCAAAGCTTGTTGTGTTCTGTAACGCGCCGGAGGACAACCCCTTTATGGCAGGTGCCTTCCATGGCGCCGGTGAACCTGACTGTGTTATAAATGTTGGTGTTTCAGGTCCCGGAGTTGTGCGTGCCGCACTTTCAAAGATTCCGGGTGCAAACATAACGGAAATTGCCGAGACCGTAAAGAAAACAGCATTTAAAATTACGCGTGTCGGCCAGCTCGTGGCAAATGAAGCTTCACGCAGACTGGATGTGCCGTTCGGAATTGTCGATCTGTCTTTGGCTCCTACGCCCGAGGTCGGTGACTCTGTTGCGCATATCCTTGAAGAGATGGGTCTTTCCATGTGCGGAAGTGCAGGTACAACGGCTTGTCTTGCGCTTCTCAATGATGCCGTTAAGAAGGGCGGCGTCATGGCTTCAAGCTCCGTGGGCGGACTGTCCGGTGCCTTTATTCCCGTTTCGGAGGACGCCGGAATGATAGATGCCGCAAGATGCGGATGTCTTAAGATTGAAAAGCTTGAAGCAATGACAGCGGTGTGCTCCGTTGGTCTTGACATGATAGTTATTCCGGGTGACACAACACCCGCTGTCATTTCGGCAATTATTGCCGATGAAGCCGCCATCGGTATGGTGAATTCAAAAACAACGGCCGTACGTGTTATTCCGGCAATAGGAAAATCCGTGGGTGAGGAATTAAACTTCGGTGGACTTCTCGGATCGGGACCGGTTATGCCCGTAAACAAAGCGGATCCGACAGTGTTTATAAACAGAGGCGGAAGAATACCCGCTCCGCTTCAGAGTCTAAAGAACTGATAAAAGACAAAGATTAAAAAGCGAAAAGGGTTTCTAATCCTGTCGTATATAACTTTAATGAAAAAATCAACAGAATAAAAAAAGTAAAACCGTTCACACTAGTTATGACTGCGAATTTTCGCAAGTACATTTTACAGAGGTGAACGGTTTTTGATTGACAAGATTGCTATGGCGCTGATAATAATCGGCGCGGTGAACTGGGGAAGTGTCGGAATTTTCGGTTTCGACCTTGTTGCATTTATCGGCGGAGGTCAAGACGGAGTTGTCGCACGTATCATCTATATACTCGTTGCGGCTGCCGGACTTTGGTGTATATCTCTCTTTTTCAGAGATAACGAAATGCTGAGCACCGCAAAAACAAATCCGGAAAAACAGGATCTTTAAGCTTTAAATCCTTGCAAAGGACAAACTCTTGTGTATAATTAAAGTAGTGATAATCAATTGCCGATTGCAGAAAAAGTATTTCGGTTAATCGGTATATGAATCTTTAATTAAGATAGTTTTTATTTACAGGAGAGTTTATTATGGCAAAGATTACAAAAGATATGTTGATTGGAGATCTTCTTGACGCGCATCCCGAGGTTGCTCCTCATCTTCTCGCAATGGGTATGCATTGCCTCGGTTGTCCGAGCGCAAGAGGTGAATCGCTTGAAGAGGCTTGCATGGTTCACGGCGTTAACGTTGATGACCTTATCAAAACAATGGAAGCTTCTCTTTGATTCCGGAAACTTCAGAAAAAAGGCGAAGTGCCGTATTTCCGGCCTTCGCTTTTTTACATAGCGTAAAAGGTGATAATGATGACTGACCTTTCCCCGCGCCTTAAGATGGTGGCAGGAATGACAAGAGAAAATAAGGCACTTTGTGACGTCGGTACGGATCACGCATATCTCCCGGTGTATCTTTTACAAAGGGGAATGGTTCCGTATGCGTTTGCGGGTGACATAAACAAAGGACCGCTTGAAAATGCCGGGCACACCGTAGAAAAATACGGCCTTTCCGAAAAGGTCGAGCTTATACTTGGCAGCGGACTTATGAATTTTAAGGAAAATTGTGCTGCGGATTTTGTCATCGCCGGGATGGGCGGTGAGCTAATAGCAAAAATTTTATCCGATACCGCATGGGTAGAAAGGGACGGAAATCATTTTGTACTTCAGCCTCAGTCACATGCGGAGGATCTGCGCGAATACCTCACAAAACACGGCTTTGAAATTTTAAAAGAGGATGTCTGCAGGGACGGAAAGCATCTTTACCTTGCCATGGAGGTTGTATTTACCGGAAAAAGCTCGGACGAACTTATACCGCAGGGTGTTTTTTCAGATGCTTATTATTATACGGGAAAGCTTCCGCATTCGGACAGTACGTACAAAAATGAATACCTTATGCAGATAAAGTCACGGCTTTCCGTACGGGTTGACGCGCTTGCCAAAGCGTCAAGGGATGATCAGACGGTAAAAAGGCTTTGCAGGGTTATGGAGTATATCGACGGTTTATTGGATGATTCCTCTTGCTGACCTTACGGCTGACGGAAAACCCTTGAATCACAAAATGAAAAAAGTGATTATTTTTAAAGCGGACAGAAAATAAGGCTCAAAAGAAATTAATCCAGAAAGCAAATTAAAATAAACCCAAAAGATATTAATCTAGAAAGCAAATTAAAATTAACTTAAGAGAACTAAAAAAATTGACAGTAAAATTATATAAACAGGAGGCAATGTATGGTTACCGTATCAGATGTATTTGACTTTATAAATCAGATAGCTCCTTTTGAAACACAGGAGTCGTGGGATAACAGCGGACTTCTCATAGGAAACAGAGTTTCTGTCGTAAGTAAGATTGCCGTGTGTCTTGACGTGACGAATGATACCGTTTCTAAGGCTCATGACTTCGGTGCGGATCTCTTAGTAAGTCATCACCCCGTTATTTGGGATCCTTTAAAGTTTGTACTTTCTGACTCTCCGGTTTTCAGAGCCATACAAAACGGGATATCAATTGTCTCTGCGCACACAAATTGGGATTTTGCCGACGGCGGAGTGAATGATGTGCTTGCAGCCTTATTGGGGCTTTCGGACGTTCACAGGCTTCGTGAAGAGGGTGACCTTTCCATGCCTCGTGTCGGTGAACTCAAAGTACCTGTTCCCGCAAACGAATTTGCAGAGGTTGTCGCAGAAACGCTGGATACGGTTGTAAGACTTTCATCTCCTGATAAAATGATAAAAAAAGTTGCTGTATGCGGTGGATCCGGCGCGTCGTTTATGAGGGATATCGCTGCGGACGGAATTGACGCATACGTAACAGGGGACGCAAAACACAATGACTTTCTTGATGCGGCAGAGCTCGATCTTTCGCTTTTTGCGGCGGGTCATTATGAGACGGAAACGGTGTCCATGCCTGTTCTTATGAGCTTGTTGAAAAAAGAGTTTCCGGATATTGAATACGCCTACCTTGAATCCTCACCGTGCTGCTTTATCGGTTGAGCTGTTAATTATTTAAAAAGGAGAGAAAACAAGTGTCGCTTGACGGATTATTTTTGCACTGTATAAGGACAGAGCTTGAAAACAGTATAGTCGGTGCAAAGGTTGATAAGGTGTATCAGCCGTCATCGGAGGAGCTTGTCTTTTCTCTTCGCACCAGGAAGCAGGGCGGAAAAAAACTTTTGCTCAGCGCTCGTGCGAACAGTCCGCGGATAAACCTTACCGGTGCTTCGTATGAAAATCCGGCAAGCCCGCCGATGCTGTGTATGCTTCTTCGGAAAAGGCTTGGCGGCGCCACGGTCACAGCCATCCGCCAAAACGGATGTGACCGCATCCTTTTCCTTGATTTTCTCGCAGTAAATGAGATGGGAGAGAAAGAAAATCTTTCTCTCGCCGTTGAAATTATGGCACAGTACAGCAACGTCGTTCTCGTTTCGGAGGACGGCATGATAATCGACGCACTTAAACGCGTCGATTTCACCAAGTCCTCAAAGCGTCTTGTCTTGCCGGGCGTAAAGTATGAATTGCCTCCTGCTCAGGAAAAGGTAAACATACTTGAAGAGACGGCTGACCTTGCCACAGAGCGTATTATGTCATTTCCGAATAAAACAGTGTCATCTGCAACTCTTTCATCTGTTATGGGTGTTTCACCCATAGTCTCAAGGGAACTCTCATACATTGCCTTTGGTGAGGACGTGTATGTGCGTGATGCAGACCTTAAAACGTTTTCTCTTGTGCTTGATAAGTTTAAACGTGAATATGCTCACGGTTCTTCAAGGTATTGTTTATTGAAAGATGAGGATGGTAAGCCCTTTGATTTTTCGTTTATGCCGATAACTCAGTATGGGGGTATGGCAACAGTCGAATACTTTGACAATGCATCGGAGCTTCTCGATGAGTATTATTCAAAACGAGACTCAATCGAAAGAATGACGCATAAAACTGCGGATCTTCGTAAGCTTCTTCAAAGCACAAAAGAGAGGATAATACGCAAGATTGACAATCAGCGTATTGAGCTTAAAGCCTGTGAAAATCGTGAAACTCTTCGAGTAAGTGCTGAACTGATAAACGCAAACCTTTATCAGCTTAAAAAGGGCGAGTCCTTTTATGATATACCAAACTATTATGATGACAACAAAATAATGCGTGTTTCCGTTGATCCGGCACTTTCTCCGGCACAGAATTCACAGAAATATTTTAAGGAATACAAGAAAACCTATACCGCAGAGAAAAAACTCACGGAACAGATTGAAGCCGGGGTCGAAGAGTTAAACTACCTTGACACCGTGCTTGACGAGCTTTTACGTGCAGAAAATGAACGAGATGTCGGTGCGGTAAAAGAAGAGCTTTTGTCAAGCGGATACATACGGAACAGAAGCATGCAAAAGTCACAGAAAATCAAAAGGAACGGGCAGAGGGTAAAACAAAAAACCGTAAGCTCACTTCCACCGAAGGAGTATGAGACGACTGACGGTTTCAGAGTTCTTGTAGGGCGCAACAATCTTCAAAATGATAAGCTTTCTATGAAATCCTCCGAAAAACTTGATATGTGGCTTCATACAAAGGACTATCCCGGCTCGCACGTTATTATCGTAAACAAAAACGGTGAAGTTTCCGACCGTGCCATAGAGGAGGCGGCTGTAATAGCTGCTGTCAACAGTACGGCAAGAGACGCACATAAAGTGCCGGTGGACTATACCCTTGTCAAAAATTTAAAGAAGCCGACAGGAGCAAGACCCGGTAAAGTAATCTTTCATGAAAATTGGACGGTCTATGTAACACCGGATGAGGCTTTCGCCGAAAGCCTCAGAGTAAAATAAAATCTTACAAACTAAAAGGGCATGGCTCGTATGAGTCATGCCCTTGATTGATTTTATTCGTAATGAATAATCGTGTTTAATTTTCGGTTTTTAGGCAACCCATGCACCGCTTGAATTGAATCTGTATGTTTTACCGCCGATTCTCTGTGTGCCTGTGAGCATAGCGCCGCTGCCGTTGAAGTAATACCATTTACCGCCTATCTGCTGCCATCCTGTGAGCATAGCACCGCTGTTGTTAAAGTAGTACCATTTACCGCCTAACTGTGCCCAGCCTGTAACCATAGCACCGCCGTTGTTGAAGTAGTACCATTTGTTGCTTATCTGTGCCCAGCCTGTAACCATAGCACCGCTGTTGTTAAAATAATACCACTTGCCGCTTATAGAGGCCCAGCCTTTAACCATCTTGCCCCACTGGTTGAAGTAGTACCACTTGTTGCTTATCTGATTCCAGCCATTAACCATCTTACCCCACTGATTGAAGTAATACCAGTTTCCGTCAATATAAGTCCAGCCGGTAACCATCTTACCCCACTGGTTGAAGTAATAATGACTGCCGTCTATCTCGTCCCAGCCGATAGAAGCAAGGCCTTTGTTTGCGGGGTCAAGATAGTAGTAACTGCCGTCAATCTGTGCCCAACCTGTTTTTGCAAAGCCCTTATCCATGTAAAGATATTTGCCGTCTTCATTGGTAAACCATCCGCTGGCATCTACAGGAGCAAGCAACTGCTTTGTGCGATACACGCCCTCGTATATACCTGCTGTGATTTTGAAAGGAGCGATGTTAAGACCGGTAATCTTGTAATTATACTTTTCATCTTTTTCGTCTGTGAAGTTTTTTTCGGAAACCTTCAGAACAGGGAAAAGATATGATTTATCGAAGGATACATCCGATATTCAGGAAAAGCTTTATGAAAATATAGAGCAATTCGGAAAAGAGAAAGATATAGAAATAACGGAGGCTATTGAGAATAATATAAAGGATTTTTCAAATCAGGCCGTTGAAAAGTACAGAAAATATATCAGCTTAAGCTTTATACAGTACTATTCAAAGATATGTTCAAAATTTGAAAAACCGCTTATCGTCGCACTGGGTGTGTGTTTGCTCTTTTCTTTAGTGATAAGTATAATACTTATAAAGTCGAAGTATTATGACCGTTGCGCCAAAGACTATTTTTCATACTCTTTTGTGACTGCGGCGATTTTAACAGCCATATACCCAATCTATTCACTTTCTACAGGTCTGTGCAAGAAAATCAATATAACTCCAAAGTACGTTTACGATATCATTAAAGCCTTGTTATTGAACGTGCAAAATACTTTTTTTGTATTTTCAGTTATACTGTTTATTGTCGGGATTGTTTTTTCCGTTACAGCTTTTTTCGGCGCTTATGGCGGCAAAAGGAAGGATGAAAAAAATGAATTACAAACAACTTCGTGATATGTCTGTATATTTGTTTATTGTTCTTCTTGTTTCGTTCTGTGTCTTTTTCACAACTCAAGAGAAGGGAAAACAGGTGGAGCAGCTGCCGACAGACAAAACGGAATTTTTATCGGAAAAGGGCGAAAACTCGACTACAAAAACTAATTCTAAAACAGAGATTACAGAAAATAATCATAAAAAAAATGAAACAAATTCAAAGAAAAAAATGAATCAGCCGCAAATAAAAATATTTCTGCAAACTATAGTTTAACGTCAAGTAAAAATGAAGCATATACAGAAAAAACTATAAGTACATCTGTTCCCGCAGAGACAACAACTTTCATCCACCCGGAGATAAACAGGTGCTACGGAACATTTTCTTGCAGAAGGCTTGGAATAAACGACTTAAAGGTATACTATGGGGATAATGAATTTTGCTTATCAAAGGGAATTGGAACATCAACACAGTCAGCACTTCCCGGATTTGGTGCACGAACACTCATGTCTGCTCACAATCTCACATATTTTGCTCCTATGAAGGATGTCGCCGTAAATGATATTTTTGAATTGAACCTTAAGTGGGGCTACTACAGATACCGTGTTTACAAAACGGAAGTTATGGCTCCGAAAGAATTTGACCCCGGTCTTATAAGGGTGCCGAGTGACGAAATAATAGTTTACACCTGTTATCCTTTCAATGGGCAGTCAGGCTCTGCACAGCGGATTTTCATGTTTTGTGAAATGCTTGAAGGACCGCGCATGTACTGATATAATAAAAACATTATAGTTTTGACCTAATATGTGACAATACGTAATTGGAGGAAAAGTGATGGATGAAAAGAACAGAGAGCATTATGAAGAGATAGATCTTCGAGAAGTATTCATATTGCTCAAAAACAATATTGCACTTATACTCGTGGCAACTATTGTTTTCGGAATTGCCGGATTTTTCGTGACAAAGTACCTCATAACGCCGCAGTATGAGGCGTCTGTGAATATGATAGTAAATACGAAGCAGGAAAATACGTCCGCCGTGTCGAACGATAACATTACATCGGCGAAAAACCTTGTTTCTACATATGCTATCATCATAAAGAGTAATACAGTGCTTAATCAGGTTATAGATAACCTTGGGCTGGATATGGATTATGACACGCTTCAGAAAAAGGTTACGGTTACTGCGGTGAATGACACGCAGGTTATGCGTGTTGCAGTAAAGGATCCGGATCCGTATCTTGCGGCACGTATTGTCCGTTCCATAAGTCGTGTGTCTCCGGATGTCATAGTTGATTCGGTTGAGGCCGGCTCTTGTAAGGTTATAAGCCAGGTGGACGAGCCTAAGGCTCCCGTTTCGCCGAGCATAACTAAAAACACATCCGTGGCTGCGCTTCTCGGACTTGTGATAAGCATTGCAATTGTATTTGTAAAGTATTTCTTTTCAAATTATATCGTTGATGATGACGATGTTCAGAAATATCTCGGAATCCCGGTTCTCGGAGTTATTCCGCAAACAGAGGCGTAAAGGAGGGGATTTCAGATGGCAGAAACAAAGAAAGTATCAAAATCTAAGCAGAGTGTAAACGGTAAAGCCGGAAAGCCCTCCGCAGAAAAGAAAACGATTGAAAAAACGAAGCCTTCGAATGAATCCGCTCATAAGGATTCACCAGAAAAAAAGACAGAAAAAGCAGCTTATAAAAAGTTTAACTATGCCGAAGCAAAGGCAAGGCATGAAGCTGTTAAGGGGAAGGCTGAAAAAAAGAGAAACAAAAAAGACCCGGAAAAAATTCTGAGGCTTGCCTCGGGTGATGACATGCCGTTCGGTTATGTCGAAGCTTACAAGTCTTTGCGTACAAACATAAACTTCATCTCTTCAACGGAAAACGTGAAGAGTATAGTTGTTACGAGCGCTCTTCCCAGAGAGAGTAAGAGCAATGTATCCATAAACCTTGCGGTATCTCTCGCTACGGAAGGAAAAAAAGTTATTCTTGTTGACTGCGACCTCCGCAAGCCGGCCATTCATTCTTACCTCTATATGGGCAGAAACGTCAGGGGCCTTACCGATGTTCTTTCCGGCAAATGCAACTTGGATGAAGCTATAGGTGAGATAGAGGATATCGGTATATATGTTCTTCCGGCAGGTGCTATTCCTCCGAATCCGTCGGAGATGCTTGCTCAGGAAAAGATGCAGAAGGTTATAGAAAATCTTAAGGAAAAGTTTGACTTTGTCATAGTGGATGCACCGCCTATTTCTATCGTTACGGATGCAGCTGTCCTCGGAAAGTATGTTGACGGAGCGGTTTTGGCAATACGCTCAAAATATGCATCCCGTGACGCCATTTTAGTTGCAAAGAAAAAGCTTTCAGATGTAGACGTTAAAATTCTCGGAGCTGTTGTAACACGTTTTGAAGCTAAGAAATCCGCGAAATCCGGATATTATTCTTACGGTTACGGATACGACTATGGTTATAAATACGGCTACGGTTACGGAACTCCGAAAAAGGATGAGGAGAAAAAGTAATGACGGATCTCCATTGTCATATCCTGCCCGGTATGGATGACGGGGCAAAGGACATTGAAGCTTCACTGGGACTTTTATTAATGGAAAAAGAAAACGGAGTAGACAGAATTGTGTTTACTCCGCATTACCTTTGCGAAAAAGAGGGTATCGCGTCTTTTCTCAAAAGACGTGATACTTCTTTTAATTTGCTTGCCGAGGCATGGGAAAAAGCAGGGAATAAGGAAAAACTCTCTTTTTCGCTCGGCGCAGAGGTGAAGTATTCACCGGCGCTCACGGAGCAGGGCGTAAAGGGCGGGTCGTTGAGAGATCTTTGCTTTACGGGAACGTCATATATGTTGCTTGAATTGGCCTTTACGCAGAAGCCAGCGTTTTTGAAAGAGGTTGTTTATGACTTGCAGACGGAGGGTATAACGCCGGTTATAGCTCACGTTGAGCGTTATCCGTATTTGCTCGATGACCTCACGGAGCTTTACGAGCTTGCCGAAATGGGTCTTGTTGTACAGACCAACGCAAATACGGTCTCTGCCGGTGACAAAGTCTCTGCGCAGATGCTTAAGCTTATAAAGTGGGAGCTTGTACATGTGGTATCAACCGATGCGCACTCACTTCACAGAAGACCGGCAAGGCTAAAGGCTGCATATGATGTTATAGCGAATAAGCTCGGAGAAGACATTTTAAAAAAAGTTTCGGAAAACGGAGACAGGGTGTTTTTCGGAGAGGATATAATTACGGATTCACTTCACGAGCCAAAGAAGCTTCTCGGAAGATGGATTTGATTTTTTATCCGATTTATCATCACTTTTATACGTGAAGGAATTTATTGAATTTTTATCTTGGAGATTGAAAAATGAGTCTTAATTATGACGCCCATATCCATATGGGCTTGCCTACAAAGAAAATAACGGATGATGAGATTTGCGAACGCCTCAAGGGATATGCGGATGCCGGGATAACATTTTTGCGTGACGGCGGTGACAACAGCGGTATTTCCCTCAGGGCAAAACAACTGTCGGGTATGTGCGGAGTTGATTACAGGACCCCGGCGTTCGCCATACACAAAAACGGACATTACGGGTATTTTCTCGGCAAAGGCTTTGATGACATGGACGGTTACAAAGCTCTTGTTGACAGTGCGATAAATGACGGTGCAGATTTTATAAAGATAATTATTTCCGGTATCATGGATTTTTCTCAGTACGGTGTTTTGGCAGATGATGATAAAAAAGTTTCTGTTATAACGGCAGCCGATTTTACGGAAAAAGAAACAGAAGTCCATGACTGCGATTGTGATTCTCATGAGCACGAGCACGCTCACGGTGACAACTCAGACGCTTATGAGCGTGAGCATGAAAGGGTTGAACAAAACGGTTATATCGCCACCATATATGAAAAAAGCGGCGAGACCGGAGGGCTCACCGCGGAAGAAATTTCAGAAATGATTTCATATGTACATGAAAAAGGTCTTGCCGTTATGGCTCATTGTAACGGAGCGACTAACATAAAGGCAGCGCTTGTTGCCGGTGCGGACAGTATAGAACACGGATTCTATATGGATGACGAGTGCGTGGATTTGCTTTCAGGCTCCGACACCGTATGGGTTCCGACAATAACGCCGGTTGCAAGCCTCATAGGAAAAGGAAAGTATGACGACGGTGTGCTGAAGCTCATAGTTGCAAACCATGTAAAGAACATAAGCAGGGTGTGGTATCTCGGCGGCATGATCGCCCTCGGAACGGATGCCGGCGCTGCGGATGTTCCTCACATAACAGCGTCAAAGAGTGAGTACAATTTCCTGAAAGCGGCAATCGGTGCTAAAGACTTTGACGCACACCTTTCCATGTCTGCCGAGCAGCTTAAATGGAAGTTTAGCTGATATGGTTTTGCATGAGGTTAGTTCCTGCTATGTCTTTAAGGCGTAAAATGCTATAAAAAAGACCCGCTGTGCGGGTCTTTTTTTATTTGTCAACTTCCATGGCGTTGGCGTAGACTTTTTGCAGAAATTCATCCGTGAAGTGTTCATCCAAAAAGACGTCCACCTTATTTGAGGCGGGCACGCCGTCGTGACGCTGATTATAGCGGTTAACCGCTTCTGCCGAGAGGACGATATCCACGAGCATGAACAAAAACAGAATCCAGAAAATAATCTTTCCCGGCTTTATGGGTATCTTGTGAATAAACTTTATGAAGCTCGGATAAATAAGCTTACACCAAACAAGTCCGAGGACACCCCAGAACAGGGAGTAAAGGAAGCATACACGCCCGTTTATGTTCAGCGGCATGTGACTGTAGTCCCATGAAACGTGTCCGAAAACTATCTCCTCTCCGAGCGAGGAGATGTACTCCGAAACTGAGCCCCAGAACCATGATTTTATAAAGATATACCACCATGGTCTGTCGATATCCTTATGGAGTATGTAGCTTAAAACAATTCCTCCGAGTCCGTATGCGAGACCGAACGGTCCGAAAACAAGTGACTGGCGGCTTTCCCAGTAACCGTTTTTGAGAAAACACCATACCATTTCAACGCAGTAGCCGATTACATTGCATATCATGAAGATGTAAAAGACCTCGTATCCGCTTAAGTGATTGTCGTCTTCGATTTCAAAAAATCTCTCACTGAATTTATGAAGCTTTTCCTTTGCCGGAAGCTTTGCTTTTTCGTTTTTTACTTCTGCCATTTTATTCTCCTGAAAATTTTACGGACAGAGCATTAAAAGCATCTGTCTGTTTGTTATGTGTTGTGGACGTAATTGTGTTATGAAGGCTGCAAAACATGAGGATAATGTATTGTGAGCGTTCTGCGGCGTAACACAAAATCAATCACACTGGTGTTCAAAATAGAAGCAGCCGAACATGAGGTGCTTAAGAGAGGGCTTAAGTCCGATACAGAGCTTTTCCGGCATACCCGGTATGTCAAGCTTTACAACAGCCTTTTCAGGTGTGAGCCTGTCAACCCAATTTGCATAGTCTTTTATAAAGCTTATTCTGTTCGGGAACGGAACGTGTGAACCGTAGAGCTTTTTGTAGCCATCTTTTTTAACGTCCCTGTAGTAATTCCTTGCGGTTTCTGCGTATGTGTGCACACTGCAGCCGGGATTTGTGAAAAGCCATGTTGCCATACAGCAGGCGTCTCCCGCGTAAATCAGCTTCTGTTTTGGGTCGAGAAGGGTTATGGAGCCGGGAGTGTGTCCCGGAAAATCCTTTACGATAAGGGTTCTCTCTCCGAGGTTTATTTTTTCGCCGTCACGGAGAGGTATGTACTTTGTTCTTCCCTTTCTTGTGCGAAAGACCTTGTTTATGACAGGCTTTAAGAGCCGTACCTTCGGGTAATTTTCATAAACTGCGGACGAGATGTCGCCAAAGAGCTTAAAGTATACGTCGTCGGAAGAAAATGAGGGAAGGTCGTTTTCGCCGATGTAAACCTTTTCCCACTTATGATTTCCGTTTGAGTGATCCGGATGAAAATGCGAGTTTACAACCATTATCTCCTTGCTTGTTTTACTCTTTACAAACTTTTTGAGATTGAAGAAGCCCATTCCGGTATCCATAAGAACCGCCCTCTTTTTACCCTCTAAAAGGAATTCGGAGGACAGATATTCGTTGATATTTGCCGTTCCTTTTCCTATCTTTTTATACTGATAAAAGCCCATTTCATGATTCCTCCTGTCTTTTCACGCAAAATAAACTGGTATTATTGTATCATATTTGTTATAATGTTCAAATAGATATATTGTTAAGTTTGTCTGGTTTACACCATGATAACGGTGTTTTATGACTTGCAGGGAGAGGAATAAGGCTGTGAAAATATTGGTTATAAACGGGCCGAATATCAATATGCTCGGAATCCGTGAGCCTAAGGTTTACGGAACGGATACTTATGACGACCTTTTGAGGTTCGTTAAAAAATACTGTGACAAAGCAGGCGTGGATGTGGAGTTCTTCCAGTCGAATCATGAAGGAGATATCGTTGACAGAATTCAGGATGCGTACGAAAAGAAAGACGGTATAGTTATAAATCCCGGAGCGTATACACATACAAGTGTTGCTATTCTCGACGCGCTCAAGGCGGTTTCCATACCTGCGGTTGAGGTACATATCTCGGATATTGACGAGCGGGAGGAATTCAGACACGTGTCTTATGTTTCCGCTGCGTGCTTCGCTACCATAAAGGGGCACGGTCTGAAGGGTTATACTGAGGCAATAGACCTCTTTCTTAAACAGGAAAAGATATAATAAAAGAAACAATGAGGTGAGAACTTGAAGGTGTCGGTTGCTCTTGCGGCCTATAACGGGGAAAAATACATCGCCGAACAGCTTCATTCAATACTGGTGCAGTTGCGTTCTGACGATGAGGTCATAGTTTCGGATGACAACCCGGGCGGCGAGACGGAGAGAATTGTTCGTGAAATGGCGGCGTCCGATAAGCGAATACATTACTTTGAGGGACCCGGACAGGGTGTTATAAAAAACTTTGAATACGCTATTTCAAAGACCACGGGAGATATCATTTTTCTCTCTGATCAGGACGATGTATGGATGCCTGACAAGGTGCGCGCCATTACACGTGAGATAAAAGACGGCGCCGTGCTCGTGCTTCACAACGCAGAGGTTACCGATGAAAGCCTGAATATTATCGAGGAGTCATTCTTTGAAATACACGGTTCGAAAAAGGGTTGGCTTTCAAATGTGATAAAAAATTCATATATGGGGTGCTGCATGGCTTTTGACGCATGCCTTAAGGAAAAGATTTTACCTTTTCCGAAGAGACTTCCCATGCATGACCAGTATATCGGTCTTGTAGCAGAAAAATACGCAAGGCGAAACGGGAGACGGGTTGTATTTCTGAGCACTCCGTACATACTCTACAGACAGCACGGTGATAACCTGACCGGAAGAAAAACAAAACTCAGTGATAAAATACGCTGGCGCTGTAGTATAATTATAAAAACACTGTTCAAGTAAGCGGGGACTTTTCGCTTGCCTGACTTTTCGTGTGGGTGATTGATTTTGAAAAAAACTAAAGTTTCGGCATGTATTGTTACGTTTAACAATGTAAAATACATCGAAAAGGCGGCCGGTACTCTTCTTGACAGCGTTAAGAGTACCGATATTGAGTTCAGACTGTATGTTGTTGACAACGGATCTACGGACGGCACAGCCGAGCTTTTAAACGAAAAATTTGTAAACAATCCGCTGTATGACGGGAAATTCTTCCTTATGAAAACCGGAGCCAATATCGGGTTCGGCGCGGCGCACAATAAAATGCTCGACGTGATGAGGTCGGATTTCCAGTCGGATTACCACTGCGTGGTGAATCCGGACGTTGTCATAGAGGATGACATAATTGAAAAAATGGTTACGTTCATGGAAAATCCGACGAATGCGGATGTGCTGCAGCTCTCACCGAGGATATGTTTTCCGGACGGACGGGATCAGATACTGGGTAAGCGCACACCGCATTTCATATATCTTCTGGCGAGCCGTCTGCGCCGCGGGAACGAACCCTCAAGGCTCCTTCGCCGGTACGCAATGCTTGATGAGGATTACACAAAGCCCTTCCCGATAAAAAATGCGACCGGCTGCTTTATGTTTTTTCGCTCGGCCACATTTAAAGAGGTGGGAGGCTTTGACGAGCGTTATTTTATGTATTTTGAGGACTGCGACATAACCCGTGAGATAAACAGACGTGGAAAGGTTCTTTTTTTCCCGGACGCCGTTGTATACCATGTGTGGGCGCGTGATTCAAAGAGGAATTTCAAACTAAAGAAGATACACATAGAATCTTGCTTAAAGTTCTATCTTAAATGGAGGATTTTTTAAATGAATTTTGCAGTAGTTTTAGCAGGCGGAATAGGCTCCCGAATGGGAAATTCGGACACACCTAAGCAGTATCTCATGCTCGGAAAGCAGCCTATCATCATACACACTATTGAAAAGTTTTTTGTAAATGCGCAGTTTGAGCATATCATAGTTCTGACTCCGGAATCTTGGGTTGCGCATACTGCCAACATGATAAAGAAAACCATGGGAGATACCGACAGAGTAACTGTTATTGCCGGTGGCTCGACACGTAATGAAACGCTTAACAATGCGATAAAATTCATAGAAAAGAATTACGGCATAGATGACGACACCATTCTCGTCACACACGATGCCGTGCGCCCGTTTGTTACGCACAGAATTATTGAGGAAAATATCGAAGCGGCGAAAAAATACGGCGCATGCGACACGGTTGTGCCCGCAACGGATACAATAGTTGAGAGCCTTGACGGAGAAGTGATAAGCCAGATTCCGAATCGTGCAACTCTTTTCCAGGGACAAACTCCGCAGAGTTTCAAGGCAAAGAAGCTTAAGGAACTTTATGAAAGTCTTACAGAGGACGAAAAATCAATTCTTACCGATGCCTGCAAGATTTTTGCCATGAAGGGTGAGCCTGTTTATCTTGTACAGGGTGAGGTTTCAAACATGAAGATTACATATCCTTTTGATCTGAAGGTTGCCGCAACCATGCTTGAAGGAGAACTCGATAAATGATTAATTCCATATATCAGCTCACGTCTCCGCGTATGATCGAGGTCATATATGACGAGATAGATATCTCGGAGCCCGGTATCATAATAAGGCCGTCGCACCTCTCCATATGTAAGGCTGACCAGCGTTATTATCAGGGCGCAAGGTCAAAGGCTGTTCTTAAAAAGAAGCTCCCTATGGCACTTATACATGAGTGCATGGCGGAGGTCGTGTATGATAAGGACGGCTTGTTTAAACCCGGAGAGCGTGTTATAGCAATTCCGAATACGCCGACAGAGGACGATGAAATAATTGCGGAAAACTACAGGTTTTCAAGCAAATTCCGTTCCAGCGGCTTTGACGGTTTTTTGCAGGACTATGTACAGATGCCTGCGGACAGGCTCGTAAGGCTTGATGATTCCGTAAATCCCGACGTTGCCGCATTTTCGGAGCTTATCTCGGTTTCCATGCACGTTATCTCAAGATTTGACGGTATTGCACACCAAAGAAGAAATTCGGTGGGTGTTTGGGGTGACGGAAATTTAGGCTTTATAACCGCCGTGCTCCTTAAAACGCTCTATCTCGACATGCAGGTATATGTTTTCGGACGCAGCAGCGACAAGCTGTCATACTTCTCTTTTGCGGACGAGACTATGCACACCGACGACATACCGGAAGACCTGCTTTTTGACCATTGCTTCGAATGTGTCGGAGGACCCGGTGCCGAATTTGCCATAAACCAGATGATTGATCACATAAACCCCGAGGGAACCATTGCTCTTACGGGAGTATCGGAGAACAATGTAGCCGTAAACACAAGGATGATTCTCGAAAAGGGACTCAGACTTTTCGGCTCTTCACGTTCCGGAAGAGAGGACTTTGTGAAAACTGCCGACTTCCTTAAAACACAAAAAACGCCGGCCCGGTATTTTGAAAATCTTATCGGAGACGTTTTTGATGTAAGAAGTATTCCCGACATACACAAAGCGTTTGACGCCGACCTCAATCACCGTATAGGAAAAACAGTCCTTCATTGGAACAAGTAGTAAAAATAAAACAGCAAAACCGGAAAACAAATCAAAATCAGATGAAGGCGGACCGTAGTAAACAAACAGGACTGAAGGGAAACCGAACTGTAAGTATAAAAAGGAGTGACGGAAAATGAGTGTTAAAGATATGGCGTTTTCTGTTTACTCCTTTTTCTTTAATCTCGGAGCAGGATTCGGTATTAAAAAGAATCGTGTTGCGCTTGTGTCAATGCACAACGCAAGCTTTCGGGACGGACTCGGCGAGGTCCTGAGAGTCCTGGAGGATGAGCATAGAGAGTGTGAAATCATAAAGCTTGACCGAAAGGAAATGTTCGGCAAAAAAACCGCTTTGAAAGCACTTACCGTCGATGCATTTCGTCTCGGTCGCTCAAGGCTTATTTTTCTCAATGACAATTTTATGCCGCTCGCGAAAACCCACCCGTCGAAGGATACAAAAATAATACAGCTTTGGCACGGACAGGGTGCCTTTAAGAAGTTTGGGTTGTCCATAGAACAACCGAAAAAAATTCGCGAGCGGGAACGCGCGGCGAACGAACGCCTTTCCTGTGTTGTTTGCTCATCGAAGGGCGTCGGCAGTATATATGCCGAGGCCTTCGGTGTCGATGAGCAAAGGATTATCACAACCGGTACTCCGAACGAGGATTATTATTTTCACCCGGAAAGCCTCTCGTCCGCGCGCACACATGTTTATGAAAGGTATCCGGAGCTTAAAGATAAATTTGTAATACTGTACGCGCCGACTTTTCGTGACGGAGCAGGAGACTCTGAGATTTTGAATAATTTTAACGCAGGGGAAGTCAGGGTTGCCGTTGACAAGTGGCTTGATTCTCTTGCTACGGCAGACTGCAGACCGTCGGAGGGCGAGGGCACCAGTGCTTCAAAAACCGGAAAATCAATTGTTGTTACAAGACTTCATCCTCAGGTTCATGAGTCTCTGCCGGGAGATGGCTTAAAAAAAGACAGCTGTGAAAACGGACGGAAAAACGAAGCTCAATCAGATAAAGATATGCACAATAAAAAGGCAGAGGTAAATGCCACTGACTACGAGAGTATAAATGAGCTTTGTCTTGTGGCGGATCTTCTCATAACGGACTATTCATCTGTCTGTATGGATTTTGCTCTTATAGATAAACCGACGGTTTTTTACGCTTTTGATCTCGATTCTTATAAGGGCAGCCGCAGCTTTTATTTTGATTATTTATCATACGTTCCGGGCCCCGTCGCAAGAAACAGGGACGAGCTTTTGAGGATTCTTGCGAACGGAGAATTTCTGTCCGACGAAAGCACAGAGAAACTGAAAAAATTTAAGGCATTTAACTTTGACGTACCGGACGGTAACGCCACAAAAAGGCTGCTTTCGTGCTTGGAACTCTGATTTTAAGGAACAAAAAACAGGATTCACGAGGAAAAGTGAATCCTGTTTTTTCATTGTTTTCTGTAAATATTTTGCAAAAATCATCTGAATATCGGGCAAAAACCGTGCCCGTTTAGTAGCAATCTTCTTTTTCAATGTATTTTGCAAAGACTCTGTCGATACCGTTATTTATCTTTGATGATTATTGCGGGGAAGCCCTGCTCTTTGAGCTTTTGAACGTAGGCATCGGCATTCTGACGACTCTTGAACGCACCGGTTTGAATTCTGTATACGATGCCTTCATCTGTCTTTTCGGGTGGCTTTGAGTCAGGCTTTGATGTCTTGTCTTTTTCCTTTACTCCGCGTGCCTTTGCTATCGCTTTTGCAATAACCTCGCCCATTTTTTTCTGACCGGCGGCGGTGGAGACAAGCGCAAGGTCCGACGGCGTGTCTATGAAAACAGTCTCTATGAGGATTGCCTCCATACGGGTTTCCCGTATGATGCCGAAGTAGTCGGACCCCGACGACGTCGTTTTGGTTTTTCCGCCTCTGTCTTTTATGCCGAATGCGCTTGCAATTGCGGCACTGACGGTGGCTGCGGTTTTATTTGTATTGTAAACGGAATGATACACCTCGGTACCGGTACCGCCGCCGGCATTGAGATGAAGCTCAGCGAGAAAATCATAGCCCTTCTGGTTTGCAAGCTTATATCTTTCACTTAAGAAATACTCTCCGTTGTAGTTTATAAGATCGCAGTGCTCTGCGTAGTTTTCGTTGTAGTAGGCAGCGGCGTATTTTCCTATCTCCTTTGCGACCTTAAACTCCTGCGTTGTACCGGAAACAGCGCCCGGGTCGTAGCCGCCGGTGTTGGACTTGCCGTGACCTATAGCAATACATATACTCAAAATTTTCACCTCCTAAAACATTTTATTCAAAACGGACATATAGTGTTAAGGGGTGAAGCTTTGAAAAAGATAAACTTCAAGGTAAGGTTTCGCAATCCTGCCTTTTGGATAGGCTTTATACCGGCAGTCCTTGCCTTTGCATATTCAATAATAGCGAATTTTACGGATATTGTTCCGTCTATCAGTGAAAACGATGCAATGGGAATAGCCACCACTATTATAACGGCGCTTACCGCTCTCGGCGTGCTTGTCGATCCCACGAGCAGGGGAATAGCCGATTGTCCTCATTGCCGGGAACTTGAACATCCCGAAAAATGATTCGATAAAATTTTCTTGACACCGATAAAAAATTGGTGTATAAACTTATCATACAATTTAAAATAAAGACTTTGACGGAGAGGGCAGAGAACCTTTCACTTGTTGAGGAAAAGTTTTATCAGAAAACTTTTCCGTGAAGAGAGCCGGTGGGTGGTGCAAATCGGCAGTGGAACTCTTTGTTTGTAGCTCCTGAGTCGGAGAGAAGAAAGGCGTGTTGCTCAGTAGAACTCTCCCGTGTAGGCTACGTTAGTGCATAGGGCTTGTCAGAGTCTGAAGGTGGTTGTGTTTATACACGGCAATTTGAGTGGTACCGCGGGTGTACAAAAAAAAGATTTGTAGCTCGTCTCAAAGTAATTACACTTTGAGACGGGTTTTTTATTTGTCCGGGTGTAGAGGTAAAAGGAGGACTATGTATGCAGAATATTACATCGCTTGATTACAAAATTCATGAAATGGCACGCAGAATCCGTGAGCTTCGTGAGATTGAAAACTTTTCAACCGCGTATATGGCTGAACAGACAGGTGTTTCCGAGGAGGAATACATCGCCTGTGAAAGCGGAGAAATGGACTTGAACTTTGCCTTTATTTACAGGTGCGGTCTTGCATTCGGTGTAGACGTAACGGATATCATTGAGGGCCAGTCTCCGAACCTCGCAAAGGTTGTTGTTACAAGAAAGGGTGACGGACAGGAGATTCAAAAGGCACACGGTATGACCTACTATAACATGGCGGCATCCTTTAAAAACAGGATTTCCGAGCCGCTTTTTGTCGTTGCGGGCTATAGTGATGAGGCACAGAACAAGCCCATAGAGCTTACAAGTCACAAGGGACAGGAACTGGATATCGTTATAAAAGGCTCACTTAAGGTACAGGTTGGAGAGCATTCAACGATACTCGGTGAGGGCGATACCATTTACTACGACTCCGACACACCTCACGGAATGATAGCCACGGGCGGAGAGGACTGCCTGTTTTATGCAATAGTTCTCAATGCAAGCGGCGAACCGATTCCCGAGCTCATGGCTCCCGAGGTAACTGCCGGTGAAACTCCGAAGCGTATAGGTAAGGAGCAAAGAGAACGTGTTTATAAAAAGTGGATACACGTTGAAAAGAACGAAAAGGGAACACCCACAAAGATTGATTTTATAAATCCCGAAAACTTCAACTTTGCATTTGACGTTGTGGATGAGCTTGCACGCACCAAGCCTGATAAGCTCGCCATGCTTCATTTGGATGTGGATAAAAACGAAAGACGCTTCACCTTTAAGGATATGAAGGAACTCTCAAACAGGGCGGCGAACTATTTTACAAGTCTGGGTATAAAGCGGTATGACAAGGTAATGCTTATACTAAAGCGTAATTATCAGTTCTGGCCCGCAATCATAGCTCTTCACAAGATAGGCGCAATAGCGATTCCGGCGATGAATCAGCTTAAAGACTATGACCTTGAGTACAGGTTTAAGGCAGCGGATGTTAAGGCTATCGTATGTACCGCCGACGGAGAGGTTGCGAATCAGGTTGACCTTGCTTCGGAAAATTGCCCGTCGCTTAAGATAAAGATAAGTGCAAACGGTGCACGTGAGGGCTGGCATGACTTTGATTCGGAATGGATGCTTTACAGCGACATATATGAAAGGCATGAGGACTCACCTAAGGGTGATGATCCTATGCTCATGTTCTTTACCTCCGGCACCTCCGGGTATCCGAAGATGGCGCTTCACAATTACAAATATCCATTCGGTCACTTTATAACCGCTAAATACTGGCACTGTGTTGACCCGGACGGACTTCACCTCACCATTTCGGATACAGGCTGGGCAAAGGCGCTTTGGGGCAAGCTTTACGGCCAGTGGTTTGCAGAGGCGGCAACCTTTGTTTATGATTTTGACAGGTTCCATGCCGACGACATACTTCCGTTGTTTGCGAAGTACCATATCACTACCTTCTGTGCCCCTCCGACGATGTACCGTATGATGATAAAAGAGGATCTTTCAAAGTACGACCTCTCTTCCGTTGAACATGCGACTACCGCGGGTGAAGCACTTAACCCCGAGGTTTTCAGTCAGCTTGAAAAGCTCACGGGCCTCAAGGTAATGGAGGGCTTCGGACAGTCGGAAAGCACACTTATCATAGGAAATCTTGTGGGAGCAGACCATAAGATAGGATCGATGGGTAAGCCTGTTCCCATATACGATGTAAAGCTTATTGACAGTGACGGCAACGAGGTTGAGCCCGGTGAGCCGGGCGAAATCGTTATCGATGTAAAGAACGGCGCTCCGTCCGGACTCTTTATGTGTTACTACCGCGGACCCGAAAAATCTGCGGAGGTATGGCACGACGGATTCTATCACACGGGTGACCTTGCGTGGAAGGACGAGGACGGCTTCTTCTGGTATGTCGGTCGTGCCGACGACGTTATCAAGTCGTCGGGATACCGCATCGGACCGTTTGAAATTGAAAACGTTATCATGGAGCTTCCATATGTTCTCGAGTGCGGTGTCTCCGCAGCTCCGGACGAGGTCCGCGGACAGGTTGTAAAGGCGTCAATTGTTCTTGTAAAGGGGACGGAGCCGACGGATGACCTTAAAAGGGAGATTCAGCAATACGTCAAAAAGAAAACAGCACCCTACAAGTATCCTCGTATTGTAGAATTCAGAGACGAGCTTCCGAAAACCACAAGCGGTAAGATAATA